>JAKQCW010000150.1 GCA_029558955.1 Chloroflexota bacterium
TTACGCATTACGCATTACGCATTACAAATCACCAAAGGAGTCTCCGTTGAAACGCACCGGAGTTGAAAGAATCCAGGCCGCCTTCGCCAAAGCCCAGGCCGAGGGCCGCGCGGCCTTCATGCCCTACCAGATGCTCGGCCATCCCACCCTGGAGGCCTCGCCGGCCATCATCCAGGCGCTGGCCGCGGCCGGCGCCGACCTGTTCGAGCTGGGATTGCCCTTCTCCGACCCGCTGGCCGATGGGCCGGTGATCCAGGCGGCCGGGCAGCGGGCGCTGGAAAACGGCGCCACGGTGGAGCGCTGCCTGGCCCTGGTGCAGGAGCTGGCCGCGGCCATCCCGCACATCCCCTTCTGCCTGATGGGCTACATCAACCCCCTGCTGGCCTATGGCCTGGCGCGCTTCGTGGCCGACGCGGCCGCGGCCGGCGCCGATGGCCTGATCGTGCCCGACCTGCCCCCCGACGAGCCGGAGGCCGAGGAGTTGAGCGCGCTGTGTCGGCAGCATGGCTTGGCCACGGTCTTCCTGCTGGCCCCCACCAGCACCGCCGAACGCATTCGCCTGGGCGTGGCCCGCAGCCAGGGCTTCGTCTATCTGGTCAGCGTGGCCGGCATCACCGGCGCGCGCGAGCGGCTGCCCGACGACCTGGCAGCCTTCGTGCAGCGGGCGCGGGCCGAGGCGCAGCGCCAGGCCCCCGGCCGGCCCCTCTACCTGGCCGTCGGCTTTGGCATCAGCACGCCCGCGCTGTCGGCCCAGGTCGCCCAGATCGCCGATGGCGTCATCGTCGGCAGCGCGCTGGTCAAGCTGGCCGAGCAGAGCGGCGACGATCCAGCCCAGGCCGTGGCCAGCTTCGCGGCGGAGTTGGCGCAGGCCGCACGTCGATCCCCGGACGGGCGCGGCCAGGCGGCTGGCCTGAGCTGAAGGGGGCCATGCGTCATGTCGAATTTCGAGCATCTTCACGCGGAGGAAGCGCGGGCCATCTACCAGATGCTGTTTGGCCGCGCCATTCCGCCGGTCCTCATGCAGCGTTTTCTGCCGGTGATCGAGCGGCTCAACGCGGCCGCCAGCCCGGCTGAGCTGACGGCCTATTACCGCGCGGTCGAAACGCGGGCTGATCTGGAGGCGTTGGAGCTGGCGGGCCGGCTCACCGGGCGGCTGCCGCTGTTGACGCGCAAAGTGCAGGCCATGGTCGCGCTGGCCGAGACCCTGCCTGAGAACCAGCCGCTCTACGTCAACCAGCGCTCCAGCTTTCTGGCCGGCGCGGCCGCCATGGCCTGGGCCGCGGCCCACAGCGCGCGCCAGGGGATCAAGGGCCTTTGGCTGCTGCGGGGAGGCGCGCATGGCTGAGCTGATCATCGTCGGCTCCGGCGCGGCCGCGACCGCGGCCGCACTGGCGCTGGTGCAGGCCGGCCATCGGCCCATCGTGCTGGATGTGGGCCACGTGGACGATCGCACCGCGCCGCGCGTCCAGGGCAACCTCTACCGCTACCGCGCCCAGCACGACAGCTTCGACCTGCACATCGGCGCCGATTACCGCGGCTTGGCCGGGGTGCTGAGCGACGAGCCCACCGTGGCCAAGCTCAACGCGCCCGCCATGGCCTTCGTCACTCGCGACGCGGTCGCGCTGGGCCCGCTCAGCCAGCAGGAGTTTCAGGCCATCCAGAGCTTCGCCCTGGGCGGGCTGGGCAACGCCTGGGGCGCGGGACTTTACCGCTGGATCAACGCCGACCTGCAGGATTTCCCCATCAGCCTGGCTGAGCTGACCCGCTATTTCGACATCCTGACCGATGAGATCGGCATCAGCGGGGCCGACGACGACCTGACCGAGTTCTTCGGCGATCCGGCCGGCTTGCAGCCGCCGCTGGAGCTTTCCCACAACGCCCGCCGCGTGGCGCTGGCCTATCGCCGCCGCCGGCGCGGGCTGCGGGCCAGGGGCATCGCCCTGGGACGGCCGCGCCTTGGCGTTTTGACCGCGCCCAAGGAGCAGCGGCCGGCCTGCGACTACAGCAATCTGGAGTTCTGGCAGCCCCAGCCCTTCATCTACACCCCCGCGGTGACGCTGCGTCGCCTGATCCGCGCCGGCCAGATCGACTATCGGCCGGGGCTGTTGGTGCAGCGCTGGCAGGAGACGGCCGATGGGGTGACGGTCTATGCCCGCCAGCTTGCCAGCGGCGCGGACGTCGCAGTGACCGGCCGGCGCCTGCTGCTGGCCGCAGGCGCGATCAACACCGCCCGCATCGCCCTGCAAAGCGCCGGCGACGTCGCGGCCCGCCTGCCGTTGCTGGAGAACCCCGTCGTGCAGATCCCGCTGGTGCTGCCCGCCTCGCTGGGCCGCCGGCTGGACACCCACGCCTTTGGGCTGGTGCAGCTCAACCTGGTCTGGGAGTCGGCGGCCTACCAGACGATCCTGCAAGGCAGTCTGTTGGAGCTGACCGCGCCGCTGCGGGCTGAGTTCTTTGGCCGCTTTCCGCTGGCCGCGCGCGCCAACCTGGCGCTGATCCGCCACCTGCTGCCGGCCATGCTGATGCTGCAGCTCTATTTCCCCGCCTGGATGCAGCCGCCCTCCCGCCTGGGGCTGCTGGACGATGGTCGCCTGCGCATCGAGGGCCAGCCCTTCCCGGTCGACCTGGCCCGGCTGACGCCGCTGCTTGCCAGCCTGCGCGGCCTGGGACTGTGGACACATCCGGCGCTGGTCCAGCAGCCGATCACCGGCCACGCCATCCATTACGCCGGCACGCTGCCCATGCGCGCCGCGCCGGGGCCTTACCAGTGCCATCCCAGCGGGCGGCTGTACGGCGCTGAACGGGTCTACATCGCCGACTCGGCCAGCTTTTCCAACCTGTCGGCCAAAAACATGTCGCTGGGCATGATGGCCAACGCCATGCGCATCGCCGTGGGGGCCGCCGCATGACTGCTGTCTTGATCACCGGCGCGGGCGGTTTCATCGCCCGCCACGCGGCGCAGACTCTGGCCGACGCGGGCATGACCGTGCTGGGCGCGGCGCGGCGCGGGGATGCGCTGTCCGGCTACGCCCAGCTCTTCCCGGCCAGCCTGGGCGAGACGTTGCTGCCCGCGCTGGCCAGCCGGCCGGTCGCTGCCATCGTCCACACCGCGCTGGCGACGGGGCCAGACGCCTACCGCCTGAACGTGGAGGGGACGGGGCGCTGGCTGGAGGAGGGCCGCGCGGCCGGCGTGGGCTTGCAGATCCTGCTCAGCACGCTGTCGGCTGAGGCGGATGCGCTGTCGGACTACGGCCGCGCCAAGTGGGCGCTGGAGCAACGCTTTGCGGCGGCGGACGAAGTGGCGTTCCGGCTGGGCGTGGTGGTGGGCGATGGCGGCATGTACGCCCGCATGCGTCGCTCGGCCACCCGCCTGCCCGTGACGCCGCTGCTGGACGGCGGGCGGCAGTTGCTCTACGTGGTGGGCATCGACGCCTTGTGCGCCGTGCTGCGCGCGGCGATTTTGAGCGACGGCGCCGGGCTGCGCGGGCAGGCGTGGAACCTGGTGCAGCCGCAGCCGGTGACGCTGCGGGAGCTGATCGAGGCGATCCAGCGGCAGGAGGGCCGGCGTTCGCTGCTGTTGCCCGTGCCGACGGCGCCGGTGTTGGCCGGTCTGTGGCTGCTGGAGAGCGTGCCCATGATCCGGCTGCCCATCGGCAGCAGCAACGTGCGCGGCCTGCGGCAGCAGGGCCAGCGCCGCATCGCCACGGACTGGGAGCGCTTTGGCCAGCCGGCGCAGCCGCTGGAGGCGCTGATCGCCGCGGCCGCCCGCGGTTGATCGCAGTCAAGGAGCGGACCTGATATGACGGCTGCCAAACCGGAGTCGAGCCTTCAGGCGGGTCAGCGCGCCCGACTCGCATCGTCCAGACCTGGCTAAAGCCTCGACTCCGCGCCATATTTGGAATTGCCGCAAGAGGTGCGACACGGTTGTCATGACGCCGATATTGTGTATACTATCACTGGACGCCAGGAGGCTCTGCCCTTTGCGTGAGGCAGAAATCCTGCGTCGCTGAGATCACCTTTCAAGGCAAAACCAACCATGCATCACCGTCAAACCTACACCGTCGAGGTTGCCGGCCTGACCCGGCACTTTCCCCTGTTCGAGGTCGCACCCGGCGTGCGCATCGCCATCTTCAACATGCTGGGCGACACCATCGTGGTCAAGGCCGCGGCCGCGTCGCTGGCTGAGCGGCTCAAGGAGACGCCGGCCGACGTGCTGGTGACGGCCGAGGCCAAGAGCATCCCGCTGATCTACGAGATGAGCGCGCTGATGGGGCTGCCCTACATCGTCCTGCGCAAGAGCTACAAGACCTACATGGGCGACGCGCTCAGCGCCGAGACAGTCTCCATCACCACTGGCGTCCCCCAGACCCTCTACCTGGACGAGAAGGATCACCGGCTGATCATGGGGAAGAGCGTGATCCTGATCGACGATGTGGTCAGCACCGGCAGCACGCTGGAGGGCATGCAGCAGGTGATGACCAAGGCCGGCGCTCAGGTCAGCAGGGTGGCCGCGGTCTTTACCGAGGGGGACGGCGACTGGTCGCATGTGGTTGCTCTGGGCAATTTGCCGGTCTTCGTCGACGGCGACTGCGCTTGACGAATGGCCCAAGCTGTGCTATAGTCTCCCCCGTGGGTTAGCAAGCATCTCCGGTTCGTAAGACGCCGTCCGGTTTTCTGGCCAGGAACGGCGTTTTTGTGTGCAGCCCACCCCGACGTGTCCCTGCGGTCGTTCACCTCGGCAACAAGTACCAGACCCGGCCAGGCGCGCTCAGCGACCTGCCAGACCTGGATTTCCATACATCACGACCGCATCATAGGAGACAAATGAGTTTTGCACAGTTCCCACTCGACGCGCGCCTGCAAGAGGGCGTGGTCGAGATGGAGTTCACTACCCCGACCCCCATTCAGGTGGCGGCTATTCCGCCCGCCTTGCAGGGGCATGACATTCTGGGCTCGGCTGAGACCGGCACCGGCAAGACCGCAGCTTATCTGCTGCCGACCATGCACAGGCTGCTCCACGGGCCCAACCCCAAGAACCCCCAGCGCACCGCGCCGCGTGTCCTGGTCCTGGTGCCCACGCGTGAGCTGGCGCTGCAAGTGGCCGACCATGCCGAACGGCTGGGCGCACACACCAAACTGCGCTCGGTCGCGGTTTTCGGCGGCGTCTCCCTGGTCAATCAGGAGAAGGCGCTGCGGCAGGGCGTCGATATCGTCATCGCCACCCCCGGCCGGCTGCTGGATCACGTGCAGCGCCGGAACATCAGCTTCGGCAACCTGGAGGTCTTCGTGCTGGACGAGGCCGACCGCATGCTGGATGTGGGCTTCCTGCCCGACATCCGCAAGGTGGCCCGTCTGCTGCCCCGCCAGCGCCAGACCATGCTCTTCTCGGCCACTTTGCAGCCGATCCTGGAGCTGGCCAGCGAGGTGACGCGCGACCCGGTGCGGGTCGGCGTGGAGAAAGCGGCCGCGCCGGCGGTCATCGACCAGACGCTCTTCCCGGTGCCTGAGGATCGCAAGATCCAGGCTTTGCAGCATCTGCTGCGCCAGGATGGCGTCAACAGCGTGTTGGTTTTCACCCGCACCAAGCATCGCGCCGACCGGGTGGCCAAGAACCTGCAGCGCTCAGGCGTGGCCGCGGCTGTGATCCACAGCAACCGCTCGCAGAACCAGCGCATCGCCGCGCTGGAGGCCTTCCGCAGCGGCCAGGCGCGCGTGCTGGTGGCCACCGACATCGCGGCGCGCGGCATCGACGTGGAGGGGGTGTCGCATGTGGTCAACTACGACCTGCCCAGCGTGGCCGAGGACTATGTCCATCGCATCGGCCGCACGGGCCGGGCGCAGATGGCCGGCGCGGCTTTCACCCTGGTGACCCCCACCGACGAGGTAATGGTGCGCAAGATCGAGACCATTCTCAAGCAGCGCATTCAGCGCCAGCGGCTGACAGGCATCAGCGACGCGACGACCGGGACCGGTCTGCCCGACGCCGATGCCATGCGCCGCTATCTGGAAGCCAAGCGCAGCGGCGGCCAGCCGGCGCCGCGCTACAGCTAATCGGCATTAGGGCTGGCATGGCGGGCTGGCTCGGTCGGGAGACCGGCCAGAGCGTCAAGGCTGGCTCGGTCAGGAGACCGGCCAGAGCGTCAGGATGATGGCGGGCTGGCTCGGTCAGGAGACCGGCCAGAGCGTCAGGTCGGGAGACCGGCCAGAGCGTCAGGATGAGGCCCGCCGCTTGGAGCAGGAGCAAGAAAAACCCCCGACCCATTGGGCCGGGGGTTTTTGTTTCAGCCTTGCTGCTGGTCGGTGTTCTCCCCTGCTTGCAGCGCCTTCGCCTTCTTGCGCTTGCGCTGCCAGGTGTAGAAGGGCACCATCACCGACATGCTGGCCTCCTGCGCCTTGGTGCGGGCCGTCACCTGGGCCGACCAGACCGCGGCGCGCACCTTGTTGGCCTGAAGTTGCAGCGCCTCGCGGATCGGCCAGTTCTCCACCAGAATCGCCTGCTCCTCGCTGGGCTTGGTCGGCTCCCAGTGGATCACCGCGGTTCCCCAGGTCATCCCCGCGCCAAAGCCGGCCAGCACGATGTGATCGCCTTCTGCGATCTTGCCTTGATCGGCGGCGTCAGCCAGGGCGATGGGGATGGCCGCGGCCGACGTGTTGCCGTAGCGATCCAGGTTGACCATCACCTTTTGCGGATCGAGCTTGAGGCGGTTGGTCAGCAGTTCGATGATGCGCGCGTTGGACTGATGGGGGATCATGAAGTCGATCTCGCTGAAGGGCAGGCCGCTCTTTTCGACCACGTTCTGGATGCTGCGGGTCAGCGTCTTAGTGGCGAACTTGAAAACCCGTTTGCCATCCATGTGCAGATAATGTTCACGCGCGGCCAGCACCTTTTCGCTGAACGGGTTGGCGCTGCCGCCGCCCGGACAGTAGAGCGCGTCCCACAGCGCGCCGTCGGAGCCCAGCTCGAAAGCCAGCAGGCCGGTGGGGGAATTGCTGGCCTCCAGCACCAGGGCGCCGGCGCCGTCGCCGAACATGATGGCCGTGTTGCGGTCGGTGTAGTCGATGCCGGCGGAGATCTTCTCGGCGCCCACCACCAGCACCCGCTGGCACATGCCGGTCTGGACATACTGGGAGCCGGTCACCAGGGCATAGATCGAACCGGTGCAGCCGGCCGACAGGTCGAAGGCGGCCACCCCGCGCGCGCCCAGCCGGTCTTGCAGCAGGCTGGCCGCGGCTGGCACAAAGTAATCGGGCGTGGAGGTGGCAAAGATGATCAGGTCGAGCTCTTCCGGCTGAACCTGGGCGCGCTCCAGAGCTATGCGGCTGGCCTGCACGGCCATGTCCACCGCGGTCTCCTCCGGCGCGGCGATGCGTCGCTCCCGGATGCCGGTATGGCTGGTGATCCATTCATCGTTGGTATCGACCATCTGTTCCAGGTCATAGTTCGTCAACCGTCGCGCCGGCACATACTTGCCCCAGCCGGTGATTCTGGCATAGCGTTGCGACATGAAAAATCCTCCGAGATGAGTGCTATCGATCCGAATGATGACAAGACAACAGGCGGTCAACGACCGAGCTGCGCCGTTTGCAGCCGCCGGCCTCATTGCCGCCTGCTATCGAGAAAGCAAAAGAGTCGAGAAGTTGCCCTCTCGCAGCGTCAAGACTGCGAGCGGCCGCGGTACCAGACTGCCACGCTGATCGCGCCGACGGCCACGGAGACGCCCGAGGCCGTGGCCGCCGCGGCAGCCGTGATCTTCCAGTGCTCGCGCAGTTGGAACAGGATCATGCCGCGCCAGCCCTGTCGCTCCAGCCCTGTGGCCACCAGGCTCTGACGCAGGTCCTCGCGAAAGGCCAGGCGCAACGGCGCCGGCGCCAGGCTCTGTTTGAGCAGAAGCCCGAACTGGGCGAGGGATTCCAATTCAGCGCGCGCCTCCGGCGTCAGGCCTGCCAGATCCTCCGGCGTGACATCGTTGTCCACGCCGGGAAGGCCGTAGGCGTTGAGCAATTCCTCAGGGCTGCGCTTGTCCATATCCATGCTCGTTTCGTCAGGTCGCGTCCCAGGACTGACAGTCCTAACGCGCCGAAGGGTGGGCGGGATCGACCGGATAGAGGACGATTCCCAACACGCCGACGCCAAGGTGGACCACCAGGGAGGTCGCCAGGCGGCAGATCATCGTCTGGCGGCAATCCAGCGCCTCTTTGGCCTGCGCCAGCAGACTCTCAGCGCCGGCCAGGTCTTCGGCGTGGATGACCGCAACGTTGACGGCCCGGTCGGCGGCCCGTTCGGTCGCCATGGCGACCAGCCGGTTGAGCGCTGCCTTGCGGCTGCGCACCCGCTCGGCCACCGCCAACAGGCCATCGTCCAGGGCGACCAGCGGTTTGATGTGCAGCAACGAGGCCAGCGAGCTCTGCAAGGCGCCGACGCGACCGCTCATGCGGGCGTACTTCAGCGAATCCAGGTAGAAGTAGATGCCCAGATGCGCACGGATCGTCTCCCAGCGGGCCAGCACCTGATCGACGCTTGCGCCCTGGGCCAGCAGCTCCGTCGCCTCTTGCACCATGAAACCCAGCGCCGCCGAGCCGGCGCGCGAGTCGAAAACCCGCACATCGACCTGATCCTTCACCAGCCCGGCTGCCATCTCGGCCGATTGGACCGTGCCGCTGAGCCTGCCCGTCACATGCAGCGAGAGGATGGTGGTCGCCCCCTCCTCTGCCAGCCTGCGATAGACCTCGGCGAAATCCCCCGGCGAGGGCTGCGAGGTCTTGGGCACGATGCCCAGAGCCTCTACCTTGCGATAGAATTCCTCATAGCTCAAAGTGACGCCCTCGCGGTACTCGTCGGCGCCGAAGAAGAGATGAATTGGCACGACCGGCACATCCAACCGGGCCAGTTGGCCCTCAGGCAGATCGCAGGTCGAGTCGGTGACAATGCGGATCATGAAGGAAGTTGCCTGTACTTGGCGGGTCGCCCAAGCGCACATCGAAAGCAGAACGTCATCAGATAAAGCCGCGCTGCTGCAGATCTTCCCGCAGGGCCAGCAGGGTGCGATGGTAGAGCGACTTGATGGCCCCTTCGCTGCGGCCCATGATCACGCCGATCTGGGCATTGGGCAGCGCATCGCTGAACTTGAGCAGGATCAACTGCTGGCGGTCGTCGGGCAACTGGCGGATGGCGCTCATCAGCGCCTCGCGGGCCTCGGAGGCTTCGGCGAAGTGTTCCGGGTTGCCTGAGCTATGGGAGAGATGGGACTGGTCTTCCAGCACCAACTCGCGCCGCCGGCTGCGGTCGCGGTGCCAATTGGCCACCAGGTTATGGGCAATCCGGTAAAGCCAGGCGGAAAAGGGCACGCCGCGGTTGTTGAAACGGCCGATATGATCCAGCGCTTTGAAGAAAGTCCGGGCGGTCAGATCCTCAGCATCCTGCTGGTTGCCGGTTCGATAATAGATGTAGCTGTAGATGCGATCGACATAACGCTCGTAGAGGACGCCAAAGGCCAGCGGGTCCTCTTTGGCCTGCTCAATCAGAACAGCCTCGGCGTCGTGCTCCAGCGCCAGCTCGCCGGACGAAGCCGCCAACTGGTCAGCATCGGTGCTCAGGGCAAGGTCAGTCATGGCGCCGCCTTGAACCGGCGCACGCCAGGCGATCCAACGTTCGATTGAATGGTAACGACAGTATTTCTCGACATCTCGTACAACACTGAACTTGCAGGCTGGTTGCGCGCGAGCGCGGGGGAGCAGACACCCGGACGAATGCAGCTATGATATGCGGCACAGGCTTTTTGGGCAAATTGCCGGAAGTTTAGCGCCGCCGGATGGGCAGGGAGGGGGCGCTGCGCTGACTGCGGGCGGCGTCGAGAGTCGCCGTCTCAGCGGTGCGTGTGGCGGGCGATGTGGTCCAGAAACTCGCCGCGCGTTTGGGGGTTGTGCTTGAAGCTGCCCAGCATGGCGCTGGTGGTCATGCGGGCGTTGGCCTTCTTGACCCCGCGCATGGCCGCGCACAGGTGTTGGCCTTCGACGACCACAGCCACCCCCTGCGGCTCGAGCGTTTCCTGCAAGAAGTCGGCGATCTGATGGGTCATGCGCTCCTGCACCTGCAAGCGCCGGGCGAACATCTCGACGATGCGCGGGATCTTGCTCAGGCCGATCACCTTGCCGTTGGGGATGTAGGCCACATGCGCCCGGCCATAAAAAGGCAGCAGGTGATGCTCGCACAGGCTGAAGAAGTCGATATCCCTGACCAGCACCATCTCATCGTAGGCCACATCGAAGACGGCGTCGTTGATCAACGCCACCGGGTCGGTGGTATAGCCGGCGGTCAGCTCGGCATAGGCCTTGGCGACGCGCGTCGGCGTGCGCAACAGCCCCTGGCGCTCCACATCTTCGCCGATGGCCGTCAGAATCTGACGCACGGCGTCTTCTATGGCGGTCTGCGATGCGGCCGTGGCCGGCGATTCATCATCGGCCCAATCGGCTTCGTGTCCATGGGCGTGGCCATTGACGCCATACGCCGGGGTTGTCAACGCAAGGGGGTGGGTGTCAGATTCGAGGTACGGCATGGTTTTTCCTTTCAGGCGCCTGGATGATTGCCGGGCGTCCCGCCGGGTTTGGCTGGGTCTCCAGGTGCGGCATGGTCCCTGTTTTCGGGCGCACCGGCGCGGCGACAGCATGGTCAGGTGAATGAGATCCTCAGCGCCCCGGTCTGTGGCCCAACTTGATCAAGCGGGTGATTTGTCACAGTTTTGTCTGGTTTGATTGGCTACAATGAACGACATTATAAGTCTGCTGTCCAGCTCGTTCAAGTCAGGCTGGTCACAATCGGCAGAAATCATGGCGGTTTAGCCGCGGACTTCCCAGGTCCCGGCCGAGCCAGCAGCAGCGAGAGTGAGAGATTCCATGACAACCGACCGCATCGAAATCCACGACCTGCTGGTGCGCTGCATCGTGGGCATCAATCCCGAGGAGCGCATCAAGAAGCAGGATGTGATCATCAATCTGACCCTCTATGGCGACATGCGGCGGGCCGGCTTGAGCGACGACATCGAGGACGCCATCAACTACAAGACGCTGACCAAGCGCGTGATCGATCACGTGGAGGAGTCTGAGTATTTCCTGGTCGAGCGGATGGCGCACAAGATCGCCGAGATCGCGGTGGTGGAATTTGGCGTGGCGCGCGCGGTGATCAGCGTGCAGAAGCCAGGCGCGCTGCGCTTTGTTCGCTCGGTGGGGGTGGTCATCGAGCGCGGCCCGGCTGATTTTGCCTGACGCCCGGCTTCGGCTGCGGCCGAAGTGAACTCCGGGCTGGGAGCGCCATCGCGTTATGCCTGTCGCCTATCTTTCCCTGGGCTCCAACCTGGACAAGGAGCACAACCTGCCGCAGGCGGTGCGCCTGCTGGCCGGCCATGGCCGGCTGTTGGCCGTTTCGGCCGTCTACGAGACCGCGCCCGTGGGCAATCCCGGCGATCCCACCTTTTTCAACGCGGCCGTGGCGCTGGAGACTGCCCTGGCGCCGGCTGAGCTGAAAGAGCAGGTGCTGGCCGGCATCGAAGGCCAGTTGGGCCGTCAGCGCAGCGCCGACCCCAACGCGCCGCGCACCATCGACATCGACATCTCGCTCTACGACCAGGCCATTCTGGACCTGGGCAGACGCCACATCCCCGACCCGGAGATCCTGCGCTTTGCCCACGTGGCCGCGCCGCTGGCCGATCTGGCGCCCGACTACTGCCATCCAGAGACGGGCGAGACGCTGGCGCACATCGCCCAACGCGTGACGCGTGCTGCGCCGCAGCCGCCGCGGCGCAGGGACGATGTGGCGTTGCCCTGCCCCCCTGCCGGCTGACGCCCGGCATTCTGACCATGCCAGCCAAACCACTGCGCCTGTTCATCGCCGTCGAGCTTGACCCTGAGCTCCGGCGCGCCCTGGGCCAGGCTCAGGCTGAGGTGCAGGCCGCGCTGCCGCCCCGGGCGGTGCGCTGGACCAGGCCCGACGGCATTCATCTGACGCTGAAGTTTCTGGGGGACACGCCGGAGGAGCAGACGCCGGCCATCGTTGCGGGGATGCAGATGGCCGCGGCCGGCTTCGATCCTTGCGAGCTACGGGTGGCTGGTTTTGGCGTCTTTCCCAATCCACGCCAGCCGCGCGTGCTGTGGGTGGGCATGCCCGATCTGCCCAGGGCGTTGCTGGGGGTGCAGCGCGCCCTGGACCTGCACATGTCCCGGCTGGGCTATGCGCGGGAGACGCGGCCGTTCAGCCCGCACCTGACCTTGGGGCGCGTCAACGACCGCGGCAGCGCGGCGGAGCGTCAGGCGCTGAGCGCTGCGTTGGGGCGGGTGCAGGTCGGCGAGCTGGGTCGGGTGGCGGTGGAGGAGATCGTGCTGTTTCAGAGCGATTTGCGGCCTGACGGGGCGGTCTACACCGCGTTGGCGCGCGCGCCGCTGGGGTCGGGGCGGGGCACGGTCGGAGACCGGCCCCAGCATCGGCGCCGGCCCCAGCGCTGATGTCGGGGCGGGGCACGGTCGGAGACCGGCCCCAGCATCGGCAGGGACGGGGCACGGTCAGAGACCGGCCCCAGCATCGATCCCGGTGTCGGCCCCAGCATCGGCGCCGGCGCCGGCCCCAGCATCGACCCCGGTGTCGGCCCCAGCACTGATGTCGGGACGGGGCACGGTCGGAGACCGGCCCCAGCATCGGCCCCAGCGCTGACCCCGGCACTGACCCCAGCGGGAGTCACAGACGCCTCCGGTTACGCATTACGCATTACGCATTACGCATTACTCATTACCCCAAACCATCCCACGTCCGCGGCACAGCGCGCGCCTGGCCGTTGTGCTCTCGCCCGTGGCCTGTGGTACAATAGCGCGCGGAGACGCCCATGGCCGCAGAGAGCATCACCCTCATCCTCACCCACGAACACACCGATTTCGACGCGCTGGCCTCGATGCTGGGGGCGCACAAGCTCTTTCCTGAGGCTGTGCCGGTGCTGCCGCGCACGCTGAACCGCAACCTGCGCGAGTTCCTGGCCCTCTACCGCAGCGGGCTGCCCTTTCGCCGCCAGGAGGAGCTGCCCCGCCGCCCGGTGGAGCGGGTGATTGTGGTCGATACCCAGAGCTTCACCACGGTGCGCGGGATGCGGCCCGACACCCCCGGGCTCTACATCGATCATCACGCCTGGCAGAACCCCGACGAGCCGGGCTGGCAGTACTGGGGGGACAAGGTGGGCGCGACCGCCACGCTGCTGGTGGAGCGCATCGCCGAACGCAACCTGCCCGTGACCCAGGTCGAGGCCACGCTCTTGCTGCTGGGCATCTACGAGGATACCGGGTCGCTGGTCTACGTCACCACGACGCCGCGCGACCTGCGCGCCAGCGCCTGGCTGCTGGAGCAGGGCGCCAACCTGCAAGTGCTGCGCCGTTTCCTCTATCATCCCCTGACCCCGGCCCAGACCGAGCTGTACAGCAAGCTGACCGAGACCAGCCAGGTGGTCGATATCGCCGGCCACTCGGTGGTGATCGCCGCGGCCAGCGCGCCCGGCTTCAGCGACGAGATCAGCACCCTGGCCCACAGCCTGCGCGATGTCTATGAGCCCGATGGGCTTTTCTTGCTGGTGGACCTGGGCGACCGCCTGCAGATGGTGGCGCGCAGCACCAGCGACGCCATCGACGTGGGGCACATTGCCAAGCAACTGGGGGGCGGCGGCCACGCGCGCGCGGCCGCCGCGCTGATCCGCCATCGCCGGCTGGAAGATGTGCAGCGGCAACTGGTGGAGCTGCTGCGCGAGACGGTCAAGCCCTCGGTGACCGTGGCCCAGATCATGACCCACGGCGCCCCCGTGATCGTGCCCAGCGGCGTCACCGTGGAGGAGATGGCGCAGATCATCCGGCGCTACGGCTTCGAGGGCTATCCGGTGGTGGAGAGCGGCGACAGCGGCCAGCGCGCCGGCCCGCGGCCCAGCCAGGCCAGCCAACTGCGCGGCATCATCAGCCGCCGCCAGGTGGACCGCGCCACCTACCACGGCCTGGCCAGCCATCCCATCGACCGCTACATGCGCACCGGCCACATCACCGTCACCCCGGAGACCAGCATCACCGACCTGCAGCGGCTGATGATCGAGTCGGGCTGGGGCCAGATCCCGGTGGTGGATCCGGCCAGCGACCAGATCATCGGCATCGTCACCCGCACCGACCTGATCAAGCTGTGGGGCAGCCCCGCTGCGCACTCGCGGCGCGAGGACATCAGCCTGCGCATGGAGGCTGGCCTGCCGGCCCCGCTGTTGACCACCCTGCGCCAGGCCGGCCAGAGCGCCGAGCAGTTGGGCTATCCCCTCTACGCGGTGGGCGGCTTCGTGCGCGACCTGTTGCTGGGCCGGGCCAATTTCGATGTGGACCTGGTGGTGGAGGGAGACGCCATCAAGCTGGCCCGCGGCCTGGCCCAGGTGCATGGCGGCCGCGTGCGCAGCCACAAACGCTTCGGCGCCGCCAAGTGGATCCTGCCCGGCGACGACGCCGACCAGCCGGCGCCAGACAGCGGGGTCTCCGCGCCGCCCGACGATCTCACGCCGTCCGATCACCCTGAGGCCGCCGCGGTCCCGCACCCCGCCGCCCTCTCCTCTGCCCGCGCCCTGCCCAGCTCGCTGGATTTCGTCAGCGCGCGCACTGAGTTCTACGCCGAGCCGACCGCGCTGCCCACCGTGGAGCGCGGCTCCATCAAGCTGGACCTGCACCGCCGCGATTTCACCATCAACACCCTGGCCATCGCCCTCACCCCCGGCCGGTGGGGGGAACTGCTGGACTTCTACGGCGGCGAGCGTGACCTGCAGCAGGGGCTGATCCGCGTGCTGCACACCCACAGCTTCGTGGATGACCCGACGCGGATCCTGCGCGCGGCCCGCTTCGAGCAGCGCTTCGGCTTTCAGATCGAGCAGCGCACCGCCGAGCTGATCAGCGACGCCGTGGCATTGTTGGACCGGGTGACCCCTGCCCGCGTGCGCCACGAGATTGAGTTGATCTTTGCCGAGGAGAGACCGGAGCAGGCGCTGCGCCGTCTGGGAGAACTGGGGGTGCTGGACCATATCCACCCCGAGCTGCACGTGGACGACTGGGTGGTGGAACGTTTCCAGCGCCTGCGCGCGGCCATGCAGGCCCACAGCGGCCCGTTGTCCTCCGACGTGGATCAGCTCTACTTCGCCATCTGGACCTACCGCCTGGACGCGCTGGCCTTTGCCCAGTTGGACCAGCGGCTGAACCTGATGCGCAGCACGCTCACCCTGCTGCGGAACCTGCACGAGCTGAAGCCGCATCTGCCGCGGCTGGCCCAGCCTGACCTGCCGCCCAGCGAGATCTATCGGATTCTGTTGGATGCCTCCGACGGCTCCCGCTTCCTGCTGCCGATCATCACCGCGTCCGCGGAAGTGGCCGGCCACATCCAGCGCTATGAGCAGACGCTGCGTTTCGTGCGGCCATTCACCGATGGCCGCGATCTGAAGCGCATGGGACTGGCGCCCGGCCCCCTCTACCGCCAGGTGCTGGACGCCGCGCGCAGCGCCTGGCTGGATGGCCGCATCAGCAGCGAGGCAGAGGAGCGGGCGTTGGTGGCCGACCTGGCGGCGCAGGCGCGGGCCGCCGCGTAGCCTCGATGCCTTGACATCTGCCGTTTTGGCAACCGTTGTTTCGTCCGGGTGCAAGGAGGAACCATGCACGCAATCACAAAGCCGTTTGTCCTGCTGTGGGACGCCCTCTTCTTGCAGCGCGACGCCTACGCCCGCATGCGCGATGACGACAACCCCTTCGTCGAGGGCTTGTACGTGCTGGCGGTGCTGGGCGTGGCGCTGGGGCTGGTGGGCGTGATCGGCGCGACGCTGGAATGGGCCAGCAGTCCCAACGTGGCCGCCATCCGCGACCTGATCCTGACCAACTTGCAGCAGATGCCCTGGTGGCAGTTCATGCAGCAGAACCCGCAGGCCGAGGCGACCTGGTATCAGATCTGGAATGGCATCTGGGACGCGGTCCAGGCCATGTCGCCGTCGCCGGCCAGCTCGCTGCTGGGCATCGTGACCACGCCGCTGGGTCTGATCGTCGTCTGGCTGATCTACGGCCTGCTGGCCTACCTGTTTGCCCGGCTGCTGGGCGGCCTGGGCACGCTGAACCAGACGCTGGGCGCGACGGCGCTGGCCGCGGCGCCGCAGCTGCTGAACCTGCTGGCCGTGCTCCCCTTCGTGGCGGTCTTCAGCCTGGGAACGTGGACGCTGCTGTGCAACTACATGGCGCTGCGCACGGTGCATGATCTGAGCTGGCAGCGCTCGGTCGCGGCCGCGCTGCTGCCTTCGGTGGTCTTCGTTCTCTTGATCAGCCTGATCGCCGGGGTGGCGGCCGGCGCGCTGATGATGTTGTTGGCAGGAGGTGTGTCATGAGCGCCCTGCTGATCACCCTGCGGGATATTGCCCTCTTGCGCACGCCGGCCTACGAGCAGTTTCGCGACCGCAAGGACGCGATGAAGCGCGGCGTGCTGATCTTGCTGGCCTGTTTTCTGCTGGCCGGCGGCGTGTCCTCGGCCGTGACCTTCGTGCAAGGCGTGCGTGTCGTCGACGTGGAGGATGCCGACCGGCTCAGCCAGGAGTTCCAGCGCAGCATGGAGCTCTGGCAACAGACCACGCCGCAGCAGGATGAGACCAGCCAACTGTTCATGGAGCAGTTCTCTGACTTCTTCCTGCACGGCATGCGCATCGGCCTGGCCATCGACAGCCTGGAGACCCCGCTGCCGCGCGGCCTGGCCCGCTGGTTCCAGGCGCTGGGCGGGTGGGTGACGGGCGCGTTGGTCCAGTTGGGCGCCTTCTTGGGCTATGCGATCTGGGTGCTGCTCGTGGCCCGGCTGATGGGCGGCAACGGCGGCGTCGACCGTTTCCTCGGTCTGACCGCGCTCTTCGCCATCCCCAATCTGCTGAGCATCTTCATGCCCATCCCCTGCGTCGGACCGTTTCTCGCCTTCGTCGGCTGGCTGTGGGGGGTGGTGGTCTATGTCAAGGCGGTGCAGGTCAGCCAGCGCCTGGACCTTGGCCGGGCCTTGCTGGCCGCCATCCTCCCCGCGCTGATCCTGGCGGTGATCGTGATGATCGTGGTCTTCATGGGCATCCTGGCCATCGTCGTCGCCGCGGGCCAGGCCTAGCGGTCGTCGTCGCGGGACGGCTCAGCCGCCCGTCCCGCCGTTGGTTTCGACGCTTGCACCTGCGCTGCGTTTCGGCGCAAGTGCAGGTGCAAGCGTCAGAAGGCTACTCAACCAACGGCGGGGCGGGCCTATGGGCTTTGTACGACGAAGAAGGCCGTCTCTCCCGGTCGCGGCCCATGGGCAGTGGTGATGCTGCCGGGCAGACGCTGTTGGATCTCCGACAGCAGCGACTGACGCGGCTGGGGCACGATCCAGACCGCGCTGGCCTCCAGACAGGGGGCGGGATAGTCGGCGATGCGGCCCTCGGCGTTCAGCGTGACCGCGTAGCCGGGCCGCTGGCCCAGGAAGAAGGCGATCTCCCGCTCCTCCGGCCCGTGGATCCAGCCGTTGTCGTCGTCGGGCACGATGCAGAGCGCGGCGTCAGGGGGCAGGGTCGCGGCCAGTCGCCCCACCAGCGCGCGCGGCCGGCCGTTGTGGACGGCAAGTTGATAGTAGAGCGTCCAGTTCAACAGGCCGACGTAGAGCAGTCCCCCCACCACGATGATGGCGACGATGCGCCCGGTCTCCTCTCCGAAGGCGTCGGTGGTCGCCTTCCAGGCGCGATCGACCGCCAGGCCGGCCAGCCCCATGGCCGGCGCCAGCACGAAGACCAGCCGCGGCCAGAAGGGAGGATTGTCGGTCAGGATGCTGCCCATGACCACCACCGTGAACAGGGCGATGGCCAGCAGCCCGGCCGGCCAGCGCCGCAGGTGGGCCAGCGCGTAGGCTGTGCCCAGCACGACCAGCGGCCCGCTGATGGTGTCCACCAGCGGCTTGGGAAAGCCGAACTGCGTGCTGCTGTCGATGGAGTGGTTGAACATCAGCAAGCTGCGCCGCACCTGCTCCAGCATGATCTGGCCCACCGTTTCCACGCCGTATTTGTGGCGGGAATGCTCCAGCACCGCTGGATTGAAGACCCACACCTCGCGCGAGCGTTGCAGCCAGCCGGCCGGCTCCATCAGGAAGAAGGGCAGCATCGGCCCCAGGCCGATCACCGCGCCCAGTCCCAGCCAGAGCAACCCGCGGCGGTTGGCCCACAGCAGACGGCGCTCCACCAGCAGCAGGTAGAGCAGGAAGAGCGCCGCCACCACCAGGATCACCCGGCCGGAGTAGTACATCAGGCTGGCGCCGGCCAGCAGCAGCCCGCTGAGCAGAAAAGGCAGGCTTTGCCGGCGGCGCAGTCCGATGGCCAGCATGGCCAGCGCCCAGATGGCAAAGGGCGCCGGGTCCATGTACTCGGCGATGCGGCTGAAGTGGATGTGGGTGTAGGAGACGGCCAGCAGGGCGGCGCCGATCAGGGCCACGCGGCGGCCCAGCGTCTCATTCAGCCAGACGTAGAGCCCCCAGACGCTCAGCACGCCCCCCAGCGCCGACGCCAGGCCCAGCCCCAACGCGCCGCTGTCGCCGGAAAGGCGCATCATGGCCGCGGCCGGCAGAAAGCCAGTCATGGGGATGTCGGCCCAGCCCAGCGCCACAATGCCCTCCACCTGCCCGGCCAGCAGCGCCAGCGCCTGCAGGCCGTGGGAGGCCATGTCGCCGTGCAGGTCCTGCGGCAGCTCGCCCAGCCGGTAGAGACGCAGCCCCGCGGCCGCCAGCAGGAGCAGCATTGGCAGCCCATAGCTGCGCCAATCGCGCCGCCAGCGGCTGGGCAGCGTCCGGGCCGCTCCCCAGGGGGTCTGGGAGGCGATCAGCAGCCCGATGCCAGCCAGCCAGCCCGCGCGCACCCAGCCCGATTCGCCGGCCAGCAGAAAGAGCCCGACGCTGAAGGCGTAGCTCAGCAGGGAGGCGATGAACAAGGGCCGCGCCCAGCGGGTGGGGTGATCGACGAAGTCCGCGGCGGCCGCCGCCCGGCCGGTGGTCGCCGGGGCCAGGCCGGGCGCCGCCAGGGCAAAGATCAACGCGCCAGCCAGCAGCAGGCCGATGGCCAGGGTGGGCTGGCCATAGAGCGCCAGCGGCAGCCGAGCCAGCAGGGGGCTCCAATGGTCCGGCTGGTTCAGCAGATATTGGCCGGCGGCGGCCAGCGCCAGCGCCGATAAAACGCCGATGAAGCGTGCAACAGAGCGGGAGTGCATGGGCCTATGATAGCAGAATCACCGCCAGGAACCAAACCAGACACACCATGGCCAAGCGCAGCATGGGCTTTCATGACGCCGTGACCTTTTGCCCGTCGTGCGATCCTATGTTATACTGGCGTCCATGGGCCGCTAGCTCAATGGTAGAGCAAGGGACTTTAAGAATGGAGCCTCTACAGGGTAACTTGTAGAGTGGACGCTGCTATATGCTGGGACCCCCTAAAGCTGACGGTACGTTTTCCTGACGTGACAATCTGTCAGATAGATGGGCAATCAGCAGGCAACCTCAGCGATGAGAGAGCCCTCAGAGGCCATACGCAGCGCACCCCGGCGGGCCAGACCCGGGGTGAAGAGATGGTCCAGACCGCAACAGTGTCTGCTGACCTGGCTGGCGAAAGTCAGTGCGGTAGGTTAATCCCTAGGTTCAGAGTTCGAGCCTCTGGCGGCTCATAGAAACAGCCCGAGACATCATGTCTCGGGCTGTTTTCGTTGCTGGCTGGGGCGGCTAGGCGATGTCGTACATGCCGCGCATTTCGTTGCGCTTGACGCGCAGAATCTCACGCGCCATCTCCAGCGACTCGTTGACGTAGCGCAGGAGATCGCTCTGCTGCCCCTTGGTGACGCTCACGTCGCGGTTCTGCCACTCCACCACCACTTCCTTGATGGCGTAGCCGGCCTTTTCCATGATGAAGAGCAGCTCGACGTCGTAGGCGGAGACCTTCCAGCCGCTGGGGCGCTCGGCCTGCTTGAAGAACTGCAAGCGGGGGAAGGTTTCCAGCGCCACATGGCGACGGCAAGTCTTGAAGCCGCATTGGGTGTCGTTGATATCGCGCAGCAGGAAGAGGCTGCGCAGGCCGCGAAAGATCAGGCTGCCCAGCTTGCGCAACAGGTTGAAGCCCTCGCGCGCCGCGCCGCGCGAGCCGATGACCACCTGGTAGCCGGCGTCGTACCAGGGCAGCAACTGATCCACCTCGTGGATCGGCGTGGACTGGTCCATGTCGGTGAAGAGCACGATCTCGCCCTGCGCGGCCTGGATGCCGGCCCAGACGGCCGCCGGCTTGCCGCCGTGGACGATGGGGAGCAGCGAGAAGCCCCGCTTGCCGGCGATGCGGCTCTCGACCAGTTGCCGGCTGTCGTCTGTCGAGCCGTCGTCTACCACGATCACTTCCCAGGAGTAGGACTGCCGGCTGAGGAACTGATCGACTTCCTCCAGAACCCCACGTTCCAGGTTGCGCGCTTCGTTGTAGCAGGGGATCACGACTGAGAGATAGACGGATGTTCCGGCGCTGCTCATGGGCGAGGCTCGCGGGCTGGCTCGGTCAGAGACCGGCCAGAGCACCAATGAGGTGATTGGGGGCGGGCTGGCTCGGTCAGAGACCGGCCAGAGCGCGGGGCGGGGCGGGCTGGCTCGGTCAGAGACCGGCCAGAGCGCGGCGTGGTCAGAGGCTGGCCAAGGGGCCAGCTTGATGGTTGAAGGGTGCCAGACATGTTGGTCATTGTACGGTTCTACAGGAGAATCAGCAAACCCAGGCTGCCTGCCAGCAGCCCACCCACCAGCGAGGAGAGGAGGTTGACCATGTCGTTGTTCATCCAGCTCCAGCCGCGCAGGGGACGGGTGGGCGCGCCGCAGCTATGCACCTGGCGTTCGGTCTCCTTCTCGCAGCGGTCGCACCAGAAGATGCGCTGCACCGTGGCGCCCAGCAGGCTGTCGAACAACGAGCCTACCAGGCCGGCCACGGCCGCGATGGCCACGATGGGCAGATCGGCCAGCAGCAACTGGGCGCGCGTGGCCCATGAGGCGAGCTGGATCAGGAGAAACGCGGTCACGCCGATGAAGGCGGCGCCGGTGAGCGCGGCCAGCGTGCCGTAGCGGGTGATGCCGCCCGATGTGCCGGGCGCCGCGGGCCGGCCGGTGGTGATCAGCCGCGGCCTTTCGCGGGCCAACACGCCCAGCTCGGTGGCCCAGGTGTCGGCGTTGACGGTGGCCATGACGCCGAAATAGGCGACGGTCAGATAGATGTAGAGCGGATTGCCGGCCCGCACCTGGCCGGTCAGGTCGATCAGAAAAAAGACCGCCAGCGCCAACAGCGCGCCGAGGCCGCCGTTGGCCAGCACCTGCCCCAGGTCGCGGCGCTGACCTTTGTCGAACTGCTCGGCCACGGCCTGCTTTTCAGCGCGACGGTACTGGCTGAGCAGGCTGGAGCTGACAAAGAAGGCGATCAGCGTCAGGCCCCAGGTCCAGCCGCCGAAGCCGAAGATCAGCGTGCCGACCAGCATGGCGCCAGCCACGCCGCTGGGCGCCAGCGCGTTGCGCCGATAGGCCAGGAGGCCAATCAGGCCGCTGAGCGCCAGACCGAGGGCAAGACGGGGCAGGATATCCATGCTCAAAGCCTGGTGACGGAAAGAAGTGCAGCCATGGCAGCAAGCTGGGCTGCCAACGCGCCGCCCCACAGCAGCCCCGCCGCCACGCGCTGCCGCTCATAGATCAGCAAACCCCAGGCGCCGTTGATCAGCCAGACTGCCAGGCCGAAGATGGGGAAGAGGAAGATCATGCGCCGGTCCAGGTCATCCCACTGCGGCAGGGCGAAGGGCAGGGCCGCAAAACGGCTCATGGCAACGCCCAGCAACAGCAGCACGCCCAGAAAACCGCCCAGCAGCAGGCTGAGCAGAAAACGGTCTTGCCAGAGGGGAAAGCGCATCCAGGCCGGCCACTGCCGCTGTTGCGTCGCCAGGTGGGTCGGTCCCAGGCGGTGATGCTCCTGCAACGAGGCCAGAAAGCCTTCAGGGTCGGCCGGCGAGATGCCAAAGACGCGGCCGCCGGCGTGCAGCAGGAGCTGTTGCGGCAGCGGCTGCGAGGCCACGCTGTAGAGCCTGGCGCGCGGCAGCTTGCGCCGCGTGCCCAGGTCAGGACCGAAGATCACCAACGGCGCGAGGCGAGGCCAGCGCTCGGCCAAGGCGCGCACCGGCTGATCGATCTGGCCGTTGGGGCCTTGGGCCAGCCGCTGGCCGGCGATCAGCGCCTGAACTGCTTCCTCCCGCTGCACCTCCTGCACCGCGCCGATGGGGATCACCTGCCGGATCGGCCCCCAGGCCAGGGTGACGGCGTTGCGGTCGATCCAATAGACCAGGCTGAGGCAGAGCCAGGCCCGCCAGAGCGTGTAGCTGATGGGCAGCCAGAGCGCCAGCACCAACAGCAGCAGCAGGAAGGTCGTCGCGCCCACCGGCCGCGCGGCCATCAGGATCGCCAACAGCAGGTCCAGGGCGATCAACAGCAGGCCGACCAGCAGCGCACGGCGGCCGTCGGTGGAGGAGGCGGGGCGAAAGATCATAGTGAGGCGTGAAACGTGAGGTGTGATGGTGGTGTGCGTGGCACAAATGCGTAATTCGTAACCCGGAGCGTGTGAGGATGGCAATTGTCTCCGGGTTACGGATTACGGGTTACGCATGATCGAACACCGGCGTGTTCCACGACCGATAGCGTTCCACGTTGCCGCGCACGACGTCGAAGTAGAGGTTGCGGATGGCGTTGGTGATGGGCCCCATGACTCCCGCGCCCACCGGCCGGCGGTCGACGGCGGTGATGGAGGCAACCTGGACGCCGGTGCCGCAGAAGAAGAGCTCATCGCAGACGTAGAGCTCGGTGCGGTCGATCTCCCGTTCTTCGACGCGGATCCCCAGGTCGGCCGCGGCCAACTCCATGACGGTGCGCCGGGTGATCCCCTCCAGGATGTTGGCCGACACCGGCGGCGTGATCAGTTGGCCATCGCGCACCATGAAGATGTTGGCCGCGCTGCCCTCCGAGGCGTGGCCATACTCGTCGAGCACGATGGCTTCGTCGTAGCCGTCCATCAATGCCTCAGACTTGACCAGGCTGGAGTTGACGTAGGCGCCGGCGATCTTGCCGCGGGCGGGGATGGCGTTGTCGTCCACCCGGCGCCAGGAAGAGACGCACACCGATGCGCCCTCCTCGTTGGCCACGTAGCGGCCAAAGGGGGTGGCAAAGATGGTGACCTCGTCGATCATGTCGTGCAACAGCACGCCGATCTTGTGATCTGCCTTGTAGGCCAGCGGCCGCACGTACATGTCGTTGCGCTGCCCCTCGCACCTGAGCAGCTCCACCACGGCAGCGCGCAGTTGCTCGGCGCTGTAGGGCAGGTTCATCAACAGCAGGCTGGCTGAGCTCAGGAAACGCTTGATGTGATCCTCCAGCCGGAAGATGTAGAGCTGCTCCTGCTGTTCGTTCCAGTAGGCGCGGATGCCGCCGAAGCAGGCAGTGCCGTAGTGCAGCGCGTGGGTCATCACGCTGACTTTGGCTTGCTCGATGGGCACGATCTGGCCCTGAAAGAAGGCGTAGTTGGTTTGCATGGGAGACCTGGATTTGGGGAATGGTTAATGGGGAATTGGGGAATGGTGAACGGTTAATGGTTAATGGCTAATGGGGGGTGCGGGGTGGGAAGGGCGACCCAGGACTGGAGGGTGGCCATGAAGCTGTGGGCGGTCATGTCCATGCTGAGCGGGGTGATGGAGATGTAGCCGTGGGCGACGGCGCCGATGTCGGTGCCATCTTCGATCACGCCGCTGGGCGGCTCGCCGCCGATCCAGTAGTAGGGCTGGCCTTTGGGGTCGGTCCGCCCGATCAACACATCGCGGTAGACGCGCTGGCCCAGACGGGTGACGACGACGCCCTGCACCTCAGCGCTGGGAATGGGGGGCGCGTTGACGTTGAAGAGCAGGTTGGGCGGCAGGCCGTTGGCCAGGATCAGCCGGGCCAGGTGCGCCACCGCGGCGGTGACCGCGGCGAAATCGGACCACTCGCGCGCGTCCAGCGAGACCGCGATGGCCGGCACGCCGCCCACCACCGCCTCCATCGCGCCGGCCACCGTGCCGCTGTAGGTGATGTCGTGGCCCAGGTTGCCGCCCTGGTTGATGCCTGAGACCACCAGGTCCGGCGGGTCAGGGATGGCGCCCAGCAGGGCCAGTCCGACGCAGTCCGAGGGCGCGCCGTTGGTGGTGTAGGCTGACGAGCCGTCGGCCAGCGTCACCTGGTTGATGCGCAGCGGCTTGTGCATGGTCTTGCTGTGGCCGGCCGCGCTCCAGTTGCGGTCAGGCGCAAAGACCGTCACCTGGCCCACCGCCTCCAGCGCCTGTTTCAACGCCAGCAGGCCGGGCGAGTATACACCGTCGTCGTTGGTGATTAAGATATGTGCAGGCATGGGTCAAACAAGGCAAACCCCCAGCGCCAGAGATCAAAGGATGGCCCGCCAGGCAAAAAACGTCTGGCGCCTGGGGTCAGTCGATGGGGCCATCGTCGGGTCATTGTAGCGCAGCGGGGGAGATTCGACAAAACAGGGGGCTTTGTTGCCGGTTGGGGCGGGGGCCACGGCTTGCGTCGGATGTTGGCTACCATGGCGGCATTCTTGCGTGATCGTTTTGTTGCAAGTATAATCGCTCCCGTTCCACGTTTTGTCTCTTTGTTCCAATCAACCTGTTTTGCTCAAGGAGGAGCACCTATGAACATCCGTCGTCTTGCCTTCTCGTTGGCCATGTTGCTGGCCATCGTTGTGTTGGTGGTGGCCTGCCAGGCCCCGGCCGTCGCGCCGCAGCCCGCCGCCAGCAACGAGCTGAACGTGCTCTGCACCCCCCAGGTGGAGTGGTGCGAGGGCATGAAGACCGAGTTCGAAGCTGCCAACCCCGGCATCACCGTCAACTTCGTGCGTCTGTCCAGCGGCGAGGCGCTGACCCGCCTGCGCAACGAGAAGGACAACCCCCAATTCGACATCTGGTGGGGCGGCCCCATCGACAGCTTCGTCGCCGCCAAGAACGAGGGACTGCTGGAGCAGTACGACTCGCCCAACTACGCCAACCTGATCAACCCCACGCTGATGGCCGACCCGGACAAGCACTGGGCCGGGGTCTACGTCGGCTCGCTGGGCTTTGCCACCAACAACAACTCCGGCATCACCCCGCCCACCTCCTGGGATGACCTGCTGGCGCCGGAGATGAAGGGCCAGATCCTGATGGCGCACCCCTCCAGCTCGGGCACCTCCTACACCACGCTCTGCACCCGCTTGCAGATGCTGGGCGAAGAGGCCGGCTGGGACTGGATGGGTAAACTGGCCGACAATGTCTTGCAGTACACCAAGAGCGGCGCGGCGCCGGGCAAGTTCGTCGGCCAGGGAGAAGCCGCGGTCGGCATTCTCTTCTCCCACGACGTGGTGGCCGAGATCAAGAAGGGATCGCCGCTGACCCTCACCTTCCCCGAAGAGGGCACTGGCTACGAGATCGGCGGCATGGGGATCCTCAAGGGCGCCAAGAACCTGGAGAACGCCAAGAAGTGGTTCGACTGGGCGCTGGAGCCGGCCACCCAGGAGCTGGGGCCGAAATACAACGCCTTCCAGGCGCCCACGGTCAAGGGAGCAGCCGCCTCGCAGCCTGAGCTGCTGGAGGTCAACCTGATCGACTACAACTTCCAGTGGTGCGGCGACAACAAGAAGGCGTTCGTCGACAAGTTCACCAACGAGATCGCCGGCGCCGACTCGCTGAAGGAATAAAGGTCGGTGCGTGACGTGTTACGTGTTGCGCGCATGGGTCGTTGGGAGTCGTGATGCGTAACACGTAACTCGTAACTCGTAACACGTAACCGGAATTGCGGGCGATGGCTGTGCGCATGTTGCGCGTTGTCCATGCCGGGTCCCGCAATCCGGAGTCGAGGCTTCAGCCGGGTCTGGCGAAAAGCCGGCTAAAGCCTCGACTCCTATCTGGCCGCAACCGGATCCCGCAGCCAGAGTCGAGGCTTCAGCCGGGTCTGGCGAAAAGCCGGCTAAAGCCTCGACTCCTATCTGGCCGCAGCCGGGTTTCGCAGCCGGAGTCGAGGCTTCAGCCGGGTCGGGCGAAAAGCCGGCTAAAGCCTCGACTCCTATCCGCCAGGAACCGCCGGCGCGCTTGCGGCGGAACGAACCAGCGATCTCCCCATGACCACACCCCCCCTCAGTGCATCGAGTCCCGGCTTGGTTGGGGCGCTGCGACGACGCATCCAGGAGTTCCGCCTGATCGGCCAGGACCCGATTCTGACCATCGGACTGCTGGCCATCGGCGCCTTCACGCTGACCTTCATCATCTTCCCGCTGATGCGCGTGGTGGTGCAGGGCTTCGTCTCGCTGGAATCGGGCGAGCTGAGCCTGCTGCACTTCCAGCGCTACTTCGACCCCTACTTCGGGCCGTATTACCGGCAGGTGGTGCGCGACACCATGATCATGGGGGTGGCGACGGCTGCCGGCGGCACCGCGCTGGGCTTTGTCTTCGCCTACGCGCTGGTGCGCTGCAGGATGCCCTTCCCGCGGCTCACCCACGCGCTGACGCTGGTGCCCACCATCTCCCCACCCTTCGCCATCGCCATCGCGGCCATCCTGCTCTTCGGCCGCTCCGGGCTGATCACCCGCCAACTGCTGGGCATCGTCCCCACCAGCGGCAGCAACGACATCTACGGGCTGGACGGCCTGGTCTTCGTCCAGATCATCACCTTCTTCCCGGTGGCCTATCTGATCATCCGCGGCATGTTGGAGCGGCTGGAACCCTCCATGGAGGAGGCGGCGCTCAGCCTGGGGGCCAGCAAATGGCACATCTTCCGCACCGTGACGCTGCCCCTGCTGGCGCCGGGCATTGCCGGCTCCTTCCTGCTGCTCTTCGTCGAGTCGCTGGCCGACCTGGGCAACCCGCTGCTGATCACCGGCAACCGCACCGTGCTGTCAGCCGAGATCTACCTGGCCATCAACGGCCAATATGACCAGCAAAAGGGCGCGGCGCTCTCGGTGGTGCTGCTGATCCCCACCCTCACCGTCTTCATCTTGCAGCGCTACTGGGTCAGCCGCCGCTCCTACGTGGCCGTCACCGGCAAGCCCACCGGCGGGCAGATCAGCGTCAAGGAGCCCTACATCCGCTGGCCGATAGTGATCATCACCGCGCTGACGCTGGGGCTGATCATGCTGCTCTACCTCGCCATCGCCGTGGGCTCGGTCACCCAGCTCTGGGGCATCAACTACACGCTGACGCTGGACCACTACCGCGCGGCCTTCACGCGCGGCCTGGACGCCATCGCCGACACCACCTTCCTCTCGGCCGTGGCCACCCCCATCGCCGTCATGGCCGGCATGATCATCGCCTTTCTGGTAGTGCGCAAGAAGTTCTTTGGCAAAGAGGTACTGGACTTCACCTCCAACCTGGGCGGCGCGGTGCCGGGCACCATCCTGGGCATCGGCTTCATCCTGGCCTTCATCAAGGCGCCCATCTGGCTGGTGGCCATCATCTATTTCGCCTTCGTCTTCTACATGGTCGGCCAGCAGGGCAGCGTGGTGGAGACGCCCGGCGCCGGCCGGCCGCGCCGCCGCTGGGTCAGCCTGCTGCTGGCGGTCGTCGGCACGGCCATCGGCTACGGCCTGGCCGTCACCCTCAACGCCTGGGCCGGCGGGATATTGTGGCGCTGGATCATGGCCGCCGGCTTCATCCTGCTGGCTGTGGCGCTCTACTTCACCACCGCCAGCAAGTATCGCAAGGCGGTCAGCCTGGCCGTCGGGGCCATCGGCCTCTATCTGCTGATCGACACGTTGACCCCCACGCTGACCACGCCGCTGGCCATCTGGGGCCGCGGCATCCCCAGCGTGCAGATCAGCCGCATCGTCGTCGGCCTGGGCGACTGGATCAAGGTCTTCACCCAGCTTCCCCCGGCGGTGCTGGGCCTGGCCGCCCTGGTGATCGGCATCTTCGTCATGGGCCGGCTGACGGGGCGGGCGCGTCCCTGGCTGCTGCTGGCCTTCATCGCGCTCAGCGCCGGGCTGGTCTTTGCCGAAGCGCCGCTGGCCCTGGTAGGCACCCCCTACATCGTCATTGCGGCCTACGCCGTGCGCAGCCTGCCCGCCAGCGCGCGCGCCGGCATCGCCTCGCTCCAGCAGATCGACCCCTCCATCGAGGAGGCGTCCACCAGCCTGGGCGGCGACACGCAATACACCTTCCGCCGCGTCACCCTGCCGCTGATCATGCCCGCGTTGATCGCCGGTCTGATCTTCGCCTTCGCCCGCCACATGACCAGCCTCTCGGCCATCATCTTTCTGACCACGCCCCGGTGGCCGATCCTGACGGTGTGGATTCTGAGCGAGGTGGAGCAGGCCAGCATGAGCACGGCCGCGGCCTATTCCATGATCCTGATCTTCATCGTTCTGGCAGCCATCGGCCTGATGTACTGGCTGGTGGGCCGCACGCTGGGCAGCCAGGAAGGTGTGGACCTGACCACGGGCGCCGGATAACCATGTACCTACGACTCGAAAACCTCTACAAAGTCTTCCCTGCGCGCGGCGGCAGCGGCGAAGTAACCGCCGTTCACGACGTCAACGTCTCCATCGAAAAGGGGGAGTTCGTGACGCTGCTGGGGCCTTCGGGCTGCGGCAAGACCACCACGCTGCGACTGATCGCCGGCTTCGAGTTCCCCAGCCAGGGCCGCATCGTGCTGGATGGCCAGGAGATCAACGAACTGCCCCCCAACCGCCGCGATATGGCCATGGTCTTTCAGAGCTATGCGATCTTCCCCCACCTGAACGTCTACGAGAACATCGCCTATGGCCTGAAGATCCGCAAGCTCTCCAGCGACCAGATCAAGCGCCAGGTGGCCCGGGTGCTGGAGCTGACCGAGCTGGGCGGGCTGGAGCAGCGCGCGCCCAACCAGCTCTCCGGCGGCCAGCAGCAGCGCGTCGCCCTGGCCCGCGCCCTGGTGATGGAGCCCAAGGTGCTGCTGATGGACGAGCCGCTGAGCAACCTGGACGCCAAGCTGCGCGAGCAGATGCGCACCGAAATCCGCGAGATCCAGCAGCGGCTGGGCATCACCAGCGTCTACGTCACCCACGACCAGGTGGAGGCCATGAGCCTTTCCGACCGCGTCGTGGTGATGAACCTGGGCAGGGTGGAGCAGATCGATCCGCCGCAGAATGTCTACCGCAAGCCCAAGACCGCGTTCGTGGCCAACTTCATCGGCCGCACCAACTTCGTGCCGGCCACGGTGGCCGCGGTGGAGGAGGGCGCGCTGCGGGTGGATGCGCTGGCTGGCGCGCTGACCGTGTCGCAGCCGGAGACGCCGCGGCGCGTGGGCGACAGGGCGACGCTGGTGGTGCGGCCTGACGCGATCCGCCTGACTGAGGAAGCGGGCCAGTTTGCCGGCGTGGTGAAACGCTCCACCTACCTGGGCAGCCAGGTGGAGTACGAGGTGGACGTGGCCGGCCAGGTGTTGATCGTGGTGGAAAGCGACCCCCGCCATGTGGTGGTCTATCCGCCGGGCGCCCAGGTAGGCGTGAACGTGCTGGCAGAGGCGATCTACGTGTTGCCGTGAGAACAGCGGATGGGGAGATGGCGCGGATCGGAGGAGAAGCGCCATGACGGAGGATCCCTCCGCTCCGCGTCATCTGCAAATCCGCGGTTCTACGTCCATTGCACCCGTTTCTCCACCGGCAAACCCAATGCCAGCGCGATCTCTTGGCCGTGATCCAGCTCGTGTAGGGCCATGATACGGAAGATGCCGCCCACCGAGGTCTCGAAGCCGGCCGGATGCTGGCCGCGCACGGCCAGTTGCTCTTCGCTCAGGCTCTCCAGCAGGGTCAGCGTGTCGACGCGGCTGGCTTCCAGGCTGGCCAGCAGATCGGCCACGCTGCGCTCCCTCTGTTTCTCCACCTGGCGCACGTTCCAGCGGTCCAGCGAAAAGTCAGCGGGCAGCGGCTGGCTGGCCAGGAAGCGCTGCACGGTGCCTTGCAGGCCGCGCTCGGCGCCGGCCAGGTGGGCCAACAGGTCATGGACGTTCCAGGCGGGGTTTTCGGTGGAGGCGAGCGCCTGATCCGGGCCAATCTGCCCGGCGACGGAGAAAAGGTAGGCGCGCGCTTCGGCCAACTGGGTGATGATGCGTTGTTTGCGGTTGCTCATGGTAACTCCTGGCGCGGGCGGCGGGCTCGGTCGGAGACCGGCCCGAGCGGGCGGCGCGGGCGGCCCGGGCAGGGAATGCGGGCGGGCCTGAGCGGGCGATGGGGATCAACCGCCTACCAGGGCGCGGGCGAAGAAGAGCAGGTTGGCCGGCCGCTCCGCCAGGCGGCGCATGAAGTAGGGGTACCAGCGCGTGCCGTAGGGGATGTAGACCCGCATGCGATAGCCCTGATCGGCCAGCTCCTGCTGCAAGTCGCGGCGAATGCCATAGAGCATCTGGAACTCGAAGCGGTCGGTCGCGATCCCGTGATGATGCGCGTAGGCCTTGACCCAGTTGATGATCCGGTGATCATGGCTGGCGATGGCCGGGTAGGTGCTGGGGAACTCGGCCTGGCTATCCAGCATCAGGCGGATCAGGCTGGTCATGCTCTGGTCCACCTCGGCTTTGGCCTGGAATGCCACGGCCGGCGGCTCGTCGTAGGCGCCCTTGCACAGCCGCAGATGGGCCATGCCCTCGGCCATCAAGCTGCGCACATCCTCCTCGCTGCGGTAAAGATAGGCCTGGATCACCACGCCGGTGTTGGGGAACTCGGCGCGCAGCCGGCGGTAGATGGCCAGGGTGCGGTCAGTGACGGGCGTGTCCTCCATGTCGATGCGCACGAAGTTGCCCAACTGGGCCGCGGCCTCGACGATGCGCCGCACGTTGCGGTAGCAGAACTCGTCGTCCACCGCCAGCCCCATGGCGGTCAGCTTGATGGAGATGTTGGCGTCGACGCCGGCCTCCTGAATGGCGTGCAGGGCGCGGATGTACTCATCGGCGTTGACGCTGGCCTCCGCCTCGCTGTGGACATGTTCGCCCAGGAAGTCCAGCGTGGCCAGCAGGCCGGTCGCGTTGCTGGCGCGAATGGCGCCGATGGCGTCGGGCAGCGTCTCGCCAGCCACGAAGCGCCGCGCCATGCGCCGGCTGATGGGCATGCCGACGATGAGATCCTGCATCCGGGTGCTTTTCGAGAGGGCAATCAGGGTAGATCGCAAGGGTGATACCATAGGTGCTCCTGATGGGAAAATACTTGATCGGTCGGTTGCCCTATTGTGCCCCAAAATCGCGTTCGCGTCTATGGCCTAGATCATAAATCCGCCGCTTTTTTCTCCTTTGTTTGACCACACCCCCGTCCTGTGCTAAACTCCCGGCAGCAGCATCTCCTCATACCGTACCACGCACCGATTCCGCCGGAGACACTCATGCGCATCGAAGACTTCCCTCGCCCTCCAGATGACAACGGCCGCGGCGTCCACTGGTCAGCGCGGCTCTACCACGACGCAGTCTATCCCAACCTCGATTACTGGGTCGAGCAACTGGTCGCCATGAAGATCAAGTGGGTCAAGCTGCTCGACGACGGCGGCGGGTCGGGGCTGGCCCTCAGTCAAAAGCTGCTGGCGGCCGGCATCATGCCGGTGGTGCGGCTCTACATGGCCCAGCTCAACCCCAGCACCCTCGGCGGACGCGAGCTGGACACCGTCAGTCGCTACGTGGACAAAGGGGTGCGCTACTTCGAGAGCAACAACGAGCCTGATCTGCCGGCCGAATGGCAGAACAACAGCCGGCCGGCCAACTGGCTGGAGATCGTGGTGGACAATTTCATCCGCGACGCCGACGGCGTGCTGAGCCGGGGCGGCCTGTTGGCTTTGCCAGCCATGGGCCCTGGCTCGCAGGACAACCCCATCAGCCTGGTGGTGCAGAAGGGGCGGCGCGATCTGTTCCTGCGCGGCTGCTGGGTCGCCATCCACAACTACACCCTCAACCACCCGCTGGACTATCCCTACGACGACGTCAACCAAACCGGCCGGCCGCTGACCCAGGAGGAGTTCGACGCCTACGCCCGCTGGCAATACAGCGACCTGAGCTACCAGCAGATCCAGGCCCAAGGCATCCCGGTCAGCGCCGAAGACTATGCCAAATTCAACCGCTGGGCCTGGGATGGCCGCAGCATGGAGATGGTCAACCAGGTGCGGGCCAGCAACAAGAACCCCGGCCAGACCATCGACGACGATCCAAATTGCTTCAAAGGCTATCTGGCGGCTGGCCGGATGATGTTCGACGCGCTGGGCTTTTACGCGCCGGTGATCAGCACCGAGGGCGGGCCGGTGGTGGGCTGGGGCGACGATAACCGCTATGCCAAGATGAACCCCACCACGCAGATGGAGTATCAACTGGGCATCGTGCGCTTCATGCAGAGCGAGGCGCCGCCCTGGTATTTTGCCCTGTGTACCTGGCTGCTGGCCTCCCGCCCGCTGGGCGATTTCAACCCCACCTGGGAGCAGATGTCCTGGTACACCTCGACCTGGGATTTGCAGTTCGGCCTCAACGGCCAACTGCCCACCGTGCAGGCGCTGATCGACGAGCCATCGCTGGTGCGTCCTGAGCTTCAAACGGGCCGCGGGGTCATCCAGGGCACGGCGCGCCGCGCCGATGGCCAGCCGGTGGTCAGCCTGCCGCTCAAGCTGGCCGGCATGAACCGCCAATGGGCGGCCGTCAGCGACACGGCCGGCGCGTTCCGCTTCGAGCAGCTCAGCGCCGGCGTCTATGATCTGAGCAGCGGCGATCAGGTGCTGCAAGCTGGCATCACGCTGGAGAACGACGACGACGGGCAGACGGTGGAGCTCACACTGACCGAGGGACGCCAGAGCAGCCTCGAAGGGTTGGTCAGCGACGTCACAGGTCAGCCCCAGGCCAACGCCATGGTGACGGTGGGCGCGGGCGACGTGCAACTGGCCTCGCTGCACACCGACGCCGCCGGCCGCTACCGGATCGGCGGCCTGCCGGCCGGCGCCTACTGGATCAACGCCAACGCCAACGCCGCGGCTGTCGCCGGCATCCGGCTGGACGGCTGGGGCGGCCGCACCGTCAACCTGACCGTGCCCGCGCCGGCCGGCTATCGCTACGTGGTCGTGACCCAGCGTCTGCTCAGCCAGGAGGAGACCGGCAACGACCGCAAGTTCTTCGGCCGCGTGCTCTCCGAGACGGGCGAGGGGCTGAACGGGATCGCGGTGGAGATGGGCTGGGTGGGCGCCGCGCCGGGCACGCAGTTCCCGCGCGTCGTCACCCCGCGCGATCCCTTCAAGCCCGCGGGCAATTTCGAGTTTCTGCACAGCCCCGGCGCCTTTGTGCTGCGGGTGGTGCAGGGCGACTGGCCCAGCGATGAGACTGCCCCGCTGCCCACGGTCAACGTGCCCGGCCGCGAGGGGGACCCCATCAGCTACGAGGTCAACTTCCAGCGCCGCAGCAGCGGCGCCGTGGCTGGCGCCGGCAGCCTGGCCGGCGTGGTGACCAACGGCGCGGGCCTGGGATTGACCCTCTGGCAGGGCGACCCGGAGCAGGTGGGGCAGCCGGGCCAGCGCAGTTGGGCCATGCTGCTGCCGACCAGCGGCGCCTATGCCTTTGCCAACCTGCCGGCCGACGCCTATTCGCTGGTGCTGGAGGGTGAAGGGGTGGTGCATGCCTTCAGCCTGGCTGACGGCGCCAGCACGACCTTCAACTACGTGGTCGGCGCACCCCCGCCGCCCCTGCCGCCTCCGCTTCCGCCGCCGCCTCCCCCACCGCCGCCCCCCCAGGACAAACCGCTGGCCAGCTACTGGCTGCTGGGCCGGTCGGCGCAGGGAGCGGCGTTGCTGGACCTGTTGTTGCCCTACCTGCGCGCCCACGGGCTGACCGCCGGGACCAGCCTGGCGGAGGCGCTGCATGCGGCCGCGGTGACCATCGTGGGAGGCGACGAGGTGGCCAGCGCGGCCGATGAACAGGCCTTGCAGGCGGCCGGCTGCCAGGTGCAGCGCCTGCCCGGCGATCCTTTTGCCCTGGCGGAGACATTGCAGCTATGAGCGAACAAGGCAATCCCATCAAGCGCCTGCTGTTGTGGCTGAGCGGCGCGCCGGCCGAGTCCGCGCCGGCGGCCGCGCCTTCAGCCGTCGAAGCCGCGGCCGCTGAGCCGCCTGCGGTCCCGGCCGGGCCAACGCCCCCTGCGGCCAGCGCCGCGTCCGCGGCGCTGCAGCCCTTGGCCGACGATCCGCTCAACGACGCCGGCGCCTACGGCGTGCGCGTCGTTCCTGTCGACGCGCCCGAAGGGGCCAGCGTCTGGCGCGCCGTGCGCGTCCATCACCTGACGCCCGAGGAGAACCAGGGCCGTCATCACATCTTCCTCGATGCGCTGGATGAGGCCGGCGGGCGCGTGTTCGGCGCCCAGGCGCGCGTCGTCTGGCCTGAAGGGGAGCAGATCATCGCCGTGGAGAAGCCGTTGGGGGAGCCGGGCGCCAACTTCCCCCTGTGGAAATGGCAGGTGGCCGCCGTGGAGATGCTGGGACTGCCCAGCGACCGCGTCGAAAACCTGCACACCGGCCACCCTGACGAGCCGCCCGGCATGGGCAACACGCTCTTTCACCATTCCTTCGAGGTGGTGTTTCAGCGCGCTGTCAGCGGCGCAGTTCAGCCTCTTCCCCTGCCCCTGCCGTTGCCCGACAACAAAGTGGTGGAACGCTACCTGCTCTTCGGCCCGCCGGCCTCGTCGCGCACGGCCGTCTACCTGGCGCAGGCCACGCCGGCGCTGCTTGCCTATCAGCCCACCTTCGGCTTCGACCCGCAGGAAGCCGCCTTTGCCCAGTCCGTGGTCATCGTGGGCGAGACGCAGGACATCCCCCAGGCCACAGCGGACGCGCTGATCGCCGCCGGCTGCCATGTAGAACGCATCCAGGGGGACGCCCAGCAGGTAGCCGCCGGCCTGGAGCGCGTGCTCAATCCTGGGGGACCGGTGTAGCCGTGACACGGCCGGCAGAAGGATACAACGCCAATCGACATGCTCAACGTGCGGTACGAAGGCGACGAGATGATAGCTCTCATTGACGGAGAAGAGTGGCGGACACGGTTGGATGACTTCCCTGACGAGCCATAGGGCTGGACGCTGAAACAAGGACATCAGAACTGCCATTCGCCGGGCGCGCAATCTATAGGAATCTATCATGGCCAAGACGATCACAACTCGCTACGATGTCGTTGAACATCTGCGTCCCCATCCCACCACATCTGCCGCACCCCGTCAGGCCGGACAACTCACAGCGCATCGGTCATTAAGGACGCTCAAGAGCCGCGCGGGTGCGCCGCGCGAGGAAAGGAACTGCAATGGCTAAGCTCGTGTTCGGAATGAACCAGTCCCTGGATGGCTACGTCGACCATACGGCGTTTGCGCCGGACGCGACGCTCTTCCGCTACTTCATCGAGGAGGCAAAGCGGCAGGCGGGCAGCATCTACGGTCGCCGCATGTATGAGATCATGCGCTACTGGGACGACGATGACCCTGGTTGGGATGCCGAGGAGCATGCCTTCGCGGCGGCGTGGCGGGGCCAGCCGAAGTGGGTCGTCTCGCGCTCGTTGAAGTCAGTCGGCCCCAACGCCAGGCTGGTCGAGGGCGATCTTGAACGCGCGATCCGCGCGCTGAAGGCCGAGGTCGATGGGGAGATCGAAGTGGCCGGCCCCAACCTGGCGCATAGCCTCACCCAACTTGGCCTGATCGACGAATATCGCATCTACCTGCACCCCGTCGTGCTGGGTCACGGCAGCCCATTCTTCGCCGGCCCCCGGCCGCCGCTCCGTCTGGCGACCCATGACCGGATTGGCGCGGATGTGCTCAGGCTGGTCTACCTTCCAGCGCGTTCGGCGATGTAGCCGTCACCCAGGCCACGCGGCAGAGGACAACACGGTGCGCTTGTCGCGACGTCAGCCATTTGCAAAGTGCGCAGATAACGTTGCCAAAGTGCTTCTGCTTTCGGGATCATCCTGACGTCGGACCGGGACTTCCCAGCCCGCTCGCCTGAACCTGCTCCCACAGCTCGACGTACTTCGCCCGAACGGAGGGATCCAGCGCACTCTCCAGGCTCAACGGTAGCTCCAGATACAGGATGAGGTCCTGGACGTCGGCCAGATCGCGCAGACGGTGCGGGGCGCTCAGGCCCGAGGCCAGCTTGAGCTCGATCAAGCGCTCCAGTGCAACCACGTGAACGCCCTCGATCTCGACCACTACGCCGGGCAGGCCAGGATCAGGGAAGGCCACCGGCTTGGGCAGGCCATCCCCTGGATACTCCCCAGCGGTCAGAATCTCGATGCGCACGCCGGTGTCGGTATCGCGAAAGGTCTTGGCCGCGCCCTGAAACGCGGGCCGGTATCCCCTGCCCACCAGCCGGCGGTTGAACCGCTCTAGCCCGGAGGCTGTCAGCACCAGATCGATATCCGCGGTGAGTCGAACATAGCCGTGTTCGGCCATCGCCAGCCCGCCGATCAGGGCATAGGCAATCCCTTCCTCTGCCAGGCGCCGCGCCAGCCTTGCTAACGTGACATGCAACGCGCCGACCCCTGCGAAATAGGCCCCGGACTCGCGCAACATCGACTCGCCACCTCGACGCAGGCGCTGTTCATAGATTGGTGTTGATTCGTCTGTCATGGTGGGGATAACTCACAGGTTGGGCAGCGGCGAAGGTGCGGCAGGGAAGGCCGTGGTTTTCAGAAACTGTTGTGTCAGCCGGTGGTTCCCACCGGTCCGAGGCTCAGCGCACCACATCCAGCGCGGCCTTGGCCAGCGTCGGCGGATGGAGCAGCATGTTGGCGTAGCTGGCGTTGGCCATGGGACAGTAGCATTCCTTGTTGGCGATGGAGCGGCGCATCTTGGCCATCTCCTCGCCGAACCAGATGGGGGCGATGTCGTAGTCGTGATCGCGCAGGTTGCCCGTCCCCTCGGCGCGAATGCAGCAGCTCCACAGGTCGCCGTTGGGGCCGATCTGACAGGAGGCCCAGCCGGCGTAGCAGTCGATGACCTGGGTGCGCTCCAGCAGGGTGCGTTTGGCCAGTTGGTAATATTGGGCGCGGAAGGCCTGGGTGAAGCGGGCCATGCCTCTGGCGTGCGCCCGGTGCGCCTTGTCGCTCAAAAAGTCGGCCACCGGCGCATACTGCTCGGCCAGCGGCGTGATGCCCCAGCCCACCGTGTCCAGCTCCACCCGCTCCTCGGCCACCTCGGTGATGTAGCTGTCAGGCTGGAGCTGTTGCAGGCCCTGGTAAGTTTCCTCGAAGAGGTGGATGTTAAAACGACTGATCACGGTGTGTACGGTCAGCACCAGGTTGGAATAGCGCGTCTGCAGCTCCTTCAGCCGGCGCCAGGTCTCCATGGAGCGCTCCCAGTTGCCCGGCACCCCGCGGATGTCGTCGTGTACCTCGCCCACGCCGTCCAGGCTCAGGTTGATGCCCACCTGGGACCGCTCACAGGTGCGCACGATGTTCTCGGCCTGAGCCAGCACCCGATCAGGGAGCAGGCCGTTGGTGGGAATGGTGATGTATTCCGGTCGGCAGTGACGGTAGCCGCTGATCACCATCTGGTCCAGGTCATCGCGCAGGAAAGGCTCGCCGCCGGTGAAGGTCATGTAGACCGGGGTGCGCCCCAGCTTCTGAAAGACCTGGTCCCATTCCTCCAGGCTTAGGTCATCGTTGGGCTTGCGCCACACGTCGCAGGTGCGGCATTTGCTGTTGCAGCGAAAGCTGATGCTGATCACGACGCTGAAGGGGTACAGCTTCGGCCAGCCAAAGCGGCGGAAAGACCAATAGAGCGGCAGTTTGGGAATCAATCCAAGCATAAAAAAACTCCGGAGGCCCAGGTGGAACCTCCGGAGTCACGGTCGAAGCCGGATCAGATCAAGATGCCGGCTGGCTCGCGGGCTTCCGCCAGATTCCACACCAGCCATTCGTCGCTGTCAAGGACCCAACTCTCGGCATCTGGCCCCAGGTCGTCCCAGCGACCCCGGGTCAGCTCCAGCGTTGCATCCTTCTCGGCGTTGATTTGTTCGAGCAGCAGGTCCCACTCATCGGGAGCAGGCACGTCGATGTCGATGCTGGTGCCGTTGGCCAGATGGCTCACATCAGCCTGAGGCACGAAGACGCCATCCTGCAAGACGACGGCAATTGTGGTTTTGATCTCAGACATAGATAATCCTCCAGGTAAAGAATCGCAGCCGCTCAGCGGCAACGCAAACATCAAAGAGTATACACCACCGGGAGGATTTAGTCGCGTAGTATTCACTCCAAATTTGTGCGCTGTTTATTCATGACATGTTGCGTCAATAACATAAGCAGAGCATCCGGTTGCCGGCAGGTCGGAAAGGAATGATCAGCCCAGATTGTCGATGTACTGCCGCAGCTCGCGCTGGTTGACCTTGACGTAGCGGTCGGCGACGATCTCGGCCATCTCCTGCGGGCTCAGCCGAATGCTCAGAATCTGCAAGGCATCCTCCGGCGATTCGCCGTAGGCCAGCTTCTGCTTGCCATTGCGCAGGTCGAACAGATACATGTAGTGGGGGTTGCTGAAACTGCTCATAGGAACACCTGGTCGGCAACGCGGGGCGTAGGGCCCTGCGCTGCATGGATCGACACGATTCGGGGAGGACCTCAGCCCTTGCGCGCGGCGGCGATACTGGCGCCGATAGCAGCGCCCATCCCAGCGCCCATGCCCATCCACAAACCCATGTTGTTGGTGATGGCGCCCATGGCAGCGCCGACAGCGATGCCGATGGCGACGCCAAGCGCCATGTTCCGACCGACCGCTTCGTTGGAAGGGCGCTTGTTCCGTTGGTCATCAGATGGTTGGCTCATCAGGTCCTCCGATCTCACGCCTTAATCAGCGCGCCCTGATAGGCCTCAGCGCCGCGCGCGCTGGGGGCCAGGCCGCGGTTGATTTCGGCGTCATATTTGCCGGCCAGCAGGTCCCGGTAAAACTGGTAATTCACCCCTTTGACCTTCTCGTCGTCGGGGTAGCGGTGATAGTTGTCCTTGCTCATCAGGCTCTTGCCCTCGGCGATCAGTTGATAGCCCAAGGCTGAGCCGGGGTAGGGCGCGTAGAAGGCGATGGAGGGCATGACGCGCTTCATGCGCTTGAGCATGCGCATGGTCTTGAAGGCGTCCTCCGGCTCCTCGCCGGGGATACCCAGCATGATGTTGGACCAGAAGACGGGCGGCCGCTCCCCTTTGGCCTCCAGCTCGTCGCCGATGCGGTTGACCAGGTCGATGGCGAAGAAATTGTCCTCCTCGGTGCATTCCTTGTTGAGCAGCTTGAGAATGCGGTCGCTGCCCGACTCGAAGCCGATGGAGATGGTGCGCCAGTTGGTCTCCTTGACCAGCGCCTCGAACAGATCAGGCCACTGGCGCACGGTGTCGGCGCGGCCGGCTGCCCAGTAGCTCCAGTTCTTGGTCTGGCGCGGATATTTCTCGATCCACTCCTTGAGCCACTTGGGGTTCTGGAAGAACATGGAATCGTGGATCACCACCGAGCCGACGCCGTAGAGGCGATCCAGGGTGTTCAGCTCCTCGATCACCTGATCCACCGACCGGCGGCCGATGCGGGGGATGTAGCTGTTTTCGTTGCAGAAAACGCACTGCCAGGGGCAGACGCGGCTGGTGATGATGGTGGCCACCGGCCCCGGCCCCCAGCCGCATTCCGGCTCCATGGGCCAGCGCCACTTCCATTTGCGTTTCATGCGCCAGCCCACCGGCTGGGGCCACATGGTGCGGTCGATGGTCGGCCACTCGGCCATGGACTTGGCGCCCTCGGCCGAGAAGACGCGCGGGAAGGCGCTGGGATCCTTGACCAGGTCGACGATCACATTCTCGCCCGGGCCCATGCAGATGCGGTCGAACTCCGCCACCGCGGCCATCTCGTCGGGCGCGACCGTGGCGTGCATGCCGCCGGTCAGCACCAGGCCGTTGGGGTTGATCTGCTTGAAGAGCCGGGCGGCCTTGAGCGCGGGCGGATAGGTGTAGCTGCGCACGTTCATCAGCAGCATGTCATAGCCGGCCATCTGCGGCGCCAGTTGATCCCACGAGGTCACGGCGCGGGTGGAGGCCAGGTCGGTCGGCACACCCGCCTGCTTCAGGATGGTGCGCAGCAGGCCCAGGCCGTGGTCCTGCCACTGCTCATGCGGCCCGCCGGGGTGCACCAGGTCGCCCAGGTCGCCCAGGTCAAGCCAGAGCCGGTTGGATTGTTTCTTCGGTCGTGAACTAAATAGAGACACGAGAGTTGCCTCCGCGGTCAAGCGATGTCAATGAAGCTGCCGTTTGGGTGCGTTGGAGCGCCGCTGGGTCAGTTGACAATCGCCGGCATGGTCGCTTCGTCGGAGCTTGCGCGCCGGCCAGCCTTGGCGTGCTGATCATCGCGGCCCAGGAAGAAGCGGCGGGCATTGCTGATGGTGTTGGGCATCTCGGTCCAGAAGCTTTTCTTGGACATCTTTTCCCAGACGCGTTCGGGCCGGTAGAGATAGAAACGCCGGTAGGCCTCGCGCCATTTGCGCACCACCAGATCGGGATCGTAGATGCCGTCGTTCATGGTGAAGCGCGATTTCTGCTCGTGGATGGCGTAGTCAGGCCACTCGTTGGCGAAGATCTCGCCGCCTTCCCGTATCATATCATACATCTTGGTGCCAGGGAAGGGCGCGGCCAGCATGAAGTTGGCCAGGTCGGGGTCCAGCTCCAGCGCCAGGTCGATGGTGGCGTTCATGGTCTCTTCGGTCTCGTTGGGCATGCCAAAGATGAAGAAGCCCATGGTCTGCAGGCCGGCCGCGCGGGCGTTCTTGAAGGCCTCGCGCACCTGGTCCAGCGTCTGACCCTTGCGGATCACGTTGCGCAGCATCCAGGGATCGCCGTTCTCCACGCCGAAGCCGACCCGCTTGCAGCCCGCGGCCTTCATCAGTTGGAAGAGCTCCAGGTCGGTGTGGTTGACCTTCATGCCGTGCACGGTGGTCCAGGGCACGGTGTTCAGCCCCTCGGCGATCAGCCGCCGCATCAGATCCTTGGCCCGGTCCAGCTTCAGGTTCCAGATGTCATCGGTGACGCCGATCTCGCTGGCGTGGAGCTCGTTGACCAGCCAGCGCCATTCGCCCACCACGTTCTCTACGCTGCGGCCGCGCCAGGTGTCGCCGGTGACCGGCTTGGAGCAGAAGGTGCATTTGTAGGGGCAGCCGCGGCTGGTCAGAATGGTGAAGGAGCGCGCGTGGCGGTCCAGCCCATCGGTCAGCGGCTGCAGGTTGGTGTAACGGTCGATCTTGAACAGATCATGGGCCGGGTAGGGCAGGCTGTCCAGCTTTTCGATCATGGGCGAGCTGTAGTCGGAGATGATCTCGCCGTCGCGCCCGCGCATGTGCATGCCGGGCAGCAAGTCCACCGGCCGGCCGGCCTCCAGGGTGTTCACCAGCTCCAGGAAGGTGTGTTCGGCCTCCCCTTTGAAGGCGAAGTCCACGTAGGGATGCTCCGGCCCCAGGCTCTCGCGCGGCATGATGGTCAGGTGCGGGCCGCCCAGCACCGTGTGCAGGCCGTAGCGCTTGGCGGTCGCGGCCATCTGCCACGCGTCGCCGATCAGCGGCGTGGTGGCGGTGATGCCGATCAACTGGAAGGGCTTGCCCTGCTGCGCGGCTTCCTCGATGGTGTGCTCGATGGGCTTGTCTTCGATGGCCGCGTCGTAGATCAGCGGCTCATGCCCGCCCTCGCGCAGCGTCGCCGCCAGATAGCCCAGCCCCAAGGGAATATGTTTACGCTCAGACCAGACTTTTGCTTCTGGGCTGGCAAGAATTACTCGCATAGTTTATGCCTTAACTGTATCGATAGTTGAACTCGCGCTTGTATCCGACATCGGTGCTGAAGGCCAGGACCGCGCGCTTGGGCCACTTGGCCACCGGGTGACGGCGGAGCTGGCGCGTGCCGCGCTGCAGCATCGACGACGGGCTGTACAGCTTGCGGCACAGCCAGTCGTGGGCGCTGGTCAGCTCGTCCACCGTCATCCTGCCCGGCAGATAGGTGACGTGCGTGGTGTCGTAGCGTTCCCAGGTGGTGTGGGGGATGATCCGGCCGGCCGCCAGCAGCTCTTGTCGCTGTTCAGTGCCAGGGTAGGGAGTCAAAATGGTCGCGCTGACGCTGTCCAGCTCGCTGCTGCGCACGAAATCCCAGGTCTCTTGGAAAGTCTCGAAGGTGTCGTGGTCGAAGCCGAAGACGAAAAGGCCCACCACGCCGATGCCATGCTGGTGGACGGTCTGGATCACCTGGCGGTAGCGTTCGGTGTTGCCCTTGGCCTTGCCGCCCAGCTCCTTGCGGTTGGCTGGGTTGACCGACTCGAAGCCGATGAAGAACTTGTCCATGTGCGCCTCGCGCGCCAGGCTCAACAGCTCAGGGAAATCGGCCACCATCTGCTCAGCCTGGCAGGTCCAGCCGGCCAGCGGCAGCTTGGCCAGGGCGCGGAAAAGCTGCTCCATGTACTCCGGGTTGAGCTTGAAGTTCAGGCCAAAGTTGTCGTCGGTCAGGAAGAAACGCTGGATCTTGCGGCGCTCGATCTCCTCGACCACCTCCTCCACCGGCCGCAGCCGCATCTTGCGGCCTGAGACGCGGATCGCGGTGCAGAAGGTGCAGTTGCGCGGGCAGCCGCGCGTGATCTCCAGGTAGGGTGTCCAGTAGTTCTTGTGCTCGTTGACCTGGCGCAGCACGCGGTCTTGCAGCAGCGCCACGCCTGAATCCAGCGGCGCCCAGCTCTCGTCCACATAGGCCGGCTTGAGCACGCCCCGGTCGAAATCCTGGATGATCTGCGGCCAGGTGTAATAGCCCTCGCCCACGGCGATCACATCGGCCCACTGGGCCACCTCGTCGGGTACCAGCGTGGTGTGGGCGCCGCCCATGACCACCGTTGCGCCCTGCTTTTTGATGCGCTGGGCAATGGCTTTGGCGCGGTCGATCAGCAGCGTCTTGGCGCTGATGCCCACCAGGTCCTGCGGGCCCAGGCTCTGGATCGGCAGGTCCATCAGATCTTCGTCCCAGATCTCGACGGGAATCTCTGCGGGAACCAGCGAGGCCAGCCGCATCAGGGTGTACGGCTGGCTGGTGCCCTTGCCCAAATAGCGGCCATCGCGGCGCGGCTGGATCAAAATGACTTTGCGTATGGACACGAAGGAGCTTATCCTCTCAAGCGGTCGCCCAAAATGAGCGGTGCGCAGGTCTGAACCTGGCGCACCGTTGACCGATGGCTGTTCACTGGCTGCTGCCGGCGCTGCTGTCGTTGGGCTTCTTGTTCTCCAGCAGCGCGGCGTTGTAGTTGCCATAGCCCTTGCCCAGCCGCGGCTTCCACCAGGCCCATTCGACGCAGGTGTCGCAGGGGCTGACGGTGTGGGCCTGGCCATCGACGTGCAGTTGGCGCAGACCTTGCATCTTGGGGCCGTTCCAGTTCTTCATCACCTCGACCTGGCCGTCGGGGCTGATGACGTTGCCCAGGTCGTAGTTCAGGTTGAAGTCGCGGTCGCACATGGCGATGCGGCCATCCCAGTAGATATGCACGTGATACCACAGGTTGGGGCAGGCATAGCGCTGTTGCGGCACGAAATTGGCCGGGTCGTCGGCGCGCAGCTCGTTGATCTGCTCCACCTGGCCGCCCCAGGAGTCGAAGGGCTTGACGTTGATGTGATCGACGCCGGGCAGGTTCCAGGCGGCCACGAACTCGTCGATCTCATCCATGGTCTGCTCCATCTGGATGATCTGCAAGTTGACGTAAGGGTTGTGATAGCCCCCTTGGGTCTTCAGCTCCAGGAAGCGTCGGATGTTGTTGTTGGTCTTTTCGTAGTCGGCCTTGACGCGGATCGCCTCGTAGGTTTCAGGGCGAAAGCCGTCCAGGCAGAGGTAGATGGTGCCCAACCCGGCGTCCAGCAGCCCCTGGGCCTTGCGTTCGTCCAGCAGGGTGGCGTTGGTGCTGATCTCGGCCCGCAGCCCCTTCTTGCGACAATAGGCGATCATGTCGAAGATGCGTTTGTGCATCAGCGGCTCGCCCCAGATGTGCAGGGTGGTGGCCTTGACGTGCGGCGCCATCTGATCCACGATGGACTTGAACAGGTCGAAGTCCATGTAGCCTTTGGGACGCTTGACCTGCTTCAGGCCTGTGGGGCACATGACGCAGTCCAGGTTGCAGATGTTGGTGGATTCGATGTACATGCGGTCAGGCGGCGGCACCAGGCGGGTCTGCCCCGTCTCGTAGGCCGCCCACTTGACCGGCGCCATGGCCTTTTGGCGCAGTTGTTTCAGCTCCCAGCCGGCTCGCCGCTGGACGCGCGCGGCGGTGGAGCGGTCGATCTCAGGCGGCGCGCTGAAGAGCGGCTGCTCCGGCCGGCGACTGCCAGAGCCGTTGCCCGTGTGGTTGGTTGGTGGTTCAGAAGCGTTCACTGGAAGGTGTCACCTGGCTCAGGCCCACGAGCTGGCGCCCTCGCGCGGCTGCGCCTGGCGGAATTTGGGGAAGAGGCCGGCGTTCAGCGCCACCTTGGCCGCGGCGTTGATCGGCTTGATCTTAGCCACCTGGTAGACGCGGCGTCCCCACTGCGGCCCGAAGTATTTGATGAACTTGCGCTGCTCTTTGGCATCCTGGAAGCGCTCGCGCGCCTGCAGGGCCATGCCGCTCAGCGTCTCATTGCTCACCTCAGAGACGTTCATGAAGGGCGCGATCTCAGCGGCGTAGTTGTTGTAGTAGTAGGTCTTGGTGAAGTCGGCGTTGTAGGCCATGCCGGGGTTGCGCAGCACCAGCTCGTTCCACAGCGCCGTGCCGGGGAAGGGGGTGGCGATGGAGAACATGGCCTCGGTCAGCTCCAGGCTGGAGGCGAACTCGATAGTCTCCTGCATGGTCGCTTCGTCATCGCCGGGCAGGCCCAGGATGAAGTAGCCCTTGGAGCGAATGCCCGCTTCCTCGGTCCACCGGATCGCGTCGCGCACCTGCTGCAGGTTGATGTGCTTGGAGGTGCGCCGCAGCACATCCTCGTTGCCGCTCTCGATGCCGTAGTGGATCTGGCGACAGCCGGCGCGATACATCTTCTTCAGCAGCTCCTGCGAGATGCGGTCGACCCGCGCCAAGCAGCGCCAGCGGTAGTCCAGCTTCTGCTCGATGAAGTAGTCGAGAATCTTCTCCAGCCGCTTGACGTCGATGGTGAAGAGGTCGTCGATGAAGTAGAAGTTGCGGACGTTGTAGGTCTGGGAAACCTGCTGCAGCTCAGCCACGATGTTCTCAGGGCTGCGCTGGTGATAGGAGCGGCCGACGATGCCCTTGAAGCAGAAGGAGCAGTTGTAGGGACAGCCGCGGCTGCTGAGGATCGTCAGCATGGTCTCGCCGTTGGGCGCGTAAAGGGGGTACTTGTCCAGCTCGTAGAGGTGGCGCGCCGGGTTGGGCAGCGCATCCAGATCCTCGATCGGCTTGCGGCTGCCGCCGCGGATGATGCGGCCATCTTCCTTGTACCACAGCCCCTGGATCTGATCCCAGCGGTGATCGCCCGATTCCCAGGCGCGCAAAAAGTCCTGGAAGATGTACTCCCCTTCGCCGTAGGCCAGGTAGTCGATGTGGGGATTGGCCAGCGTGCTGTCGGGCAGCGAGGTGGCGTGGGGGCCGCCGATGATCACCGGCGCGCCCAGGGCCTCTTTCAGCAGGGCCACCAACTGCTCCACATAGTGATACGAGGTGGTCATCGATGTGAACGCGATGATGTCGGGTTTGAAGTCGATCACCTGCTGCGCGTCCTGCTCGATGGGCTGGGACGGATAGAGGCCGAAGTCGTGGATGCGCACATCGTGCCCATCCTGCTCGGCGATGCCCGCCAAATAGCCCAGCCCCAACAGGGGGTAGCTGTTGATCATTTCGTTCCACTTGGGGCCGATCAGGGAGATTCTCATGGTGTTTTTCCGTGGGGATGATGCGTAGTACGTAATGCGTAACTCGTAATGCGTAACCGGAATGGCGGGCTTTGGCTGCGGTGGCGAGCGTTCCGGGTTACGGGTTACGTGTTACGAGTTACTCATCACGCACGCGCAACCGGAACAAAAAGCCCTCGTCGCCAGCCAAACATTCCGGGTTACGAGTTACGCATTACGTGTTACGATCAGATCGTCCGCCCTTCCGCCTCGATGACCCGCTTCAGTTCCGTCTTCTCCGGCTTCTTGAAGAAGGTGCGGCGGGCGATGCGGATGTTGCGCGGCAGGTTCATCCAGAAATCCTTGGCCCGCAGGCGGCGCATGATGGGACCGGGGCGCAGGTAGAACTGGCGATAGGCCTTGCGATACATCTCCGTCATCAGCTCGGCCGTCAGCTCACCCATCTCGTAGCGCGCCTTCTGCTCGAAGAAGACGTAGTCCTCCCAGTCGTCCATCAGCAGCTTGCCCTCGCGCTTGACGATCTCATAGACCTTGGTGCCCGGATAGGGGGTCATCATGCTGAAGTTGGCGATCAGCGGGTCCAGTTCGATGGCGAAGTCGATGGTGTCCTGCATGGTCTCGCGGGTGTCGCCCGGCAGGCCGATGATGAAGAAACCGATGGTCTGCAGCCCGACCTCCTTGCAGTTCTTGAAGGCCTGGCGGATGGTGTCATGGTCCACATGCTTGTCGATGGCCTTGATCATGTCCGGGTTGCCCGTCTCCACGCCGAACGCGGTGCGCAGCAGGCCGGCCTCCTTGAGCTTGGCCATCAGAACCTTGTCGGCCAGGTTGGCGCGGATGCCGTTGACGAAGATCCAGGGCACGTGATTCAGCTTGTTGGCGATCAGCATGTCGGAGAGCACCATCAGACGATCGCGGCGGATGTTGGCGCTGTCGTCCAGCACGCCGATCTCCTCCGCGCCCAGCTCATGCACCAGGTGCCGCCATTCCTCGATGACGTTTTCCGCCGTGCGGGCGCGCCACTTGATGGGCATGATCGACTGCGAGCAGAAGGTGCAGCGGTAGGGGCAGCCGCGGCTGGTCATGATGCTGAAGCTGCGCGCGCCGTCCACATGGTCGGTGGCGGGCTGCAGGTTGGTGTACTTGTTCATGCGGAACAAGTTGTAGGCCGGCCAGGGCAGGCTGTCCAGGTCGTTGATCACCTTGGCATCCATGTTGCGGTAGACCTGGCCATCGCTGGTCTTGTAGGTGATGCCCAGCATCTCGTCCCAGATGTGCTTGTTGGGATCCATCAGCGCGGCTGTGGATGTGTCCTCGCTGCTGCGCAGAAAGTCCTCGACTTTGTTGGAGATCTCCAGCCAGGGGCCTTCCCCTTCGCCGCGCACCACCATGTCCACGTAGGGACGCTCGACCGACTCGTAGTCCAGTCCCTCCGCGGCCACGCTGACATGCGGCCCGCCCAGCACGATGGGCGCATCGTGAACCTCTTTGATCGCCTTGGCCGTGCGCCATGCCTGCTTGACCTGCGGCGTGTTGGCGGTGATGCCGATCAGATCAGGCTTGAACTCCTGGACAAAATCCTCAAGCGACTGCTCTTCCACGTCGCAGTCGAAGACGCGCACGGTGTCGCCCCGCTTCTGCGAGACGGCGCCCAGATAGGCCAGGCCCAGGTGCGCGGTGGTGCGGGTGTCGATTGGCAAACGGAAGCGCGGGTTGATCAATGCTACGCGCATGGTGGTGTTCCTCTCATCATTACGGTAAATATCTCACTCAGGATCTGATCGCCATCAACTGTTTGGCGGCAATAAACAGGTCGCGCGGGCTCATCTTCACCGGGTGGATGCGGGATTTGATCATGTAGCCCTTGAACAGCTTGTGCATCCACCAGTAGAGCGTGTCGGTTACGAAGTTGTGCGGCGCCTTGATCAGCCAGCGGATCAGCGGCTCCAGCCGCGGCCATTCGACGCCGAGGGCGAAGAGTCGTTGCAAGTGTTCGACCTGGCTTTTCTCCTCGGGGTTTTCGAAGACCATGATCGAGCGTTCCCAGGCGATCTCGCTGATGTCGTCGAAGCTGCCCACCATGTACTCCTGATCCTCGGCGAACTTGCCCAGCTCGGTGCCGGGGTAGGGCTGGAAGAGGAAGGCATGGGAATAGCTGATGCGCGCCTGGCCGTTGAGGCGCATGGTGTCCAGGTCATCCTCCAGCCGGCTGCTGGGCAGGCCCAGGATGTTGGTGCTGGTGATGTGAATGCCCGCGTCGCGCAGCATGTTGCCCGCCTGGATCATATCCTCGCGCGTCATGCGGCGCTTGAGCAACTGAACGCGAATGCGGTCATTGGCCGCCTCCACGCCCATGCTGACCGTGCCGCAGCCGGCCCGCTTGAGCAGCTCCACCTTGTGCGGTCCCTTGACGATCAGGTTGGCGCGCACGTTGGCGAAGAAGGGCAGTCCCACTTCCTTGGGCCACTTGTCGGCGAACTCCTCCAGCCAGTCGTCGTAGATGATGAACAGATCGTCGATGAAGACCACCTGCTGCAAGGGCCACTGCGTGCGCACCCACTGGGCCTCGGCGATGATCTGATCCACCGGGCGCTGATTGCCGCGCTTTTCCCGGCTGTAGATCTGATAGTAGGCATGGTTGAAGCAGTAGGTGCAGTTGTATGGGCAGCCGCGCGAGCCCATGAAGTGCTTGATGGGGGTAACGCGGCTGTAGTCGTGCCGGCTGTAGACCAGACCGCGGTCAGGCAGAGGCAGATCGCCCAAATTCTGGAGCAGCGGCCGCACCGGGTTGCGCACGATCTCATCCTCCAGCTTCAGCCACCAGTTGGGCAGGTCAGGCTTGACGCGGCCGTTGGCCAGGGAGTTGGCCAGGTCGACCAAGGCCTCGTCCCCCTCGCCCACACAGATGCCATCCACGCCCGGCTCCGAGACCATCTCCGGGAAGAAGGTGGGATGGGGCCCGCCGAAGACCGAAAAAGGCGCCTTGTCCTTGAGCGCGCTCTTCACCTGGCGGTTCAGGTCGAAGTAGTATTGGTGCGAACCGGTCATCACGCTGTAGGCGACGATGTCAGGCTCCACCTCGCGCGCCCGCTGGATGGGATCCTCCTGCGCGGCGATGGCCAGGAATGTCTCGTGGCCGTCCCGCTTCAGGCAGGAGGAGAGCTGCATGATGCCCTGGGGTTCGTAGTCGATCTGTTTTTCGATGAATAGTACACGCATGGTAGGACCTTTCTCGCCAGGGTAAGCAGAGTACGTGTGGGCGTTGTCCACGGGGAACGGCCCAATCAAGTGGCGGTGTTGGAGGCTGCTGAGCCGGCCAGACCGCGCCAACGCGCCTCTGACCTACGGCGCGATTATATCCACGGGCAAGGCATTGTCAAATTTATATGAATTAGTTGAGAAAAATTATTGGCGCAAATCGCGGCCTGCAAGAGGCAAAAGAAGACGCCAGCAGCGCCGGCGTCTTCGACCAGTTGACATGGGATTGACCTCACACAATTGTACCATGTGTGTGAAGTCACATTTTCACTTTTCCGGCTTATCTGTCAAATCGCCGGCAGCGACTCCAAAAATGGCCGGAGTCGAGGCTTCAGCCAAAATGGCCGGAGTCGAGGCTTCAGCCAAATGGCCGGAGTCGAGGCTTCAGCCAAAATGGCCGGAGTCGAGGCTTCAGCCAAATGGCCGGAGTCGAGGCTTCAGCCAAAATGGCCGGAGTCGAGGCTTCAGCCAAATGGCCGGAGTCGAGGCTTCAGCCGGGTCTGGCCGCAGCCGGCCGAGCGCATCGAACGGGGCCGGGAGCAGCAGGCTGGCGGACGTCCTAATCCGGCGGGTTGGGAAAGGCCCGCTCCTCGCCGGCCTCGGAGACGCCGTTCACCGTGCGCGGGCCGTAGAGCTCCCCCTCGGTGGTGATGGTGTAGGTGGTCACGCCGGTCACGTCCAACCGGATGCTGTCCGTGGTCCGCCAGTGCACCAGCAGTTGGTTGCCCTGCACCTGGCCGAAGCCCTCCTGGATGCTGCCGGTGATGATCCACTGCAAGGCGTAGGTTCCTGGGGCTGCGCCCGGCCGCACCTGCAGGTTGCCGCTGTACTCCGTGCCCCTCGGATCGACGCCGTTGACCGAATAGGACGCTGCCAGGGTCGGCACGGCAGCGGGATCTGCGTCCGCGCCGTGGATCTTGCCCTTCTCCTTGTTGGAACAGGCGCTGAGCAGGGCCAGCGCCATCAGCAACACCAGTGACAAACGTTTCGCCATAGGATCTCCGTTTCAGATAGTGTCGGGTCGGGCGGCCGGTTCCAGGTCGAGCCGCCGGCCGCAGCCGCGGTCAGTCGCCTTGCGGGGTGCTGCCGGTCTGGCTGAACGCGGCCGCGCGCGCCACATAGCGCGCGGCCGAGGTGCGGTTGGCCTCGATCTCATCCAGAGTCAGCTCGCGCGCCACCCGGGCCGGCATGCCCAGAAGCAGCGAGTTGGGCGGGTAGACCTTGCCCTCGGTCAGCAGCGCGCCCGCGCCGACGATGCTGTTCTCGCCCACAACTGCGCCGTTGAGCAGCACAGCGCGGATGCCGACGATGCAGTTGTCGCCCACGGTTGCGCCATGCACCACCGCGCCGTGGCCCACGGTCACGCCGGCGCCGATCACCGTGGGGTAGCCGGGGTCGGCATGCAGGATGCAGCCCTCCTGGATGTTGCTGGCCGGGCCGATGCTCAGCGCCTCCACGTCGCCGCGCAGGGTGGCGTTGAACCAGACGCTGGCCTGCGCGCCCAGCGTCACATTGCCGACCACCACCGCGCCGGGCGCGATGAAGACGGTGGGGTGAATCTGTTCCGGGTGAAAGTGGGTGTCCAGTGTCATGAGCCTTGCTCCGCGTTTCTGTTGGCAGCGTGTGCGTTGGCGGCATCATAACGCAGCGCGGCGAAAAAGGCAAGGCTTGTGGACGTTCCCACAATCTGTGATCGCCAAAGCTATTGACATCCAAAACGTTTTGTGTTACGATTATGCCGTCTCCAAAACGTTTTGGGAGACGACGCCTCTTGTTCGTGGTGGAGCTTTGAACATGGCAGTCACCATCAGGGACATTGCGGAACGCACCGGCAAGTCTATTACCACGGTCTCGCGCGCCCTGGCCGGCTATGACGACGTGGCGCCGGAGACCAAGGTTCTCGTGCGCCAGGTGGCAGTAGAGCTGGGCTACGAGCCGAACCTGCTGGCCCAGCGTCTTCAGAAGCAGCGGACCGACACCATCGGTCTGATTCTGCCCACCTTTGGCCCCCGTTTTTCCGACCCTTTCTTCAGCGAGTTTCTGGCCGGCGTTGGCAACCGGGCGGCGCGCAGCGGCTTCGACCTGCTGGTCTCGACCCAGCCGCCGGGCGAGGAGGAGATCAACGCCTACCGTCACAAGGTGCAGGGCCGGCAGGTGGATGGCTTTATCGTGGTGCGCACCCGTCGCCAGGACGCCCGCATCGACTACCTGCGCCGGGCCGGTGTACCGTTTGCGGTCTTTGGCCGCGCCGATGGGACGCTGGATTTTCCCTTTGTCGACGAGGATGGTGTGCTGGGCATGCGTCTGATGGCCGATCACCTGGCGCGACTGGGCTATCGCCGTGTGGCCTGCATTGCGCCGCCGGCCGAGCTGATGTTCGCCCAGCTCCGTCTGCAAGGCCTGCGTGAGGGGCTGGCTGAACATGGCGTGCTGTTGGAGGAGAGCCAGATCCGCGTAAGCGACCTGACTCAGCGCGGCGGCTACGCCGCGGCGCAAAGCCTGCTGGCCGAGGCCAGAATCCCTGACGCGATCGCAGCTTGTAACGACCTGATGGCGCTGGGCGCGATGAGCGCCGCCCAAAGCCGCGGCCTGGTGGTGGGGCAGGATGTGGCCATCACCGGCTTCGACGACATCCCCATGGCCGAGCATTCTCACCCTCCGCTGACCACCCTGCACCAGCCGATCTACGAGATCGCTGCCACCTTGACCGAGATGCTGCTGGCCATCATTGCGGGCAAGACGCCCGAGCAAAGCCAGGTCATTCTGAAACCGCACCTGGTTATCCGTCGCTCCTGTGGCAGCGCGGCACAGCCGGCGCAGCCCTGACCGTTCTACAACGAACAAGGAGGTGAAGTGCCACAATACCATCGATGCGGCAGCCCGGCGATCGTCCGGCGGACTGCCATTTCGTGAAGATGCTCTCTTGCATCGCGCCTTGGCGGATTGGCGCGCGACCGAGAGAAATCCGAAAACCGTTGGGTATCTTGACGACGCAACCTTACTATGGAGGAGAACCATGAAAGCACATCTGTCCCCTCGCCGGGTAGCCCCACTGGTGTCAGTGTTCCTGCTGCTGGCCCTGCTGATTTCCGCCTGCGGCGGCGCGGCTACCACCGTCCCCGCCGCTGCCACCACAGCCCCTGAACCCGCATCGCCCAGCGAGCCTGCTGCGCAGGCGCCGACCGAAGGGCAAACCACGTCCGATATGGGCAGCCTGGTCTTCTTCTCGACCCAGTTCGTGCCGGTCGAGGAGGCTGAGAAGTTTCGCGCCATCCTGGCCGATGGCGGCTTTGATTTCACCGGTTCGGAGGAAGGCCCGCTGTTGGATCTGGTGACGGCTGAGGCGCAGGCCGGTCGCGGCACCGTGGACCTGGTCGGCGCGCTGCACGGCACCTTCCCGCCCTTGCAAAAGGTCGATGCCATGGCCAACATGATCGACACGGCGGATGATCTCTCGACCAGCCGGGACTTCGCCCAGGCCTTCCTGGAAACCGGATTGCTGGGCAGCGAAGACTACCTCTACTACGTGCCCTGGATGCAGGCCACCTACATCATGGCCGCCAACCAGGCGTCGCTGGAGTATCTGCCGGCTGGCGCCGATACCAATGCGCTGACGTGGGAGCAGTTCGCCGACTGGTGCCAGGCCATTTACGAAGGCGAGGGCCAGGCGCTGTGCGGCCTGCCCCATGCCGGCCTGTTCCATCGCTTCCTTCAGGGCTACATGTGGCCCTCCTTCACGGGCGGCATGGTGAGCAACTTCCAGAGCAACGAGGCCGCAGCCATGCTGGAGTGGCTGCGCGATGACCTGTGGCCCTACATCAACCCGCAGTCGATCAGCTACAGCTTCATGCAGGAGCCCTTGCTGGCCGGCGAGGTGTGGGTCGCCTTTGACCATACCGCCCGCCTGCTCAATGCCTTCAACGAGCAGCCCGATGAGTTCGTGGCCTTCCCCGCGCCCTCGGGCCCGGCTGGCCTCGGCTTCATGCCGGTGATCGTCGGCCTGGGCGTGCCCAAGACCGCGCCCAACCCTGAGGCAGCCATCCAGGCTATCGACTATCTGACAACGCCTGAGGTCCAGGCCCGCGTTCTCAAGGAGATGGGCTTCTTCCCTGTGGTGGGCGGCGTCGATACGTCTGACCTGCCGCCCGGTGTCGCCATCGAGGCCGCGGCTGTCAGCGCGCAGGCCAACGCGGCCAATGCGCTGCCGGCGCTGTTGCCGGTAGGACTGGGCGACCGCGGCGGCGAGATCAACCAGATCTTCCGCAACGCCTTCGATCGCGTCGTGCTCAACGGCGAGCAGGTCGCCGCGGTGCTGCCCGGCGAGGCCGCCAACCTGCAAGCGTTGATGAGCGAGACCGGCGCGCCCTGTTGGGCGCCTGACGCGCCGTCGGACGGCCCCTGCCAGGTCAACGCGCCCGCCTCGGCCTTGATAGCCGAGCCGGTGGACGTCACCTTCTTCTCCACCCAGTTTGTACCCGTCGAGGAGCAGGAGAAGTTCCGCGCCATCCTGCAGAAGGCTGGCTTCGACGTGACCGGCTCCGAGGAAGGCCCGCTGTTGGATCTGCTGATAGCAGCGGCGCAGGCCGGCTCTGGCGCCGTCGATGTGGTCGGCGCGCTGCACGGCACCTTCCCACCCTTGCAGAAGGTCGATGCCATGGCCAACATGATCGACCTGGCGGAAGACTTGTCGGCCAGCCGCGAGTTCGCGCCGGCCTTCCTGGAGACTGGCCTGCTGGGAACCGAGGACACCCTGTATTACATTCCCTGGATGCAGGCCACCTACATCATGGCCGCCAATCAGGCGTCGCTGGAGTACCTGCCGGCCGGCGCCGACATCAACGCGTTGACCTGGGAGCAGTTGAGCGACTGGTGCCAGGCCATCTACGAGGGCGAAGGCAAGGCGCTGTGTGGCTTCCCGCAGGCCGGACTGTTCCATCGCTTCCTGGAGGGCTACATGTGGCCCTCCTTTACCGGCGGCATGGTGACCCAGTTCCAGAGCGCCGAGGCTGAGGAAATGCTGACCTGGCTGCGCGACGACCTGTGGCCCTACGTGCACCCCGAGTCCATCAACTACAGCTTCATGCAGGAGCCGCTGCTGGCCGGCGATGTATGGGTGGCCTTCGACCACACGGCGCGCCTGTTGAACGCATTCAACGAGCAACCGGACGAGTTCGTGGCCTTCCCCGCGCCGGCCGGGCCGGCTGGGCGCGGCTTTATGCCGGTGATCGTCGGTTTGGGCATCCCCAAGACCGCGCCCAATCCCGACAATGCTGCGGCCTTGATCGACTACCTGACGCGCCCCGGCGTGCAGGAGCAGATCCTGCGCGAGCTGGGCTTCTTCCCGGTGGTCGGCGGCGTCAACACCACCAACCTGCCGGCAGGCGTGGCGCTGGAGGCTGGCGCAGTCGCGACCCAGGCCAACTCGCCCGACGCCTTGCCGGCGCTGTTGCCCGTTGGCCTCGGCGAACGCGGCGGCGAGATCAACCAGATCTTCCGCAACGCCTTCGACCGCACGGTGCTCAACGGCGAGGACATCGCCACGGTGCTGGGTCAGGAGGCCGCCAACCTGCAGGCGCTGATGAACGAGACCGGCGCGGCCTGTTGGGCGCCCGACGCCCCTTCAGACGGCCCCTGTCAAGTGGCGCCGCGCTAGACGCATGAACACGGAGTCCGCACGCCCGCGTGCGGACTCCGCCCATGGGAGCTGCTTGCCATGACCACACAAGTTGCCGCTTCCCCAAAGCCGCGCCGGCCGCAGCGCCAGTGGGCGCCATATCTGCTGATCCTGCCCTCGCTCATCTATCTGGCCATCTTCTTCGCCTGGCCGATGGTGCGTGCGGTGCGGCTGGCGGTGTGGAACGAAACCGCGCTGTTGACGCTGCGCGAGGAGGCGTCGGCCGACAGCAGCCCGGCTGGCGCGCTGCCGCAGGGCGCCCAGGTGATCTTGCTGGACCGCCAAAGCAACCTGGCTGCGGACGGAGGATCGTTGCGCACCGGCGCGCTCACTGAAACCTGGTATCGTGTGCAGGGCAACGATCCCGACGGCAATGCCGTGGATGGCTGGGCGTCGGAGAGCCGCATCCGCGTGCGCCGCACTGACGAACAGGGCGCGCCCACGGGCGGCACGGTGCGACCCCGCATCGGCGCGTCGGCCGATCCGCTGACCAGCATCTTCGCCGAGCCCAACGAGCGCAGTCAGGTGGTTGGCCGGCTGGCTGCCAGCGCCGGGGTGCAAATCCCGGAACAGGCCATTTTGGAGGTCTGGTTCCTCATCCAGGGCGAAGACGGCGCGGAGACCGTCGCCGGCTGGGCGCCCTCTGGCAACCTTCAAATCTACAGCAGCGGCGAGATCGGCCGCATCGACCAGGGCGATACTGGCCAATTCACCATGGCCTACATTCAGCGTATGGTCAACGACCGCTTCTTCAAGCCGGCGATGATCACCACATTCCTGTTGATGGTGCTGATCATCCCGGTGCAGTTCGTGCTGGCCATCATCATGGCGCTGATCATCCAGTCACAGATCCGCTTCAATACCTGGTTTCTGGCCGTCTTTGCCATTCCGCTGGCCGCCTCCGATCTGGCCGTGGGCATCGTCTGGTACTCGATCTTCACCCAAGGCGGCTATCTCAACAGCATCCTGCAAACGCTGGGCCTGATCCAGTTTCCCCAGCCCTATCTGACGGCCGACACCCGCTATTGGATCATCATCGCCATCTGGCTGGCCGAGGTCTGGCGGGCCACAGCCATCGTCATGGTGATCGTCGTCTCGGGCTTGCAGGCCATCTCGCAGGAAGTTCTGGAGGCAGGCGAGGTCTTCGGCGCCGGCCTGTGGGATCGCCTGCGTCACATCATCCTGCCGCTGCTCAAGCCCAGCCTGCAAGTCGCGCTGATCCTGCGCACGATCCTGGCGCTGCAAGTCTTCGCGGTGGTGATCGCTCTCTCCGGCGGCGACGTGGTCACGGTGCTGGCCAACGAGACCTACCGCCAATACTACACGCTGCGCAACATGAACGTAGCCGCCGCCTATTCTGTTTTGATCCTGCTGATTTCGATGGTCAGCGCGATCATCTACCTGCGCATGGTGCGCAGCAACGAGGAGGCCGCCGCATGACATCCTCAGCCGCTCCCAGCCAGTCGATCGCCCAGGTCTCTCCCGAAATGGCGCGACTGCGCGCCCGCGCCCGTCGCCGGCTGCTGTTGGGCCGCGCCTTCATCTACCTGGCGGCCATCCTGTTGTCGCTGTGGGTGTTGGCGCCGCTCTGGTTCATCGCCTCCATGGCGCTGACCACGCCCGCGGAGGTGCGCAGCTATCCCAAGGGGGTGTTGCCTTTCATCCCCTTCTCCTTCGAGACCATGCGTTTCTTCCTGCAATCACGCGGCATCATCCCGGGCTTGATCAACAGCATTGTCGTGGCGGTGATCACCCTGGCGCTGTCCACGCTGATCGCCGCGCCGGCCGGCTATGCCATCTCGCGCTACCGCTATCGGGGCCGCGATGCCTACCGGCTGTCGATTCTGGCCGTGCGCGCCTTTCCGGTGGTGATCCTGGCCATTCCGTTGGCTGTCATCTTCATCAGCGTCGGCATCTTCGACCAGGTCTACAGCCTGGCGCTGATGCACACCGCGCTGACTCTGCCCACCACCGTCCTGGTGATCGGCAGCGTCTTCGCCAGCATCCCCTACGAGTTGGAGGAGGCGGCCAAGGTGTTCGGCTGCACGCCGGTGCAGGCCTTTCGGCGGGTGGTATTGCCGCTGGTGCTGCCCGGCATCGCCGCGGCTGCCATCTTCACCTTTGTCATGTCATGGAACGAAGTCTTTGCGGCCGTGGTGCTGACGGTGCAAAACCGCACCCTGCCCGCGCAGGTGCTGGTCTCCTTGCAGCAGTCGCCGGAGCCGTACAAGTTCGCCGGGGCCTTCTTCCTGCTGCTGCCGTCGGTCATCTTCATCTTCATCATCCGCAAGTACCTGTTCAACATGTGGGGTCAGATCAGCAAGTAGCCAACTTGCTGCCACGAATTGCCCGAAATTGGCGACACCAGATCAGCAAATTTGCACAATTCGGCCAATTCGTGACAAGGAGAACTCTATGTCCGAGATCATGATCGAAAATGTCACCAAACGTTTCGGCAACTTCACAGCGGTGGACAACGTCTCGCTGACTGTCGCCAACCAGGAGTTCATGGTGCTGCTGGGCCCCAGCGGTTGCGGCAAGACCACCCTGTTGCGCGCCATCGCCGGACTGGGCATGCCCGACGATGGCCGCATCAGCATCGGCGGGCACGATGTGACCTACCTGGCCCCGCGCGACCGGCACATCTCCATGGTTTTCCAGAGCTATGCCATCTTCCCGCACATGGACGTCTTCGACAACATCGCCTTTGGACTGAAGATGCAGAAGATGGGCAAAGCCGAGATCCAGGAGCGCGTCAAGCAGGCGGCCGAAATGATGCACATCGAGCAGATGCTGGATCGTTTTCCCTCCAAGATGAGCGGCGGCCAGCGCCAGCGAGTGGCCGTGGCGCGCGCCATCGCCATGCAGGCCCAGGTATTGCTGATGGACGAGCCGCTGAGCAACCTGGATGCGCTGCTGCGGCTGGAGATGCGGGCCGAATTGAAACGGCTGCTGGCAGAGCTGGGCGCCACGACCATCTACGTCACCCACGACCAGATCGAGGCCATGAGCATGGGCGACCGCATCGCGGTGATGCGCGCCGGCATCATCGAACAGGTGAGCAGTCCCACCACGATCTATGATTTTCCGGCCAACCAGTTCATCGGCGGCTTCATCGGCACGCCGCCCATGAATTTCCTCCACGGCCAGATGCAGCGCCAGAACGGCCACAGCGTGGTGCGCATCGGCGAGTTCGACCTGACGCCCCAGCCGCTGATGCAGCCGCTGTTGGCCTCCTACGACGGCAAGCCCATCGTGGTCGGCATCCGCGCTGAGAACATGGAGACGCTGTCCAGCCCGGCCGAGGGTGCGCTGCGCGCCAGCGTGCTGGTGGTCGAGCCGCTGGGTTCGCAGAATCTCCTGACGGTCAAACTGGGTGACAGCCAGATGAAAGTCTCTACCCACCCTGATTTCACCACGCAGCCCGACGCCGATGTCTGGCTTCGTTTCCCAGCCGACAAGATCCGCTGGATCGATCCGGACACGAAGCGGGCGTTGTATCCGAATGCGTGACGAGTAATGCGTAACCCGTAACCCGGAATAGCCTCCCGCTTGCGCTCACTTCGGGTTACGCATTACCTGGTACGAGTTACGGGTTAAGACCCTGAATTCTGTAAACCACCCATGAACATCGCCTTCATTTCAACCCGCATCGCCGGCGTCGACGGGGTGTCGCTGGAGATTGCCAAACTGGCCATGATCTTGCGCCGGCTGGGGCATCACTGCTGCTTCTGCGCCGGTGAGCTGGACGCCAGCTTTGCGCCCGGTTTCCTCGTTCCAGAGATGCACTTCACCCATCCCGAGGCGCTGTGGATCCATGACCATTGCTTCGGAACGACGGAGGCTGCGCCCGGGCTGCGGGAGCGCATCGAGGCGCAGGCTGCCCGGCTGCACACGGCCATTGCCCGTTTTGTGGATGAACAACGCGTCGACGTGCTCTTCACCCAGAACGCGCTGTCGATACCCATGCAGGTCCCCCTGGGCGTGGCGCTGACCGACTTCATCGCCGCGACCGCCATCCCCACCCTGGCCCACAACCATGATCTGGCCTGGGAGCGGGAACGGTTCGCGGTCAACTGCATCCCCGATCTCCTGGAACGCTGCTTCCCGCCGGCTCTGCCCTCGGTGCAGCATCTGGTCATCAACTCGTTGGCTCAAACGGCGCTGCGGGAGCGCAAGGGCGTCGAGGCCGTGCTGCTGCCCAACATTTTCGACTTCGCTGCGGCCGCGCCGGCCATGACCCCTTTCAACGCCGATCTGCGCGCCAACCTGGGGCTGACCGACGACCACCTGCTGATCCTGCAGCCGACGCGCGTCATCCCCCGCAAGGGCATCGAACTGGCCATCGAGCTGGTGCGCCGGCTGCGGGAGCCGCAAAACCGGCGACGGCTGTTGGGCAAAGAGCCGGTGTTGGTCATCAGCCACTATGCCGGCGATGAGGGGCTGGCCTATCTGGCGAAGCTGCACGCGCTGGCCAGCGCGGCCGGCGCGCCGTTGATCTATGCGGCTGAGCATTTCGCGGCCGAGCCTGGCGTGACCGGCGGTCGCAAGGTCTACTCGTTGTGGGATGGCTACGTCCACGCCGATTTCGTCGCCTATCCCAGCCTGATCGAGGGTTTTGGCAATGCTCTGCTGGAGACGCTTTACTTCCGCCTGCCCGCGCTGGTCAACCGTTACGCCGTCTACACGGCCGACATCGCGCCCCGGGGATTCGACCTGATCGAAATCGACGCGCAGAATGACCCGGGCAACCTGGCCGCCATCACCGACGAGACAGTGGACGCGACTATCTGTGCCATCACCGACCCCGTGCGCCGCCGTCGCATGGTCGAGTGGAACTACCAGCGGGCCCGCGAGAGCTATTCGTTCGAGGCGGTAACGCCGCTGCTCGCCAGCTTGTTGCAGGGATTGGCGCACTGAGAAGGGAGACAATACATGCGAATCGAAGTTCCTCATGATACTGAACGTCTCGGCGCTGTGCTGGTTCACGGTGTTCAGAAGGTGTTCGAGCTGGACTCTAGTCTGCTGGAGAGCGGGACGGAGGAATCGAAGATCGACCAGATCATCAGACCTATCGCCATCCAGGCCTGCCACGCCATCGAGCGCGAGATGGCCATCGTGGTTCCCGTCCACGGGGAACGGATCAAGCTGGTGGAGGGAGTATTGTGCGGCATACCTAACCACTGCCTGACCATCATCTGTTCCAACAGCGCGCGCGAGCCGGTGGATCGTTATGCCATTGAGTTGGCGGCGTTTCTGCGCTACTCGCACTTCACCCAGAAGCGGCTGATCATTGTCCACCAGAAGGACCCGACGCTGGCCGAGGCCTTTCGCAACGCGGGCTTTCCGCAGATCCTGGACGAGCGCGACGGTCTGATCCGCAGCGGCAAGGCCGAGGGCATGGTGTTGGCCACGGTGCTGGCCAAGCTGGCTGGCAGCAAGGCTATCGGCTTCGTCGACTCTGACAACTACTTTCCCGGCGCGGTGCTGGAGTACGTGCGTGAGTACTCGGCCGGGCTGTCCATGAGCAACTCGCCTTACGCCATGGTGCGCATCTCCTGGCACAGCAAGCCCAAGGTGATCGAGCAGGGGTTGTTCTTCGCCCGCTATGGCCGCACCAGCCGCACCACCAACCGCTACCTGAATCAACTCATCGCCGAGTATTCAGGCTTCGAGACCGAGATCATCACCACCGGCAACGCTGGCGAGCACGCCATGACCATGGCTCTGGCCATGCAGTTGGACTATTCGTCGGGCTACTCCATCGAGCCGTACCACTTCATCAATCTGTTCGAGAAGTTCGGCGGCCTGGACGAGCGCGCTCTGGACCGCGAGATGATTCGTCAGAACATCGAGATCTTCCAGATCGAGTCGCGCAACCCACATATGCACGATGTGGCCAAAGGCGACGAGCATATCGACGCCATGGCCTACGCGGCCATGCGGGTGATCCACGATTCCCCCATCTGTCCGCCCAAGCTGCGCGATGAGCTGGCCGAGGAGATCGATCGCCTGTTGGGTCGCAACCTGGTCCATGGCGAAGGCCCGACCGCGGTGCGCTATTACCCCACGCTCTCCGGCATCGACCTAGAGGCGTTTCGCGCGACGATCCGCCAGCAGCCGTACGCGACGCATCTCTTGGGTGATGCGTCGCAGCCGTCTTGACGATCGCTTCGGCCAGTCTCCGACCGATCTCGTCCGCTTTCATCCATTGAAGCGCCGGCCCCGCTGGCGCGCGCGCGGTCCCGGAGAATCCCCACATGCAGCATCCTCTCCATCATTCCCACACCTCTGCTTCTGCCCAACCCCTGACCATCCACCTGATCACCCACAACCACTGGGACCGGGAGTGGATCTTCACCGCCCGCTATGCCAACCGCTGGCTGCTCCCTTTTTTCGACAACCTGCTCGCGCGGCTGGCTGAGCAACCTGACTATCGTTTCGTGCTGGATGGTCAGACGTTGATCATCGAGGACTATCTGGCGCAGCTCGCGCCGGAGAAGGCCGCCCAGCGCGAGCGCGATATCCGTCGTTTTGCCCGCTCCGGCCAGCTTCTCCTCGGCCCAGCCTACTTGCAGCCAGATTGGAGCCTGGTCAGCGGCGAGTCTCTGGTGCGCAACCTGTTGATCGGCGACCGCGTGGCTCGTCGCTACGGCGCGCCTATGAAGGCCGCCTGGCTGTTGGACAACTTCGGCCAGGTGGCCCAGGCGCCGCAGATCCTGGCCGGTTTTGGCATCGAGGGCGCGTTCGTCTGGCGCGGGATTGAGATGCCGCCGGAGCAACTGCGCACCGAGTTCTGGTGGCAGGCGCCCGATGGCACGAGGGTGCTTGGCGTCTACTTGCTGGACAGCTACCGCAACGCCATGGTGTTGAGCATGACCCGGGAGATCGCCCAGCAGCGCATCCTCGCCCACACCGGGACCTTGCAGCGTTTCGCGACCACGCCCAACGTGCTGCTGATGAACGGCTATGAGCAGGTGCCGCAACCCGACGACGTGCTGCCCATCATCGCGCAGTTCAACCAGCAGCATGGGCCGGCCATGCGGGCCGTGCAGAGCACGCCGCCAGACTACCTGGCCGCCGTGCAGGCCTATCAGCCCGACTTGCCCGTGTTGACCGGCTATTTTTACAGCGGCCGCTATGCGCCCATTCTCAAAGGCGTCTACTCCAGTCGCAGCTATCTGAACCAGCAGAACAACGAGTGCCAGCGGGAGCTGGAACGTTGGGCCGAGAAGTTCAGCACCTTCGCGTGGGCCTACGGCTCCGACTACCCGACTGAACGCATGCTCAAGGCCTGGAAGACGTTGCTGCTCAACCACACCCACGACGATCTGTGCGGCTGCTGCATCGACCCCATCGCCCGGGATATGGTCGAGCGCTTCGCAGAGGTGGACCGTTCGGCGCGCATCATGTCGGGCGAGAGCCTGCAAGCCATCGCCCAATCGGTGGACACCACACAGGCGCCCGGCCCCGGCATCGTGATTTTCAACCCTTCCTCGCGCGTTCGCAGCGAGGTGGTAGGAATCGGCATCGAGGTCCCGGAGAGCTGGGAGAGCTTCTCGCTGGTGGATGGCCAGGGCCAGCCGTTGCCCTACCAGGTGCAGAACAGCATCGGATCGCGCACCGAACTGTATCTGTGGGCGGCCGACGTGCCCTCGGTGGGCTATCGCATCTTCTATCTGACCCCGCAGGCATCCCCAGCCGCGCCGGCGGCGTCGCCTGTGGTCACCGCTTCGGCCGCAGATCAGCGCATGGAAAATCAGCACCTGGCAGTCGCCATCGAGGCCGACGGCGCGCTGACCGTCCACGACAAGGCGCGTGGGCGCGTCTACGCCGGGTTGGGCTATTTCGAGGACGGCGGCGACTGCGGCGATACCTACGACTACTCCTACCCGGCCGAGGACCAGGTGATTCTGAGCCGCGGCGGCGAGGCCAGGGTGACGCTGGAGGTCGCCGGTCCGCTGCTGGCCCGCTTTCGCATCGAGACGGAGCTGGTGTTGCCGGCCAGCCTGGCCGCCGATCGCCAGTCGCGCAGCCCAGAGCGGCGCGTGCTGCCCATCATCTCTTTTGTGGAGCTGGCCGCCCACAGCCGCCACGTCGAGGTACGCACGACCATCAGCAACACGGTCAAGGATCACCGACTGCGGGTACTCTTCCCCAGCGGCGTCCAGACTGAAGTCGCCCATGTCGGCATGCCCTTCGATGTGGCAGAGTTCCCGGTCGAGGAGAGCGGCAACAACGGCGAACTGCCTCCACAACTGGCCGGGCTGATGCTGGCCGGCCGCTACATCGCACCGGTCAACACCCATCCGTTTCAAGATTTCGTCAGCCTGGTGGATGCTCAGGCGGGGCTGACCGTGTTCAGCCGCGGGCTCAACGAGTTTCAGGTGTTGCCGGAGCAAGGCAACGCCATCGCCTTGACCATGCTGCGCAGCGTGGGTTGGCTGGCGCGGTCCGACCTGTTGACCCGCATCGGCGACGTGGGGCCGCACATTTTCACGCCCGAAGCACAGGGATTGGGGGAGCAGACTTTCGAATATGGCATCTATCCCCACGGCCCAGACCTGTGGGCCGCCAACCCGCACTACGAATCCGACCGCCACGCGCTCAAGTTCCGCGCCGTGCGCACCGACGCTCACCCCGGCCGGCTGCCTGGCGAGCTTTCCTTCCTTTCCTGGATCGTCCAGGTCCCAGCCTACGCCTTCAAACTGACAGCCCTGAAGCATTCCGAGGCCGAGGACGGGCTGATCGTGCGCCTTTACAACGCCTGTGACCAAGAGGCGCGCGGCCAGTTGCGGTTGGGCGGTCTGGTGGTCAAAGCCTGGCGCGCCAATCTGAACGAGGAGCCGCTGGCTGAGCTGCCCGTGCAGGATGGCAACATCCCTGTAGTCGCCAAACCCAAGGAGATCGTCACCCTCAAGGTCAAGCTGTCGCGCTCGCGGCTGATCTACGACTTCCCATCCGCGGCGACGCGTATCCTGCCCCCACTGACGCCGCGCGCGGATTTCGCCGTGGACGATCCACCCCTGCTCTTGAGCGAGGAAGAGGTGCACAGCGAGCAGATGCGCGCGCAGACTCTGAGCGAGGGGCTGCACGTCATCCGCAGCGACATTTACGACCTCCAGGAGGCCATCGAACGCCAGGCCGAGCCGCCGGTGCAACAGCTTGCCGCGCTGCAGAAGCTCAAAGGCCAAGAGGCCACTCTGGCCCGCCAGTACCACGAGGCGCGCATCTCGGCCTTGCTCAACCAGCAGCTCCTGATCACCCATCAGATCGAGACCGAGTTGGATGGCATCGGCGAGCAGCTCAACTGGGCCCGCGTGCGCAAGCGTGTGGGCGAGTTCTTGATCCATTACTACGATGGATTGATGAGCCAGTGAACGGATATCGGATCACCGACCCCTGATCGCCGACCACCGGTTACCGAGATGCCCCATCCTGTCATCTTCACGGATATCGACGGCACGCTGCTGGATCTGGAGACCTATAGCCATGCGGCCAGTGCGGATGCAGCGGCGCGGCTGGTGGCGGCCGGCGTGCCGGTGGTGCTGTGCTCATCCAAAACCCGGGCGGAGCAGGAGCCGCTGCGGGCAGCGCTGGGCATTCCTGATCCGTTCATCGTCGAAAACGGCAGCGCGATCATCGCGCCGCCGGGCTACTTCGAGTTTGACCTGGACGCCGTTGGATGCGCGCCGGATCGGGCCGGCGAGCTGGCCTTGGGCGTCGAGGCAGCCGTCATCCGCCGGGCGCTGGTCGAGATCCGCCGCACGACGGGGCTGGCGCTGGTGGGCTACGCCGACCTGAGCGATGAGGAGGTGGCCGCCGTGACCGGCCTCGCCGTGACCGCAGCCCACCTCGCCCGCCAGCGGGACTACAGCGAGACCATCGTCAGCCCGCTGGCGCCGGCCGAGTTGGCAGCGTTGCGCGCCGCGCTGGCGGCGCGCGGGCTGGCTGTGGCCCATGGCGGCCGCTTCTACACCGTCAGCGGCGCAGCCAGCGACAAAGGCGTGGCCGTGCGACGGTGTACCCAGTTGCTGCGCCGCCAGTTGGGCGAGATCTTCACCATCGGCGTCGGCGACAGCGCCAACGATCTGCCCCTGCTGGCCGCAGTGGATCGTCCCTGTCTGGTGCGGCGTCCGGTCGGCGATTGGTGCGACGCGGGCGAATTGCCGGTGACGCGGCTCTCCGGCGTCGGCCCGCTGGGCTGGTGCGAGCTGGCCGAGGAAGTGTTGGCGCTGCATTCTCGTCCTGACCTTCGTCTCCAGCAAGAGAAAGAGCGTGCGGTGGTAGCATGGTGAGTCCCGAAGAGCGTATTCAGCATTGGTTGGCATTTCTGTATGGCGCCGAACCTATGGCCGCGTTGTGGTCGAGCCTGGACGCCTTGCTGGCAGGTTTCAGGGCGCAGATGGCGCGGGCCGGATCATGGGCGCCGCGCACCTTGCCAGGGCTAAGCCAGGAAGACGCCATCCTGATCACCTATGGGGACCAGATCAGCGAGCCGGGTGGTGCGACTCCGCCGCTGCGCACGCTCGCCCGGTTTCTGGATGCCGAGCTGGCCGGCAGCATCAGCGGCGTGCATATCCTGCCCTGCTTCCCCTACTCCTCCGACGACGGCTTCTCGGTGATCGACTATACACAGATTGACCCGGCGCTGGGCGATTGGGCCGACGTGGCGCGGCTGGGCGCGCGCTACCGGCTGATGTTCGACTTCGTGGCCAACCACATCTCGCAGCACAGCGCCTGGTTCCAGGCCTACCGGCGCGGCGAGGCGCCTTATCACGGGTTCTTCATCGAAGTCGATCCGGCCGTCGATCTGTCGCAGGTGGTGCGGCCGCGCGCGCTGCCGCTCTTGACGGCGGTGGAGACCACGCGTGGGCCGCGCCACGTCTGGACCACCTTCAGCGCCGACCAGATCGACCTCGACTACGCCAATCCGGCCGTGCTGCTGACCATGACCGGGGTGTTGCTGCACTACGTGGCCCACGGCGCGGAGATCATCCGCCTGGACGCCGTCGCCTACCTGTGGAAGCAGGTCGGCGCCTCCTGCATCCACCTGCCGCAGGCCCACGCTGTGATCAAGCTGTGGCGGGCCGTTCTGGACGCGGTCGCGCCGCATGTGCTGTTGATCACCGAGACCAACGTGCCCCACGCCGACAACATCAGCTACTTCGGCCAGACGCTGCCGGAGACCCGCGCCACCGACGAAGCACAACTGGTCTACAACTTCTCCCTGGCGCCGCTGACGCTGCACGCCCTGCTGACCGGCGACGCCGGCAAGCTGTCGGCCTGGGCCGCGACGCTGCAAGCGCCGGCTGGCGGCAGCTTTTTCAACTTCATCGCCTCCCACGACGGTATCGGCGTGCTGCCGGCGCGCGATATCCTGAGCGACGGCGAACTGCACACGCTGGTCGAGCGGACTCTGGCCCACGGCGGCCAGGTCAGCGTGCGCAGCCTGCCCGACGGCTCCCACACTCCCTACGAACTGAACATCACGCTGTACGACTTCCTCAATCGGCCGGGTCGGGCCGAGCTTGCGACCGACATCGCCCGCTTCCTGGCTTCGCAAGCCATTCTCTTGGCGCTGGCAGGCGTGCCGGGCATCTATGTTCACAGCCTGTTTGGCTCGCCCAACTGCCACGACTGCTTCGCCGAGACCGGACGGGCGCGTTCGCTCAACCGCAAAAAGTGGACCCTGGCTGAGCTGCGCCGTCTGCTGGCCGAGCCCCATGGCCAGGCGCGCCGCGTGTTCGATGGCTACCGGCGACTGCTCCACCTGCGCCGCGCCCAGCCGGCCTTTCATCCGGCCAGCAGCCAGCAGGTGTTGTATGGCGACCCGGCGCTTTTTACCCTGCTGCGCGGGGCTGAGCTGGAGAGGCCGCTGCTGTGCAGCGTCAATGTGTCGGACCGGCCGGCCACTCTGCGCCTCGACGCCGCCAGCCTGCCCGGCCGCGCCTGGCGCGATCTGCTCAGCGGGGAGGAATTTGTCGCGGCCGGTGCATATCTGACTGCGCCGATGGATCTGTACCAGATCCGATGGCTGACGGTTGCGTAGGCTGCCCGACCATCGGAGAACCTGGCCAAGGCCGCGGCCAAGGGGAAGAAGCGGCGCTAATAGGTCCGCCTGAACACAATCACATAGGAAAAGTGCTTGTACGGGGGCAGGGGGCAGTTGTCCACGGTGGGGCAGGTGTCGCCCAGCTTGCCGGCGATGTCCGCAGGCACAGGCGCGACCAGCGACATGGTGCGCGAGGTCTCGCTGCTCACCGGCTGGCCGCCCACGCTTTCCACCTTGAGGCGAAACTCCTCGCGGTCCATCAGGATCTCAGCTTTGCCCGGCCCCTTGTCGCCGGTGACGGCCTGGCCGGGGTAGGGCGCGGTGTTGACCAGCAGCGCCCCGTCGATGGGGTTGCCGGCTGCGTCGAGCACGGTGATGTAGATGTTGCGCTGCCCGCCCAGCTCGATGCCGCCGTTGTTCTCATCCAGGCCCAGCGCGCGCAGCTCGGCGATGACGAAATCGACCGCCGGCGCCGGGGTGTTGGTCGGCGCGGCCGGCGCCGGTGTGGCGGTAGGGGCCGCGGGCGGGGCGGTCGGTGCAACGGCCACGGCTGTGGGCGTCGGCTGCGGCGCGGGGGTGGCGGTGGCCGGCGGCGCTGGCGTTTCAGTGGCCGTGGGCTCCGGCGTATCGGTCGGCGCAACCGTGGGCGTCGCCGACGGCGGCGGGCTCGGAGTCGTGGTGGGGGTGGCCGTCGCTGGCAGCGCCGTGGGCGTCACAGTCTTGGTGGGGGTGGGAGTGGCCGCTGGCTCGGCCGGGCCGCAGCCGGCCAGCAGCATGGCCAGCAGGCCCGTCAAGACAGCCAGGCAGATGAACCGCGTGGATCGCGCCATGACCTAAACCTCGGCAAGAATGTGCCTGCGCCGCGGCAAGATCGCGGCAAAGGCAAAGATGACAGGCTCCGCGTCCAGCCGGCCGTGGAGCACATCCCACAGCCCCCTGGCCAGCGGCAGGGCGTTCTGCCCGGCCTGACCCTGCGTCTCGATCTGGTCAGGCGTGCCATTCTACCCCCGCGCAAACGGGCTGTCAATCCTGGGCTGCTACAAACGGCGCTTCCAGATCTGGGCGGAGCCGAGGCTACGGGGTCAGCAGGGCAAGGGTGTTTGCGCGGCGCTTCCAAACATGGGCGGAGTCGAGGCTTCAGCCGGGTCTGGCATGGGCGGAGTCGAGGCTTCAGCCGGGTCTGGCCGAGGTGTTTCGAGCACTGACCGCCTGAAGGCTCGACTCCGTGTCCCAGGCCTGTTGACATGCGAATTGCTGCGCTCGCCTGTCTCCTCACGGCAGCGCATAGCAGGCGCCGGCGTTGGACATGACGTAGGGGCAGCCGTTGACGTGGCCGCAGACCGTGCAGTCGATGGCCGCGCGGTCCTCGATGCGCTCCAGCCGGCCCATGCGCACCAGCTCGGCCAGCATCCCCTCCAGCACCGCCGGCTCCAGGTCGAGCTGCGCGGCCAGCAGGTCCACGCTGAGCGGGCCGGGGGCGTTGCCAAAAAGAGTTAGGAGTTGACGTAACATTGTGGTCGGTGGTCGGTGGTCGGTGAACGGTGAACGGTGAACGGTGAACGGTGGTCGGTGGTCGGTGGTCGGTGAACGGTGGTCGGTGGTCGGTGAACGGTGGTCGGTGAACGGTGAACGGTGAACGGTGAACGGTGAACGGTGAACGGTGGTCGGTGGTCGGTGAACGGTGAACGGTGGTCGGTGGTCGGTGAACGGTGGTCGGTGAACGGTGAACGGTGGCCGGTGAACGGTGGTCGGTGAACGGTGAACGGTGGCCGGTGGTCGGTGAACGGTGAACTGTGAATGGTGAATGGCAAACTGCGAATAGTGAACGGTCATCGGTGCAGCGATCACCCTCCGTTTACCGTTCACCGTTCACCGTTTACCCTCCGCTTACCGTTCACCGTTCACCGTTTACCCTCCACCGTTCACCCTCCGAACAGCCACCCAGCCACCCGGTAAGTCACGAAACCGGTGATCCAGGCCAGCGCCAGCAGGTAGGTGAAGCTGAAGGCCATCCATTTGCCGCCGAATTCGGCCTTCAGCGCGCCCATGGCAGCGATGCAGGGGGCGTAGAGCAGCACGAAGACCAGAAAGGCCAGCGCGGACGCGGGGGTGAAATGGGTTTGCAGCGCCTGGCTGAGGGCCGTGTCGGTCTGGGGCGGTTCATCTCCCATCAGGTCGACGCCGGGGATCATGCTCAACACGATGCGCGCCGAGTCGACTACCGCCTGGCCAAAGCCGACCACGATGCCGCGCACGTCCGCGGCCAGATCCACCGGCTCAGGCGGCTCGTCCGGCGCGTCTCCCAGGTAGATCACGGCCATGCTGCTGATCACCACCTCCTTGGCCACCAGTCCCGTGACCAGCGAGCCCGCGGCTTGCCAATTGCCAAAGCCCAGCGGCTCGAAGGCGGGAGCGATCGCGCCGGCCAGCCGGCCAAAGACGCTCTCCTCAGTGCTGGCCACCCCCACCGGCAGGTTGAGCAGCGCCCAGACGGTGACGGAGGCGGCCAGGATCAGCGTGGCCGCCTTGTGTACGAATTCCGCGCTGTGCCGCCACATGTGGGTGCGCAGGCCGCGCCAGGCCGGCAGGCGATAGGGGGGCAACTCCAACACGAAGAGCGAATCGGTGGTCTTGCCGAAAAGGGTGCGGCGCATCAGCAGGCCGGTCAGCACAGCCAGCGCGATGCCCAGCAGGTAGAGCCCAAAGATCACCGCGCTGGCGTGCCGGGGGAAGAAGGCCGCGGCGAAGATCACGTAGACCGGCAGGCGGGCCGCACAGCTCATCAGCGGCACCATCAGCCCGGTCAGAATGCGGTCACGGCGGTTTTCCAGCGTGCGGGTGGCCAGAATGCCGGGCACGTTGCAGCCAAAGCCGACGATCAGCGGGATGAAGCTCTTGCCGTGCAGTCCCAGCAGGTGCATCAGCTTGTCCATGACGAACGCTGCCCGCGCCATGTAGCCGCTGTCCTCCAGCAGCGCCAGGCAGAGATAGAGAATCAGCAACACCGGCAGGAAGACCAACACCCCGCCCACGCCGGCCATCACCCCATCGACCAGCAGCGAGGTCAGCCAGGCCGGCGCGGCCACGGCGCTCAAGGCGGCCGCGACCCAGTTGGCCAGCACACCGTTGACGGTGGCATCGATCCAGTCCACAAAGGGGGCGGAGGCGTCGGCGGTCAGCTTGAAGACCAGCGCCATCAGCCCGAAAAAGATGGGCAGACCCAGCACGCGGTGGGCGGCGATGTCGTCGATGCGGTCGGTCAGGCTGCGCGGGCGATGTCCGCCGTGGCGCTTGACCACCTGATGGGCCAGGCCGTGCACGAAGCCATAGCGGCGGTCGGCCACCAGCAGCTCCACGTCGTCGCCGTAGACAGCCTGGACGCGGGCCGCGGCCTCCTCAGCCTGCTGGCGCAGCGCCGCGGCCTGCGGCGTGTCGCCCAGCGCCTGTGCGACCAGCCGATCTCCTTCCAGCAGCTTGAGCGTGGTATAGCGCGGCGTGTCGCTGGCGATCAGCGCGCCGAGCTGCGGCTGCAAGGCGGCGATCTCCGCTTCCAGCTCGTTCCCGTAGTCGATCAGGTTGGGGTGTGACGCGGCCTCGGTCACGGCCAGGCCGACCAGGTCCATCAGCCCCTGGCGACGGGTGCCCACCGTGGGAACCACCGGCACGCCCAGCAGCCGGGCCAGCAGTTCCACGTCGATGGCGATCCCCTCGGCTTCGGCGCGGTCCATCATGTTCAACGCCAGCGTCACCGGCGCGCCCAGCTCCAGCACCTGCGCGGCCAGGTAGAGGTTGCGCTCCAGGTTGGTGGCGTCGGCGACGACGATGGCTGCATCGGGCCGCTGCTCCAGGATGAAATCGCGCGCGATGACCTCCTCCGGCGAGTGCGCGCTGAGGCTGTACGTGCCGGGCAGGTCGACCAGCGTCACCGCCTGGCCGTTCCAGCGCACGACGCCCGACGCGACCTCCACCGTCTTGCCGGGCCAGTTGCCCACATGTTGTCTGCCCCCGGTCAGGGTGTTGAAGATGGTGCTTTTGCCGGCGTTGGGGTTGCCTGCCAGAACCACCACCGGCGAGGTGTCTGCTTTACCGGCCATGAGTACCGCCGTAGAGCCAACGCAGCCAGCGCGGGCAGCGGCTGGCCTGCTGGGAATCGCAGCCCTCTTCGGCTGGCTGATCGCAGTCTGCGCAGGGCAGCCGCTGGATCATGACCTGGCTGGCCTCGCTGCGCCGCAGGGAGAGTCGATAGCCCTTGACCATGTACTCCACCGGGTCGCCCAGCGGCGCCACACGCACCACGCTGATCTCTGCGCCGGGCACCAGGCCCATGTCCAGCAGACGTTTGCGCAGGGTCGCTCCGCCGTGTACAGACTGAATGGCCGCGCGCTGCATGGGGAGAAGGGCTGTCAGTTGTTCCATATTTAGGTACTCCTGTAGAAATTCGGTCGAATTCTTTAGCCAGATCATAACATGGATTGTGCAAAATGGAATATGATCTGGGTCAGGTTTTGTCGCTATTTTTTCGCTCGCCGAGATGTGACGGCGCGTGCCTTGTCAGGATTAGCCTTGTCATCCTCCTCTCTGACCGGGCGGCTGTTGAAATTGCTGTCGGAGGTGTTTGACAGAACGCCAAGAAACAGGTATCCTCACCTCCACGCAAGTTTCATATTTCACTCAGGAGTCTTCCCCATGTCCGGTCACCTCGCCAGTATCGTCTATAGTCCCGACCCCGGCAGCTACAATCGCCATCCATTACATGAGGCCATGCTTTTGGCCGGCTACGGCATCGAGGGCGACCGCAAAGGGGGCAACCCCCGGCGCAACCTGAACATCATGGATCAGGAGATGGTGGTGACGCTGGCGGCTGAGGGCTTTCCCAGCGGCGCCGGTGTGCTGGGCGAGAACCTGATCATCGCCGGAGTCGATCTGAGCGCGCAGCCTGAGGGCGCGCGGCTGCGCATCGGCTCTGAGGCGGTGATCGAGGTGGTGAGCCTGCGCAAGCCCTGCTACAAGCTCACCGCCCTGGATGCGCGCATGCCCGACGCGGTGGTCGGCCGCGTCGGCGTGATGGCCCGCGTTGTGGCAGGTGGGCCGATCCGTGTGGGCGACGCGGTGGCGGTGCTGTGACGTGGCGAGTGTCTGGCGTCGGGCCTGCGCCTGACGCCGGGCCGCAGACACCGAGCACCCTTCCTCTTGCCCCTCTCCCCTCACAGTTTCTATCATGTGGCATACCTACTACCAACCGACAACGTTGTCTGAGGCGCTGGCCCTGCTCAGCCAGCACGGCCAGGAGGCGCGCGTCATCGCCGGCGGCACCGATCTGGTCATCGAGCTGGAACGGGGCGTGCGCAGCCAGCACATCCTGATCGACATCACGCGAATTCCGGGGCTGGACGGCATCGAGCTGGGGCCTGCTGCTGCGGTTCAGACGGGTCTCGATACGGCGCAGACGCCTACTCGACCGACGGATGTTGGGCCGGCGCAGACGGGTCTCGATACGGCGCAGACGCCTACTCGACCCACGGATGACTGGCCGGCGCATACGGGTCTCGATACGGCGCAGACGCCTACTCGACCCACGGATGATTGGCCGGCGGGGGAGGAGATCACCCTCGGCCCGCTGGTGACGCACAACGACGTGGCCGCGTCGGCGCTGCTGGTGGAACGGGTTTTCCCCTTGGCCCAGGCCTGCTGGGAGGTGGGCGCGCCGCAGATTCGCAACCGCGGCACCGTGGCCGGCAATCTGATCACCGCCAGCCCGGCCAACGACACCATCACCCCGCTGTGGGCGCTGGATGGCGCGGTGACGCTGGCCAGCGCGCAGCGCGGGGAGCGGCGGTTGACCTTCGACCAGTTCTATCTGGGGGTGCGCCGCACGGCCATGCAGCCGGACGAGATGTTGACGGCGATCCACCTGCGCGCCCTGCCGGCCAACGCCCGCGGCGTGTTCATCAAGCTGGGCCTGCGCCGCGCCCAGGCCATCTCGCTGGTCAACGTCGCGGTGGTGCTGGAATTCGCCCAACCGCCGCTCGGGCCGGTCTCTGACCGTGCCCGCGTCGTCCACGCCCAACCGCCGCTCGGGCCGGTCTCTGACCGTGCCCGCGTCGCCCACGCTCAACCGCCGCTCGGGCCGGTCTCCGACCGTGCCCGCGTCGCCCACGCTCAACCGCCGCTCGGGCCGGTCTCTGACCGTGCCCGCGTCGCCCACGCCCAACCGCCGCTCGGGCCGGTCTCCGACCGTGCCCGCGTCGCCCGCGTCCGCATCGCCCTGGGCGCCGTCGCGCCCACCATCGTGCGCGCCGAGGCGGCCGAGGCCAGCCTGCTGGACCAGCCGTTGAGCGACGCGGCCATCGCCCGCGCCGCCGACCTGGCCATGCAGGCCGCCCGCCCCATCGATGATCTGCGCGCCAGCGCCGGCTATCGCCGCGCCATGGTCGGCGTCCTGGTGGAGCGCGCCCTGCGCCAACTGCGCAGCGGCACGGAGCGCGCCGGCTTCCCGGCCGATCCCGTTCTGCTCAGGACCACGGCGAGCCCGCACTATTCCGGCGTCGAGCTGCCGGTTACGGGGCGCGGCGCAGCCATCCCGTTGACGCTCAACCATCGCTCGATCGCCCTTGACCACGCCGCCGGCAAGACTCTCCTGCGCGCCCTGCGCGAAGATGGCCACATGACCGGCGTCAAGGAGGGCTGCGCCGAAGGAGAGTGCGGCGCCTGCACCGTCTGGCTGGACGGCAAGGCGGTGATGGCCTGTCTGGTGCCGGCGGAGCGGGCCGCGGGGTGTGAGGTGGTGACGGTGGAAGGGCTGGCGCAGCAGGGGTCTCGATACGGCGCAGACGCCTACTCGACCCACGATGATTCGCCCGGCGCGGAGGGGTCTCGATACGGCGCAGACGCCTACTCGACCCACGATGATTCGCCCGGCGGGTTGCACCCGCTGCAGGCTGCGTTTGTGGCTGAGGGCGCGGTGCAGTGCGGCTATTGCACCCCCGGCCTGCTCATGTCCGGCGCGATGTTGCTGGAGGAGCGCCCCCAGCCCACGATGGCCGAGATCCAGCAGGCGCTGGCCGGCAACCTCTGCCGCTGCACCGGCTATGCCAAGGTGGCGGCGGCGATCGAGAAGGCAGGTAGATCGTGATCATGCGCGCAGTAGGCAGCTCCATTTCCCGCGTCGATGCCCGGGACAAAGTCACCGGCGCGGCGCTCTACCCCGGCGACATCGAGCGGCCGGGGACGGTGTGGATGAAAACCCTGTTTGCCGAACGGGTTCACGCCCGCATCCGCGCCATCGACACGGCCGCGGCCGAGGCGGCGCCGGGGGTGCTGGGCGTCTTCACCGCGGCCGACCTGCCCTTCAACGGTTTCGGCCTGAACGTGGTCGATCAGCCGGTGCTCTGCGGGCCGGGCGCGCCCTCGGCCGTGCCCGACGCCGACCGCGTGCGCTGGCCGGGCGACCGGGTGGCGCTGGTGGTGGCGGAAACTGAGGCGCAGGCCGCGGCCGCCCTGCCGCTGATCCGGATCCAGTGGGAGGATCTGCCTGTGGTGACCGGCATCGAGGCGGCGCGCCAGCCCGATGCGCCCCTGCTGCATCCCTCCGTGGGCAGCAACGTCCTGCTGGAATACCACGTCCGGCGCGGCGACCTGGCGGCCGGCTTTGCCCAGGCCGCGGTCATCGTCGAGCAGACCTACCACACCGGCGCGCAGGAACACGCCTATCTCCAGCCGGAGGCCGGCGTCGGCTATATCGACGCGCTGGGTCGCATCGTGGTCGAGGTGGCCGGCCAGTGGGCGCACAAGGACCGCCAGCAGATCGCCGCCGCGCTCAAGCTGCCGGAGGAGCAGGTGGTGGTGCGCTATCCGGCCATCGGCGGCGCGTTCGGCGGCCGCGAGGACATGTCGGTGCAGATCGTGCTGGCGTTGGCGGTCTGGCGGCTGCATCAGCGCGGCATCGACCGGCCCATCAAGATCATCTGGAGCCGCCGCGAGTCGATCATCGGCCACCACAAACGCCATCCCATGCTGGCCCGCGCCAAGTGGGGCGCCGCGGCCGACGGCCGGCTGACCGCGCAGCAGGTCGATTTCAGCCTCGACGGCGGGGCCTATGCCTCCACCTCCACCAAGGTGCTGGGCAACGCGCTGCTGGCCGCGCTGGGGCCGTATGACTGCGCCAATCAGTGGGTCGATGGCCGCGCCGTCTACACCAACAACGTGCCCGGCGGCGCGTTCCGCGGCTTCGGCGGCCCGCAGGGCCATTTCATCGCCGAGATGCAGATCAACAAGCTGGCCGAGGCGCTGGGCATGGACCCGCTGGAGCTGCGCCTGCGCAACTGCTGGCAGGAAGGCTCGATCCAGCCCACCCGCAGCGTCCTCCCCGCCGGCGTCACCATCGATCCGGTGCTGCGCCGCCTCCGACAGGAAATGGCCGAGGGTGGAGACTCAGGAATTGCCGCCCACCGCCCACCGTTTACCGTGGAACGCTCACCCTTCCGCACCTCCCTCGACGCCTCCGCTCCCCCCCGTCTGCGCGGCGTCGGCCTGGCCTGCTGCTTCAAGAACGTCGGCTTCAGCCTGGGCTTCCGCGATATCTGCCACGCCACGGTGGAGCTGTACGGCGACGGCGAGATCCAGCGGGCGGTGGTGCGCCACGCCGCGGCCGAGGTCGGCCAGGGCGCCCACACCGTCATCGCCCAGGTGGCGGCCGAGACGCTGGGCCTGCCGGTCGGGCGCGTCGAGCTGATCGTGCAGGACACGGCTGAGACCGGCGACAGCGGCAGCGTTTCGGCCAGCCGCATGACCTTCATGGCCGGCAACGCGGTCAAGGGCGCGGCCGAGGCCGCGCTGGCCCGGTGGCAGGACGAGGAGCGGCCGGCCATCGCCCATTTCGAGTACGTGCCGCGGCGCACTACGCCCTATGACCACGACACCGCCGAAAGCGATCCCAACATCACCTACGGCTACTGCGCGCAGGCCGCCGAGGTGGAGGTGGACCCCGACACCGGCCACGTCCACGTGCTGCGCGTCGTCTCGGTCAACGATGTGGGCGCGGCCATCAATCCGCAGCAGGTGGAGGGCCAGATCGAGGGCGCGGTCGCCCAATCGGTGGGCTGGACCACCCACGAGAACTTCGTGCAGCAGGATGGCCGCGTGTTGACCGATCAGCTCAGCACCTACCTGATTCCCACCGTGGTGGACGTGGCGCTGGTCAAGCCGGTGATTTTGGAGTATCCTGACCCGCAGGGCCCGCTGGGCGCGCGCGGCATGGCTGAGATGCCCTTCATCCCCACGGCCGCGGCCATCGTCGCCGCGGTACACGACGCCACCGGCGTCTGGTTCGACGAGATCCCGCTGACGCCGGAACGGGTGTGGCGGGGGTTGCAGGGCCGGACAGACTGACGGTGTGACTGGAGGAAACGATGCGACAGGTGATTGTATACCGAGGCGAGGATGGGTTTTGGGTATCAGAGTGCCCGAGTCTGCCGGGCTGCATCAGTCAGGGCGTGACCCGTGAGGAAGCAATTCGCAACATCAAAGAGGCGATTGATCTCTACATCGATACGCTGATGGAAGATGGGCTGCCGGTGCCAGAAGAGCACTTCGATCTGTTGGCGGTTGCGGTATGAGCAAGTTGCCGGAGCTCTCGGGGCGGGACTGCGCGCAGGCGCTGACGCGTGTTGGTTTCTACTTCAAACGGCAGACCGGCAGCCACATGGTGTTGCGCCGGGACGACCCGTTTGCTCAGGTGGTGGTCCCGGATCATCGCGTGCTCGACCGCGGCACCCTGCGGGCGATCATCCGTCAGTCAGGTTTGAGCGTCGGTGAGTTCCTGGAACTGCTGTGAACTACGATTCTGGTCCTGAAAATCAGCTTGTCTTGATGCGCGGCGCCGGCGATCTGGCCAGCGGCGTGGCCTGGCGTCTGCACCGTTGCGGCTTTCCGGTGGTGATGACGGAGCTGGCGGCGCCGCTGGTGGTGCGGCGCACGGTCAGCTTCGCCGAGGCGGCCTTCGCCGGCCAGGCTGCGGTGGAGGGGGTTGTTGCCCAGCGCGCGGCCGATGTGGCCGAAGCTCGCCGCCTGCTGGCCGCGGGCGTCATCCCCCTGTTGATCGATCCGGCCGCGACCTGCCGCGCCGAGCTTCACCCCGCGGTCATGGTGGATGCCATCATGGCCAAGGTCAACACCGGCACGGCCATCGACGATGCGCCGCTGGTGGCGGCGTTGGGGCCGGGCTTCACGGCTGGCATCGACTGCCACGCGGTGATCGAGACCAACCGCGGCCACGATCTGGGGCGGGTGATCTGGCAGGGCGCGGCCGAGCCGGACACCAAGACGCCGGGCGAGGTGGGGGGCTACAAAGGGGCGCGGGTGTTGCGTGCGCCGGCTGATGGCCAGGTGCATGCCCATGTGGCTATCGGCGACGCCGTGCAGGAGGGGCAGGTGCTGGCCCACATCGACGGCGCGCCCATCGTCGCACCCTTCGCCGGCGTGCTGCGCGGCATTGTCCATCCCAGCGTGTCGGTGTACACCGGCATGAAGATCGGCGACCTGGACGCCCGCGCCGAGCGACGCTACTGTTTCACCATCTCGGAGAAGTCGTTGGCGGTGGCAGGGGGGGTGTTGGAGGCGATTCTGACGCGGCTGGCGGCGGCCCGGCGAATGGAATTCGCCGGCTGACAACACAAAGCGGCCTCAGCCACTGGGGAGGCGTCCGGCGAATGGAATTCGCCGGCTGACAACACAAAGCGGCCTCAGCCGCTGGGAGACCCGCTCCGCCAGGCCCTGAGGGGCCTTGGCATTGTCAGCCAGGGATTTCAATCCCTGGGCAGACTCGAAGCCTTGAGATGCGCGCTGCAATACGGGCAATCGGCTGTCTCCGTCCCTGTCCATTCCACCGTTGACACGCTCAACGGCGCGCCGCAGTTGGGGCATTTGCTGGGCAGCCAGTCGGTTCGGCGCTGCGCGGCCTGACGCTGCTCCCGCTGGCGTTGGATGTACCATTGCATCAGCGCCTGGCTGACGCCGCTGATGGCCGTCAGCACCAGAATCCCCGGCCAAAACCATCCCTTCCAGAACAGAATGGCCAGACCGATCAGCCAGATGGCCGACTGGATCTGCTGCCAGGGCAACGGCAGCTCCGGTTCCTCCACTTGCTTGGGTGTTTGCGGTTTTGTTTCCTCTGCGGACATGGTTACGTTTCCTTCCTGTCGGGTCGGTGCAGCCAGCGCCGTCAATCGGACAAAGCCATCTCCAGCTCGAGCTCGTCGCGGATCGGGATGCCGTCGTTGCCGATCATGGGAATCTCCGGCTTGATCTGGCGGGAACGGCTGACCGCGTCGCGGTGGAGGGCCGCCAGGGCGAAGCCCCGTCTCTGATAGAAGCGCAGCGCGGCCGTGTTGTCGTTGGTGGTGATCAGCCACAGCCGGCGGCAGCCGGCCTGCAGCGCCGCCCGCCGCGCGGCAGCGATCAGCGCCGTTCCGATCCCCTGGTTGGGATGGTCCGTGTCCAGCGTGACGATCTCGCACGCCTCGCCGGCGCTGTGATAGGTCAGCAGGCCCAGCCATTGGTCGCCACCGACCGCGACGAAGCCGGGCAGCTCGCCCGGCCGGTACACCTGGCCGTGGGTCACCATGATCTCGCTGCCCCAGCGTCGCCTGATCCAATCGGTCGCCTGCTGGCGCTGGTCGGCTTGCAGCGGGTGGAGGGTGAAGCTGAGCGAGTTAGCTGTCATGCGGCATGCTTCAGCTTGGCCGCGAAGTTCTTGCGCATTTTTGCTACCTTGGGCGAGACCACTGCCTGGCAGTAGGGCTGGTTGGGGTTGTTGCTGAAGTAGTCGTGATGATAGTCCTCGGCCGGGTAGAACCGGGTGACGCCGGTCACCTCGGTCACGATGGGGCGGTCAAACACCTCGGCCGCGGTCAGCTCGGCGATCATCGCCTGCGCAACGGCCTTCTGCTCCGGCGAGTGGTAGAAGATCGCCGAGCGGTACTGCGGGCCCACATCGCCGCCCTGGCGGTTCAGCGTCGTCGGGTCATGGAGGGCGAAGAAGATCTCCAGAATCTCCCGAAAGGTGATCACGGTGGGATCGAATTCTACCTGCACCACCTCGGCGTGGCCGGTCTGGCCATCGCACACCTGACGATAGGTCGGGTTGACCACGAAGCCGCCCGAATAGCCCGACGTCACATGCTCGACGCCGCGTATCTGGTCATAGACGGCCTCCAGGCACCAAAAACAGCCGCCGGCCAAGGTGGCGGTCTCACGGTTGATTGCATCAGTCATGGGTGTCCATCCTCGTTTGTGTCCTGAGTTTCTCCTGATTTCCGCAGCCAGCGCGGTCGCCTGTGACGACCGCGACGCGGCAAATCTGTGAGTCGAAATGCGGTCGAGCTGGCGTCATCCTGCGTCAAAGGGGCGCAGAAAGCGCACCGCCATCTCGCCCAACTGGTCGATCTGATAGCCGCCCTCCTGCACGATCACCGTGGGCAGGTCCAGTCCGGCCAGTCGTCGGCCTACGGTCTCCAGGCCTTCCACGGTGACGCGGAAGCCGGTCGTGGTGGCCGAGGGGTCGCCCTGCACCAGGTCGAAACCAGCCGCGATCACCAGAAAAGCCGGCTGAAAGGTCGCTACGAGGGCGATGGCCTCATCCAGCGCGTGCAGATAGGCCGCGTCATCGACGCCGGCCGGCAGCGGCCAGTTGCGGTTGTAGCCGCGGCCCGGCCCGTCGCCCAGCTCAGCCGCGCCGCCCCAGAAGGTGGGGTATTCCTGGTCGGGGTCAGCGTGCAGCGAGCAGGTGAGCACGGTGGGGTCGGCGTAGAAGATCTCCTGCGTGCCGTTGCCGTGGTGATAGTCGATGTCCACCAGGGCGACGCGCGCGCCGCTGCCGGCTTGCAGGTGGCGGGCCGCGATGGCCGCGTTGTTCAGGTAGCAGTAGCCGCCGTACTGGCTGGCCGAGGCGTGATGGCCCGGCGGCCGGCAGAGGGCGTAGGCGGCGCGCTGGCCCGCTTTGACCAGCCCGGCTGCGGTCAGCGCCGCCTGCGCGCTCCAGTAGGCCGCCTCCCAGGTGCCGGCCAGGATGGGGCAGTCGCGGTCGATGGCATAGTAGCCGGCCAGTTGCTGCCAGCCGGCCGGCCGGCGGCGCCAGCCGCGCACAGCATGGTAGCCATCAGGCCACAGCGGACTGTCGCCAGGCAAGAAGGCCCGGCTGCCCTGAAACGCGCCTTGCAGAAAGGCGATCAGCCCGGCGTCATGCACGGCCAGGATCGGCGCCAGGCCATGATCCACGGCCTGGACCGGGCTGCCCAGGCCGGCGGCCTCCAGCCCGGCCAGGATCGCCCCAACCCGCGGCGGCGTTTCGTCGTAGCGATCAGGGTAGCCCGGCATAGCGGGTCGGGTGCCATGGGCCTGATGCTGGCTGGAAAAGACGATGTGCATGGCGGGCTCTGGGAGGGGGCGACTCAAGCCGGCGCGCCGCCGCTGAGATAGTGGCGCCACAGCGAGCGAGAAAGGGACGCCTGCATGCTCCACCGAAAAGGGGGCACTGATCATGCGCCGTTGCCCCCATTGGGGAAGATGATGGCCTCCTGACCGGCCAGTCGCTCGTGGATGCGCTCGACTACGATCTCCAGGTGTTGCGGCTTGTGGACAAAATCCAGGTCGCCGGTTTGGATGGTCAGCACCGGGCAGAGGTCGAAGGTCTGCATCCAATCCGCGTAGAAGCTGTCCAGCAGGGTCAGGTAGTCGGCGTCGATGCCGTTTTCGATGCTGCGGCCGCGTCGCCGGATGCGCTCCAGCAGCAGCGGCGCGGGCGCGCGCAGGTAGAGCAGCAGGTCGGGCCGCGGCAGATTGGCCACCACCAAATCGAACAGCGCCCGGTAGGAACGGTAATCGCGCTCGCTCAGGTTGCCCAGGTGATGGAGGGCGCGCGCAAAGATGTAGGCGTCCTCGTAGATGCTGCGGTCGGCGATGGCCGATTGCGGGTCATGGGCCAGGGCCAGGTGCTGCTGGGCCCGGTGCCCCAGAAAGAAGATCTGCAGGTGAAAGGACCACTGGCGCATGTCGGTGTAGAATTCGGCCAGATAGGGGTTGTCAGCCACCGACTCGAAGGCCACCTTCCAGCCCAGCCGCGCGCCAACCCGTTCGGTGATGGAGGTTTTGCCCGCGCCGATGTTGCCGGCGACGATGATGAAGCGTTTGGTCACGAAAGACTCCACGACAGCAACTTTCTGTGAGGACTTTGAGCGCCCTGGTGGGCATCAGTTCAGCAGGTGAATTGTCGCTGAAACGGCTCAGGTGTCAAAGTCCGGCGGCACGCGGTCAGCGATTCAGCCCCTGACGGCCATCTCCCGGGAGTCGAGCCTTTAGGCGGGCCGGCGCATCTCCCCGGGAGTCGAGCCTTTAGGCGGGCCGGCGCATCTCCCCGGGAGTCGAGCCTTTAGGCGGGCCGGCGCGCCAAACTCGGGGCTGTTGGCGCAGAGGCAAAATTGGACAATTTCTCTGACGCGTGTATAATAATGCCATCATCGCCCCTTGAACAGTCTTCCTCCCCCCCACTGTTCAGTGGGTGATGTCGCGTCTGGGACTTGTCACTTTTTTTGCCATCCACGCGGGCCCTCTTTCTTTCCTTCCACCGGGCGGCTTTCGAGGCCTCCCCTTCCCGTCATGAATCTGCTCACCGCCCTGCGTCTGTCTGAGACGGCCAGCAAACCGATCATCGCTCTGACCGGCGCCGGGGGCAAGTCGTCGCTGCTCTTTGGCCTGGGATCTGAGCTGGCTGCGGCCGGCCGGGCCACGCTGCTGACGGCGACCACGCGTCTGTGGGCTGACCAGGCCAACCGCGCCCGCTTCTCGTTGTTCAGCCAGCACGAGCCGACCCTGGCCTTCGAGCTGCCCACCTCGCTGCGCGGCTATCGCCAGGCGCTGGTCATGGCCGGCCCGGCGCGCGAGCCGGGCAAGCTGGCTGGCCTGGATCCCGCGCTCATCTGCCGCCTGGCCGCCCTGGATGCGGTCGATGCGGCCGTGGTCGAGGCTGACGGCAGCCGTGAGCGGCCCCTCAAGGCGCCTGCTGCCCACGAGCCGCTGGTTCCTCCCTGCGCCACGCATGTGGTGGTGGTGGCCGGCATGGCGGCAGTGGGCCGGCCGCTGGACGAGCATACTGTCCACCGGCCGGAGCGTTTCGCCGCGTTGGCCGGCCTGCAGCCTGGGGAACTGCTGACGCCGCAGGCGCTGGCGGCCGTGCTGGCTCACCCCGACGGCGGCCGCCAGGGTTGTCCCCCCGGCGCGATCCCGCTGCTCTACCTCAATCTGGCGCTGGACGGGGCGACCGACGCTGTTGACGCCCAACGGCGCATCGCCGCCGCCCGCAGCATCGCTGGTCAGGTGCTGAGCAGGCCGCTTCCCGCCTTTCACGCTGTGCTGATCGGCAGCGCCCAGGCCGACGGCCCCGCAGAGCGCTTTGGCGAAACGTTCCACCCGGTGAACGAAGCGCACAGCCGCACCGCCGCGGTGGTGCTGGCGGCCGGCGGCTCCACTCGTCTGGGGAAAGAGGCCAAGCAATTGCTGCCCTGGCAGCCGGGGGGTGTTTTGGTGGGCCGCGCGGTGGAGATCGCGCTGGCAGCCGGCGCCATCGACGAAGTTGTCGTGGTCACAGGCCACCGCGCCGGCGAGGTGCAGGCCGCGCTGGCCGATCGACCGGTGCGCGCGGTGTTCAACCCCGACTGGCAGAGCGGCCAGAGCAGCAGCGTCGCGGCTGGGCTGACCGCGCTGGGGCCGGAGGTGGGGGCAGCGGTCTTCGTGCTGGCCGACCAGCCCACCGTGCAGCCTGCGACCATCGACCGGCTGGTGCAGCGACACCGTGAGACGCTGGCCCCGGTGATTGCGCCGGTCTACCAGGGGGGCCAGCGCGGCAATCCGGTGCTCTTCGACCGTCGCACCTTTGCGGAGCTGATGGCGCTGACCGGCGACGTCGGCGGCCGGCCGGTGATCGAGCGCCACAGCGCAGAGGTGCAGCGGGTCGAGATCGACGCGCCGCTGCCGTTGGGGATCGAGACGCTGGAGGATTACCGGCGATTCCGGCCAGACCCGGCTAAAGCCTCGACTCCGTGCTGACTAAAGCCTCGACTCCGTGCTGACTAAAGCCTCGACTCCGGGCTGAAACCGCCGCGGGCTGGCTCGGTCAGGAGACCGGCCAGAGCGCGGGTTTGAGTCGCAGCGGCCAGACCCGGCTAAAGCCTCGACTCCGGACTGAAACCGCCGCGGGCTGGCTCGGTCAGGAGACCGGCCAGAGCGCGGGTTTGAGTCGCAGCGGCCAGACCCGGCTAAAGCCTCGACTCCGTGCTGACTAAAGCCTCGACTCCGTGCTGACTAAAGCCTCGACTCCGTGCTGAATCCGCCGCGGGCTGGCTCGGTCAGGAGACCGGCCAGAGCGCGGGCTTGAGTCGTGGGCTGGCTCGGTCAGGAGACCGGCCAGAGCGTGGGCTTGCGTCGCAGCGGCCAGACCCGGCTAAAGCCTCGACTCCGTGCTGAAACCGCCGCGGGCTGGCTCGGCCAGGAGACCGGCCAGAGCGCGGGTTTGAGTCGCAGCGGCCAGACCCGGCTAAAGCCTCGACTCCGCTACACTCCGGCATGCACACACGCCCTCCGGGTTACGCATTACGCATTACGCATTACCACCCTACAACCCCACCTCATACACCCGATACGTCTTATAGATCTCCGCGCCCATGCCTTCGACCGACTTGCGCGCGTCGATGTTGTTCTCCAGCACCCAACTGGCTTCCACGTCCAGCATCCCCTTGCGCATCGCCTGTGTGGCGATTTCGTAGATCATGACCGCCTCGACTCCCAGGTGGCGGTGCTCAGGCAGGACGCCCAAGGCCCACACCCGTACCCACTTGATCTTGTTCTGATAGCGCAAGGCCTGGATGAAGCCAAAGGGGAAGAGATGCCCGTTCATCTTCTTCAGCACCAGGTTGGCGTCGGGCAGGCATAAGGCCACGCCGGCCGTTGTGCCGTCGACCTCCACGAAGAAGGCCAGGTCGGGGTCCAGCACTGGCTTCATGGCTGCTGCGTAGTGGGCCAGTTCGTGGTCGGTGATTCCCACCGCGCCCCAGTTCTTCTCCCAGGCTGCGTTGTAGATCGCCTTGACCTTTTCGACTTCGGCGTCGAAATTCTTCATGTCCAGCTTGTGGATGTTCATCCGGCCGCGCTGCTTGAGTTTCTCGATGACGCGCGTGAGCTTGGGCGGCAGCCCTTCGGGCGAGCCGCCGAACAGCTTGGCCATGTCGAGATGGTAGGCGTAGAGATCCATCGACTTCTCCAGGCCATAGCTTTCCAGCAGCGCCGGGAAGTAGGGGTGGTTGTAGGGCATCATGATGCGCGGCATGTCGCCGAAGCCGTCGATCAACACCCCGACCTCGTCGGTCATGGTGAAGGTCAGCGGCCCGCGCATGGCCGAGCGGCCCTGTCCGCGCAGCCAGGCCGCGGCCGCGTCCAGCAGCGCGTCGGCCACTGCCTGGTTGTTGATGCATTCGAACAGGCCGAAGAAGCCGATGTCGTCGTCGTGGATCTCGTTGTGGCGCGGGTTGACGATGGCCGCGATGGTGCCCACGTCCTGCTCCATGCCGCCGGTGATCGTTCCCTTGGGGGTGTTGTCGGGAATGACGGTCGCCTCGGCCACGAAATAGGCCACTTGCAGGTATTCGAAGGAGGGGTTGTGCTTGGGGTCCAGGAATTTCTTGCGATCGCCCACCAGCGGCGGCACCCAGTAGGGATCCCCTTTGTACAGCTTGAAGGCAAATTTGATCAATCGGTTGCGATCTGACGCCGAATGGGGATCCAGTTGCACGACGCGCAGGTTCAGTAAGGACATGGATGACTCCTTGTGGGAATGGGTCTGGACAGAACGAGGGGTGTGGCTATAATGAAGGCCATGAATCTAACCTGGCAACGGCTGCGCGGTCGCACCTGCGACACCTGCGCCTTTCTCGACACCTTCCGCAGCAACGGCGACGGGCAGGTCTCTCGGCTGCACGCCTTTTGTCGTGGGCCGCAGTCGCCGTTTTTCAACCGGCCCGCGCCGCCGGAGCGCACCTGCGCGGCCTGGCAGAAGCTCGATGGCCAGCGCCAGATACCTGAAGTGGGCGATCCCAACCTGACGGCATGACGCAGCACCCACAAGTATAGCGCGAAGTGACTGCGGCGTCAATCACGCGTTCACCGACCCAGCGATGCGAAATGTGATGGCTGCCAAACCGGGGCCGAGCCATCAGGCGGGCCAGCACGCTCGATTCGCAGGGTCCAGACCCGGCTAGAGCCTCGATGGCGCGCCATAGTGGGAATCAAACGTAGGGCCAGAAACACGCAGGACGTATTTGTCCCGGGTGTTTCTGGCCCTGTTGCGTTGGTTGGTTGTGCGCCAGTTGGACCGGAGCTAGATGATCTTGAGCTGCGGGGCGGCCGCGGCCTGGAAGTTGATCACGCTGACGCGGCCGGCCACGACCCGGGCCAGCGTCTGGAAGCTCTCGCTCTGCGGGTTGTCAGGATCCATGGCCACCACCGGCCGGCCCGCGTCGCCTCCCTCGCGGATCGCCCGGTCCAAGTAGATGCGGCCCAGGAAGTCCACCCGAAGCCGTTTGGCTGCCCGCTGGCCGCCTCCTTCGCCGAAGATGTCGCCGGCCATGTTCTCGACGATGCCCAGGATCGGCACTTGCAGCTTTTGAAAAGCCACCAGCCCCTTCTCCGCATCCTCCAGGGCGACATCCTGTGGGGTCGAGACGATCACGCCGCCGGTCACCGGCACCGACTGGGCCAGGGTCAGCGTGGCATCGCCCGTGCCGGGGGGCATGTCCACGATCAGATAGTCCAGCTCGCCCCAGGCCACGTCGGTGAAGAGCTGGCGGATCGCGCCGTGCAGCATCGGTCCGCGCCAGATCACCGCCTGGCCGGGTGGGATCAGGAAGCCCATGCTCATGACCTCGACGCCGTAGGCCATGGGCGGGACCAGCTTGCCATCCACCGGATCAGACAGGTTGTCGGCGGTCAGGCCCATCATGGTCGGGATGTTGGGGCCGTAGATGTCCGCGTCCAGGATGCCGACTTTGGCGCCCTGCTGAGCCAGCGCCACGGCCAGGTTGACCGAGACCGTGCTCTTGCCCACGCCGCCCTTGCCGCTGGCCACTGCGACGATGTTCTTGATGGGGATCTGCAGGCGGCCGACGATGCGGGAATCGGCGCGCACGCTGGCATCGAACTGGACCACCACCTGCTCCACGCCGGGGATGGCCAGCACCGCTTCCTGCGACTCGCGCTCCATCTGCCCACGCAGCGGGCAGGCCGGCGTAGTCAGTATGATGGTAAAGGCTACCTGCCCACCGTTGATGTGGATATCCTTGATCATCCTGAGGCTGACCAGGTCCTGATGTAGTTCCGGCTCCTGCACCGTGCTCAGCGCCGCCAGTACCTCTTTCTCGGTAACAATGCCGTTTTTCTTGCCGAACATGTCTTTGTCCTTGCTGGGGAATGATGCGTAATGCGTAACCCGGAAGAGTCGGTTATGTGGGGGGTGTTTCCGGGTTATGGGTTGTCGAGTAATGCGTAATGCGTAACCCGGAAGAGTCGGTCATGTGGGGGGTGTTTCCGGGTTATGGGTTGTCGAGTGACGAGTAATGCGTAATGCGTAACCCGGAAGAGTCGGTCATGTGGGGGGTGTTTCCGGGTTACGGGTTTTCACGTGATGAGTAATGCGTAATCCGGAAGAGTCGGTCATGCGGGGCGCGTGTTTCCGGGTTACGCATTACGCATTACGCATTACGTTCTACGAATCGCCTGCGCGCAGCTCCTCTATCACCATCCCTGCCGCCCGCTGCCCGATCTCCACCGCGTAGTTGGTGCCGCGGTCCCAGGGGTAAACCTGGCTCATGCTGGCAAAGTAAAGGCCGGGCAGTGGGGTCTGGATGGGCGGGATGTTCTGGGAATGGTTCACCGGCGGCACCGGCTGGGCGTAGGCGGTCTTCCACAGCCAGCTTTCCCGCACCCAACTGCGCTCAAAGGCCGGGTTGAAGCGTTCCAGCGAGGGCAAGAAGCGCTCCAGCAGCTCTTCCTTGCTCAGGCTGAAATACTCGTGATCAACCTCCAGGTAGTCGCCCAGATAGAGGATGTGGTCGCCGCCGTAGTGCTCCGGGCCGATGAAATTGGTGTGTTCCACCATGGCCAGGTAGGGGAAGCCGGCCTCTTTGGCCAGGCTGTGCCAGTAGAACTGGGTGAGCTGGCGGTCCAGCGTCACCACCAGCACAATCGCGCCCATGGATTTCAGGTCGCGCAGGCTGGCCGAGTAGCTTTCGGGCAGGTCGGGGGCCAGTTTGGCCATCAACGCCGGCGAGCTGGTGGAGATCACCGCGTCGTAGCCGGCGACGTCGCCAGCCGCAGTCACCGTCAACCGGCCCGCCTGCCCCGCTTCGGCCCGACTGATCTGCGTCACCGGCGTGTTCAGGCGAGTCTCCACGCCGCGGCCGCGCAGCAGATCGGCCAGCTTGTCCACGAAGGCCTGGAAACCGCCCACGAAGGTGCCCAGCCGGGTGGTGCGGGCGTGGATGCGCGCCCAGAGCCAGGCCATGTTGACCACGTCCAGGTTCTCCTCGCCGAACTTGCCCACCAACAGCGGCCGCCAGAGCGCGTTGTAGATGCGATCGCCCGCCCATTGGCGCATCCAGGCGTCGGCCGTGACCTGCTCCAGCGGCTGCCAGCGCGGGGTCAGCTTGAGGAACACGCCAGTCAGGCCGAAGCGCACCAGGTCGATGGGGCCGAACTTGCTCAGGGTGAACTTGAAGGCCTCGACGTAGCTGTCCAGCGGGTAGAACTTGCCCTGGTAGTAGATCACCGTGTAGGGCCGGGGGAAGAGCACCTGATCGCGCCAGCCCAGCCGCTCGATCAGCCCCAACATGTGGCGGTCGCCGGCGAACCAGTGATGGTAGAACTTCTCCAGACTCCAGTCCCAGTGGGAGGCCCTGAAGCCGGCGGCCAGCCCGCCCGCCTGCGGCGCAGCTTCGTAGATGGTGACGTGGTGGCCGGCCTCGTTCAGATCCAGGGCCGCGGCCAGGCCGGCGATGCCAGCGCCGATGATGGCAATGTGTCGCTGTGTGCTCATTTGATGGACGCCGCGCGACCAGCCTCGGCGGCAGCTTTCTTTTCCTGTTTCTTGATCTGTGCGCTGATCTGCTTCTGCGACTGTTTGTACAGCGTCAGCAGCTCCTTGTCGCTGCCTTTGTACTGGATGATGGTCTGTTTGGCGCAGGCCGCGCAGCCGCGCATGAACTTGTAGCTGCCGGCGTAGCAGTTCAGACAGCCGTCCAGCTCGATCATCATCAGGCAGAAGGCCAGCACGTCCGGATGCGTCTCCGGCAGCTTGGCCACGTCGCTCACCAGCGTGGCCCACTCGGCCCCGCGCAGATCGCGCAGCGTCGGAATCAGCTTGGGCGGAAAGAGGATCTCGGCCTTGGGATACATGCTAATCATACACAACTCACCTGCTGCTGTACGGGCTAACGCAACCGCTCGGGCCGGTCTCCGACCGTGCCCGTTGATCATCTGGTCCGCTCGGGCCGGTCTCCGACCGTGCCCGCCTGCGCATCGACCAACCGCTCGGGCCGGTCTCCGACCGTGCCCGCCTGCGCATCGACCAAGCGCTCAGGCCGGTCTCCGACCGTGCCCGTTCAGGCAGGCATAGCCGCTAACCGACCCCAGCAAACCATCAGCCGACATTATCGCGCAACGCAGGGCGAAGTGCAGCCAGTTTGCTTCCAGTTTGAGCGACCTCCTGCGCCTGGTCTCAGGCGCAGGGTCTCGGCGACGCTTCAGCGGGATGCTTCGGCGGCCTCAGCATGACGGGCGAAGCGGGGCTAAAACGTCACCGGCTCCTCGACGCCGACCACGATGCATTTGACGCCGGTCGCCTCTACGGCTGCTGCGAAGGCGGCCGCATCTTGCGCGATGGGGGGCCAGGTGCTGTAGTGCAGCGGGATCACCGCCTTGGGCCTGACGAACCGAACGCAGCGCAGCGCATCCTCCGGCCCCATGGTGAAGTTGTCGCCGATGGGCAGGATCAACAGGTCGATCCCTTCCTCGCCGTAGAGCTGCATGTCCAGGAAGAGCGCGGTGTCGCCGGTGTAATAGACCCGTTTGCCGCCGATGTCGACGATAAAGCCCACCGCCACGCCGCCGTAGCTGCCATCGGGCAGCATCGAGCCATGATGGGCGATGGTCAGCTTGACGCGGCCAAAGGGAAAGCGGAAAGAGCCGCCCGGCTGCATGCCGTGGACGTTGGCTGCGCCCTGGCCGTTGACCCAGGTGGCCAGCTCGAGGGTGCCGATCACTGTGGCGCCGGTGCGCTGGGCGATCGCAGCAGCGTCGGGCATGTGGTCGAAGTGGCCGTGCGACAGCAGGATGAAGTCGGCTGCCAGGTCAGCGGCGGCCACCTGGGCCGCCGGGTTGCCGGTCAGGAAGGGGTCGAACAGCAGGGTCGTCCCATCAGCCTCCAGGCTGAAGCAGGCATGGCCGTGAAAGGTGTAGGTCAGTTCCATGATGCACCTCCAGTTGCGAAGTCCGCGGTGAAAAAACGAAAAGTCCGGCAGCACATTGCTGGGCGAGCCGGACTCCTCGACGATCTGTCAGAGCAGTGGATCTGAGCACGACAGGCTGAACGAAGGTCCGCTCTCCGCTGAACACCTGTCTAGTGCAGTTCTTTGGCGTCGGCGCCCTTGCGCGCCTTGTAACGGGCGTAGGCTTCCCTACGGCGCTCGGCCAGCTCCTCCACGGTGTAGCCGCCGGAGGTCTTGGCCGGGTTGGGCATCCGGGTGAATTCGCTTTCGCCGGCGTGAGCGGCTGGCGCCGCCGGCGCGGCGGATGCCGTGGGGGCGGCGGGGGCCGCGGGGGCTTCCACTGGCGCGGCGGGCTCGCTCACGGCTGCCGGCGCTTCATCGGCGACGACGGCCGCGGCAGCCGCGGCTGCCGGCGCCGCTGCGGCAGTCCCACCGCCGCCGTGCAGCACCTTGGCGTCGGCGCCCTTGCGCTCCTTGTAGCGCCCATAGGCCTCCTCGCGCCGCGCCGCGATCTGCTCCACGGTGTAGCCGCCGGAGGTCTTGGCCGGGTTGGGCATGCGGGCAAAGACGTTGTCGGCCGCTGCGACCGCGGCCGCGGCGACCGCTGGCTTGGCCGCCGCCGGGGCGGCCGGCGGTGCGGCTGGCTTGGCCTCAGCCGCCGGCTTGGCGGCTGGTGCGGCTGGCTTGGCCTCGGCCGCCGGCTTGGCGGCTGGCGCGGCCGCCGGCTTGGCGGCGGGCTTGGCTCGGGCCGCCTGCTTGGCCGCCTTCTTGGCCTCTTCCTCGGCCCGGCGTATCTCCTCGGCCTCGTACTGCGTCGGCCAGATGGAGGCGTAGTACTCCACCGGCACCGTCAACTCGGCCATGTTGTAGACCAGGTTGGGGTAGCGCTCGTAGACCGCCAGCTCGTAGTCGTGGTTCATCTTGATGGCGTCGAAGGGGCAGAACTCGGCGCAGAAGGCGCAGCTCATGCAAATCGACGCATCGAGGAAGAACTCGGCCGGGTGGGCGATGGGTTTGCCGTTTTCGTCGGCGTCGCGCACGATCCAGATGCACTGGGGAGGACACACCTTGGCGCAGATGCCGCAGGCCGTGCAACGATCCTCCTGTTTCGACGTCTCATAGAGCAGCATCGGGATGTAGCGGAAGCGCTCAGGCAGCTCCCGCTTTTCCTCAGGATACTGGATAGTGAAGAGTCCCTTTTCATCGGGCTCCTGGCGAATCATATCCTGCCCGAAGGCGTACCGGCTGGGGATCTGCCTGACGTCGTCGATGTACGTGTCAGCAAGACGCTTGAACGTGACACCCAAACCTTTGAGAAGTCCGGTTCCGAACATGGAGCCTCCTTGGAAACGCGAGGCGTGAACTGTGAAACGTGGCCAGTGAGGGCGCTGCGGTTTGCAACCGGCAGTGCGTAATGCGTAACCCGTAATGCGTAATCCGCAATGCGGAACCCAAAGTCCGCACCAAGCGCCTCCGGTTACGAGTTACGAGTTACGAGTTACGAGTTACGAGTTACGCCTCACGTTTCACTCATCACGTCTCACGTGCTAACGGTCTACTTCGCCCAGCACGATGTCGATCGCGCCCAGAATGATGACGGCATCGGCGACTTTATTGCCGACCACCATAGGCGCCAAGGCGTTGAGGTTGATGTAGGAGGGCGGCCGCACCCGGTAGCGCCAGGGATTGCCCGCGCCGTTGGAGACCAGGTAGAATCCCAGCTCGCCCTTGGGGCTTTCGATGCGGCCATAGACATCGCCCACCGGCGGGCGCACGGTGTAGGCGCCCAGCGCCTTGGCGGCCTGGATCGGGCCTTCGGGCAATTGCTTCAGCGCCTGCTGCAAGATCCTGACACTCTGGCGCATCTCTTCCATGCGCACCAGGAAACGGGAGTAGACGTCGCAGCCGTCGAAGCTCACCACGTCGAAATCGAAGCGGTCGTAGATCGAGTAAGGCTCTGCCCGACGGATGTCGTAGGGGACGCCGCTGCCGCGCAGTTGGGGGCCGGTGCAGCTCAGCGCCAGCGCGTCGGCGGCCGACAGGTAGCCGACGCCGATGCAGCGCTGCTTCACGATCTCGTTGCCGATCAGATAGCGCTCCAACTCATCCAGTTTGGCGGGCAAGCGCTCATGCACCAGGTGGTGGCAGGTCTCCAGCCAGCCGGCCGGCAGATCCGCCACCACGCCGCCGAAGCGCATGTAATTGCACATCATGCGGCTGCCGGAGACCGACTCGAACAGGTCGAGGATCAGCTCACGCTCACGCACCGCATACAGCAGGGGGGTGAAAAATGCGCCCAGGTCGTTGAAGAAGGTGCCCACCGAGAAGAGGTGATTGACGATACGGGTCAGCTCCGCCATGATCACCCGCAGATACTCGGCGCGCTCCGTTGGCTTGTAGGCCTCTCCCAGCAGCTTTTCGACCGCGATGGCGTAGGCCAGGTTGTTGGACATGGAGCTGATGTAGTCCAGCCGGTCGGTGTAGGGCATGTTCATGAGATAGGTGTTGCGCTCGCCGATCTTCTCATGGTTGCGGTGCAGATAGCCCATCTCCGGCTCCAGCGCGGTGACCGTCTCGCCGTCCAGTTCCACGATCATGCGGAAGACGCCGTGGGTGCTGGGGTGCTGCGGCCCCATGTTGACGACAATGCGCTCGGTCTTCAGCGCGCCTGACACGCCGTTGCTGCCCGAATGCCGCTCCAGCGGCCGCAGCGTCACCGGCTGGCTCCAGGTCTCCGGGTCGAAGCCGGCGGGGTAGTTGACGTTGGAGCCCCAGGGGTTGCGATCTTCGGCCCAGATGTGGTGGCCGACCGGATGCCGGCTTTTGAAGGGCTTGCTTTCGGCCTCGAAATAGGCTTCCTGCCAGTCCTTGCGCATGGGATGGCCGTTGAAGCCGTCCCAAAGCAGGATGCGGCGCAGGCTGGGGTGTCCCAGGAAGCGGATGCCGTACAGGTCATACGCCTCGCGCTCTTGCAGGTCGGCGCCCGGATAGACCGACATCAGCGTGGGCAGCGCAGGGTTTGTCTCCGGCAGCCGCGCCTTGAGCACTTTGGGGCCGCCCCCCCTGGTGGTCGAATAAAAATGATAGACGATCTCGAAGCGGTCGGCCGCGCTGCGGCCGGGAAAGCCCAGATAGTCCACCGCCGTCAGATTGGACAGCAGGTCGAAGCCCTCGTGGTCGCGCAACTGTTCGGCCACGGCCACCAGTTGGTCAGGCGCCACCACCAGGCTTTCGCCCTCGATGTTTTTCTCCACGGCCAACACGGCGCCTGGCAGCAGGTCGCTGTAGGGGAGGGCGGCATCTAGCGTTGGTTCACTCATGGCTTAATTCCCTTGATGGCTGAAGGAGGATACGAGGTTGCCATCGGCGTCCATCAGGTTCGCGGTGTCGCCTTCGTTGCGCCACATGTGTCGTTTCGTCCAGAGCTGATCGCTGGGGGTGGCCGCGGTTGCGTCCGGTCCGCTGTGCACCCGCACCTCGGCGTCAGGCATCAGCACGAAACCGGCCGGGAAGGTGTAGGACTGATCGCCGGCGCCGCTGTGCAGCCGCCAGCCGGTCATGTCCTGGGCCAGCCCGCTGTTGCGGATCACGATGAACTCGTCAGCGCCCAAGATATGCATCTCGGCAATGGTGGGCGCGCCGGCGGCGCGGGTGGCCATCATGCGCTGCGTGTTGATCTCCCGCACACGCTTGATCTCCTCCGGCCGGCTGCTGAAGATGTCCGGTCCCAGCACAGGGATCGGCACGGCGCCGCTGTAGGATTTGCGGTACCAGGGCACCGTGCGCACAGACTGCTTCTTGATCTTGTTTTGTAGGGTAATGAAGCCGTGCAGCAGCGCTTCGGGCGTGGGCGGGCAGCCGGGCACGTAGACATCCACCGGCAGATATTTGTCGATGCCCGACACCACGTTGTAGCCCTCTTTGAACGGCCCGCCGCCGGTGGCGCAGGCGCCCATGCTGACCACATAGCGCGGCTCAGCCATCTGGTTGTAAAGCCGCACGATGGGCACGACCATCTTCTTGGTCACGGTGCCGGAGATGATCAGCAGATCGCACTGACGGGGTGAAGGGCGGGCGACCTCCATGCCGAAGCGCGACATGTCGTAGCGCGCAGCGCCGGTGACGATGAACTCGATCGCGCAGCAGGCCAGGCCAAAGGTCATGGGCCACAGGGAAAAGGTGCGACCGGTGTTGTAGATCCAGTCTACCGTGGTCAACAGCACGTTGGATTGCACTTCTTCGGGCACGGGCGCTGCGCCCTGGGGTTGTTCTGCCATCGCTCCATCCTTTCGATCGGGTTGTGGCGAGGGGGGACGACTGGTCGTACAGGTTGTGAAGCCGATGCACATGTCGGCCGGCGGGGGCGGCATGTCGGGAGGAAAAGGCCTGCTGGCTGGTCTGGGCGACACGCCACAGGCATCAGCGATCAGCCCGCCATGCCGGTTGAGCAAGCTGTGTACACTCGCCGTGCAACGGCAACTCATTCTACCTTGAATCCGAATGTGGTGCAAATTTTCACCGCCGCTAATTTTTCTCACATAAATCAGAAGAATTGACAGCGGCTGGGCAATGTGCTAGAATTGCCGCCAGCATAGCTTGGTCTGATCAACTCTTTTGGGAAGTGTATCGCGTGCAGACTACCCGTTATCGCATTCTGGAGATCATGAAAGAACAGGGCGACGTCACCGTGGCCGAGTTGGCGCGCCAGCTTGAGATGGCGCCCGTTTCGGTGCGCCATCACCTGGACGTGCTGCAAGGGGAGAATCTGATCAGCGCGCCGCGCGTGCGGCGGCGCGGCACCGTGGGGCGCCCTTTGCAGGTCTACGCGCTGACCGAGGCTGCCAACGCGCATTTCCCGCGCAACCACGAGGCGCTGGTCATGGGCCTGCTGGATGAGCTCAAGCTGCTCTTGCCGGCCGATCAGCTTCAGGAGCTGCTGGCGCGCATGGCCGAGAAGGAGGCGCGTCAGGCGCCCCCGCCGCCAGTCGACGCCACCCTGGAACAGCGGGTCGCGCTGGCGGTGGATTTTCTCAATCAGCGCGGCTATCTGGCCCGCTACGAGCGCCAGGGCGACGCCTTCGTGCTCTACACGCTCAACTGCCCCTACGCGGGCGTCTCTGAGCAGCACCGCGAGCTGTGCACCATGGATTTGAGCTTGATCAGCGCGCTGTTGGGCATGGCGCCGCTGTCGGTCAATCGCATGGCCGAAGGCGATTGTCGGTGCGCCTACCGCATCGGCGGCCAGCCCGGCGATGGCGCCCAGCCATCGGTCGCCAGCCCGCCGATCGGCAAGGTGCAGCGCCATGTGATCCCGTTGCATTTGGAGGCCGCGCCGGCCTGACCGGCCGTCGGCGTCGCCTGTTCCCAGCGGATTTTTGCTCCGCTGGCGGCGACCAAGGCCCGTTCACCCGTCGTCAGAGACTCGCCATGTGGTCGTCCATTGATCTGAGCACCGCTGAACCCCCTTTGGGGCCAGCGCCCGCCTACCCCGGTCCGCTGCAAGATAGCTTTGGCCGGCGGATCAACTATCTGCGCATCTCGCTGACCGACGCGTGCAACCTGCGCTGCGTTTACTGCATGCCCGAGGAGATGCGCTTCCGGCCGCGGGCCGAGCTGCTGAGCGACGAAGAGATTCTGGCCATCGTGCAGACGGCGGCCGAGCTGGGCGTCAGCAAGATCCGCCTGACCGGCGGCGAGCCGACCATCCGGCCTGGCGTCGTGGAGCTGGTGCGGGCCATCGCCAGCACCCCCGGCATCGGCCAGGTGGCCATGACCACCAACGGCCTGCTGCTGGCTGAGCTGGCCGAGCCGCTGGCCCAGGCCGGCCTGCGCGGCCTGAACATCAGTATCGACACGTTGGACGCGGCCAAGTTTCGCCGCATCACCCGCTGGGGCGACCTGCGGCGGGTGTGGGACGGCATCGCCGCGGCCGAGGCGGCGCAGATCCGCCCGCTGAAGCTGAACGCCGTGGTCACGCGTGGCTTCAACGAGGACGAGGTGGTCTCGCTGGCCCGGCTGAGCATCGATCATCCCTGGCACATCCGCTTCATCGAGCTGATGCCGCTGGGCAGCGTGGCCGATTTCCAACAGGAGGCCGTGGTCAGCTCGGCTGAGACCCGCGCCCGGATCGAGGCTGAGCTGGGGCCGATCTATCCGTTGCCCGGCTACGATGGCAGCGATCCCGCCCGACCCTATCGCCTGGCCGGCGCGGCCGGGCAGCTTGGCTTCATCAGCAGCGTCACCGAGCCCTTCTGCGCCGGCTGCAACCGTTTTCGCCTGACCGCCGACGGCAAACTGCGTCTTTGCCTGCTGCGCGATCGGGAAGTGGACCTGCTTAGCCTGCTGCGCAGCGGCTGCAGCGCCGATGAGCTGCGCGAGAGCCTGCGCGTGGCGGTCTGGCACAAGCCCTGGGGCCACGGCCTGCCCCAAGGCGAGGTTCCGCAGTTGCGACTCATGTCGCAGATCGGCGGATGAGACATGAACGGTGAACGGGCCGGGGCGGCCTGTTCACCGATTGACCCTTGACCTTCACCATTCCCAGTTCCCAATTCACCTTCTTTCAGGAGACACACTTATGACAACAGCTACCATGACAATGGATCCCGCGATCATCACCGACGGCGTGGTTTTGACCGAGACCGCGGCCAGCAAGCTCTCCGGCATCATGCTGGAGAAGGGCATGGCCGGCACCCACGGCCTGCGCGTCTTCGTTCAGGGCGGCGGCTGCGGCGGCATGCAGTACGGCATGACCTTCGAAAACACCGCCCGGCCTGGCGACCAGATCTACAGCCAGCACGGCATGACCGTCTACGTGGACCCCACCAGCCTTTTTTACATCAACGGCGCGCGCATCGACTATGTCGACAGCCTGATGGGCGGCGGCTTCCACATCGAGAATCCACAGGCCACCTCCAGCTGCGGCTGCGGCAGCTCCTTCCGCACGGCCCATAGCCACACCGGCGAGGAGATGCCCGAAAGCTGCGGCTATCACTGAGCCGGCGGCCTGGCATCAAACGCAACTGATCGTACATCACGCGGCGTGGACGCGGAAGGGATTCCTCCCTGAGTCGTACCGGGCGTGAGACGCAGCCGGTTGCAGCCTGCGGGTAGAAAGGTACGAAACGTGAACTGTGATCGGGCGCGTCCCGACCACAGTTCACGTTTCGTTTTTTTTTTGCCTGGTTGGATCATCGAAACGCGCAAATCACCTCAACATCTGTCGCTCTCCAGTCACAATCACATCCAAATCTTAGCCAGGAGTCGTTAAACACCATAGACGCTGCGACCGTCGCCGGGCGGCCCATGCTCGTCTGCCGCGTTTGGAGGTGTCTATGTCTACGTTCCTCTTGGTTCTGTTGGTCCTGCTTGCCCCTCTGTTTCCGGCTGCCCAGCCGGCCCCCGCGCCCAGCCCCAACCCGGCCGCGCGCCCAATCCAGACCGAACCGACTGACTGGCTGTACCGCCTGGCAAGGGTCCTCGGCCGCAGCGCCGGCGATCTGGAGCTGGCCGATGTCGCCGCCGAGACGCTGCTCAGCGGCGAAACCCTGACCACGGTGAAGGCCATCGACCGCAGCAACGGAAGTGTCGTCGGCGCAACGTTCTCCGGCGACCAAGCCGTCGACCGGGACGCGGCGCGGGCCCGGGCGGCCGCGCAGTGGCGCACGGCGCACGGCGCCCTGACTCCGCCGATGGTCGCAGCCCTGGACGAGGCGGCTGCCGGCGCGACCTTCACCGTCGCCGTCTGGCTGAGCGCGACCGTCGAACCGCTGCGCAAGCCGGATCATCAGCCCCCGGCCGCCGACAGTCCCGGCTCGACGGCAGCGCCAGCGACGTCAACGCAGCCGCGGGCCGGCGCGGGGCTCGACGACGACCCGGCCGCGCTGGCCAAGCCGCCGGCGACTCCGCTGACTGCGGATGAGGCGCGGGCGGCCGGCCTGCCGCTGATTGCCGCGCCGCCGCCCGCGCCGCCTGCCGCCGTGGAAGCGCCCAAGGACGTCGCCAGCCCGGCCGCGGGCGGCGGGCCCGATGAGAACGCCGCCGCGGACGCGCCGGCCCAGGCCGAGGCCTATCAGCAGGCCAACCGGGAGGCTCTGCGCCGCCAGATCGCGCCGGTGCGCGGCCGTTTTCTGGACTACGCCGCGGCGCAGGGGCTGGAAATCCTCTACGCCAGCGAGATCGCGCCGGTGGTCCACCTGGCCAACGTCACCGCCGACCAGCTTCTGGCGCTGGCGCGCAATCCTGACGTCGATGCCATCTACGACGCGTCCATTCCGGGCGGGCCGACGCTGGACGTGGCGCGCCCGACGCAGAACATGCTCCCGGTGGCCGACTGGGGCGGATACACCGGCGACAACGTCGCTGTGGCCGTGGTGGAGGGCGAGCGCGCCGCCGACAACAACCCCTACCTGACCATCGTCGAGACCAGGGACACCGGACGAACTCGCCGCTGGCATCCCACCATGGTCTCCGGCATCATCGCCAGCACCCACAGCACCCAGCGCGGCCTGGCGCGGGACGCCGATGTCTACAGCGCCAACGGCGACGATTACGCCACCATCGCGGCCATCGAGGCGGCCATGGACTGGGGTTCCAGCCGGGCCTGGATCCTCAACAACAGCTTCTGGGCCGCCAACTGCGGAGATACGTCGCCATTGGAAAGCATCGACCGCCACATGGACTACCTGGTGCGCTATCTCTTCGACCTGGCCGTGGTGGCGTCGGGCAACTTCCGACTGGCCGGCTGCGGCGCCTCCGGCAGCAACTATGTCACCTCGCCCTCCAAGGGCTACAACTCGCTGACCGTGGGCAACTTCGACGACGGCAACTCGGTCGGTTGGACCGGCGACGCCATGAACGCCGACAGTCAGTACAACGTCGACGGGCGCTTCAAGCCGGAGCTGGCCGCCAGCGGAACCAGCATCACCAGTCTCTCCGAGGCCAGCCCCTGGACCAGCACCGGCACCGGCACCAGCTTCGCCTCGCCGATGGTGGCCGCGCTGGCGGCCGATATGACCGAAGCCGATACCGGGCTGACCAGCTACCCGGAAGGCGCCTCTGCCCTGCTGATGGCCACCTCGCTGCACAACATCGAGGGCGATCAGCGCCTGAGCCGCGCCGATGGCGTCGGCAGCATCAACGGCTCCGCCGGCCTGGTGAGCGTGGAGCGCGACCACTGGGGATCGCAGTACGTCGACAACACCACGGTCTTCCCCATGGACTTCTACCAGTATGCCTACAAGGGCGAACGGGTCCGCTACGTCATCCGCTGGCTCTCCAACCCCAACGCTGCCTACACCACAGATCCCTTGCCGGCTGACATCGATCTGGCCGCCTACCGCGCCGACGGCGCCTACATCCAAGGGTCCGCTTCGGCCTCCAACAGCTTCGAGATCGTGGACTTCGTCGCGCCGGCATCGGAGACCTATCGCTTTACGGTCAGCTTGTACGGAAGCTGGAGCGGCAGCGGCACCTGGCTGGGCCGCGGCTGGTGGCGCGGCGTCTACCGCATCGTCCCCGACGCGGGCTACCTCGATCCCCAGGCCACGCCCATGGGCACGCACCTGAACGTGACGCCGACCGACTGGAGCCCGACCAACTATTGGCGGGTGATGGGCATCCGATCCCTCAGTTCGGACCACGACCTGTATCGCTACAACAAGAGCTTCTTCGAGGATCCGAGCAACCTCACGCTGGACGACTATTCGTTCTTCGGCTCGGCGGTCGATTTCATCACGGTGGACGGCAACCACTGGCCATCCAGCACGCCCGAAAACTACGTGGTGCGGCGTTTCAGCGGCAGCGGCGGCTACAATGCCAGTTGGTCGAACCTGGGATTGGTGGTCAACAGCAACGGCTATTACGGCCCCTACTCCGCAGGCTCCAGCGAGGTCGCCAAGGTGTTCGACCTGTGGATGAACCGCTATCAGTTCAAGCGGCTCGAGATCGTGCCCACCGTCAGCAACCTGAACGACCTGGCGGCGGAGCTGTTCAAGTCCAGCGCCGGCAATGCAGCCACCTGGTCGCAGTCCCGGGGCCACGGCGTCGCGCAGGCCGACAGCTCGTCGGCGCCGGCCCAGACGGAGTCGCTGGCCTACTACCACGATGATAACTTCTCGGACTATCTGGGGCTGATCGTCTATGGCAACCTGCAGGCGCAGGCGGACTACTACGTGCGTGTGGTCTGCACGCTGAACCACGACGTACACGGCGACGGCAAGGTCGACATCTCGGACGTGCAGTACGTCTCTGGCTATTGGCAAGACCCTGCCGCGCCCAATCGGGCTGACCGGGACGGCGACGGCGATGTGGATGTTTTCGACATCTCGCTGGTGGCCGGGGAGTGGAACACGCAATGTTAGTGCGTTCACCGGGCAAAGGGGCGCCGGCCGGCCGGGCTGCCAGGGCGCTGCTGCTGATCAGCCTCGTCTGGCTGGCGGCCTGCGCCGCGCCGCCCCCCGCGTCCCCACCGGCAGAAGAAGCCGCCTTTGAGATCGTCGCCCAGTCCGTCGCCTACAGCGGCGGCAGCGACTCCCCCATCCTGTTGGCGCTCTCCGGCGACGCGGCGCTCAGTGCGTCGCCGGAGGGCTTCCCGCCGGAGCTGGTCGCGGCGCTGCAGGCCGCGGCCGCCGCCGATCCGACGGCGCTCTACGTGGTGATCTACGCCGGCAAGCAGTCCGGCGGCGGCTTCTCCGTGGCCATCGATTCGGTCAAGACGGGGCAGGAGGGCGCGCTGACCGTCGTCTACAGCCTGGCGACTCCCGACCCCAAGGCCGGGGGAACCACCGCGCTCACCTATCCCTACGTCGTCGCCCGCGTCCATGCCGCCGACGCCGACCCGGCCAAGGTGCAGTTCAGCGGGCCGTTCTGACGCACGCCGGCGCTGATCCCCCGACAGTTCATGATCGCGGCTGACCTCGACTAAGCATGCACAGCGTTGGTAAACGCCTCAGTGGCCCACTGGTTGATGCTCTTGCCGCTGACCTCGGCTGCTGCTGCAACGGCAGCATGCACTTCGGGCGGGACGCGCAACATGAGTTTGCCTGAATATGGTTTCTGTGGGGCGCGGCCCAGCTTTTCGCACGTCTCCAGGTAGTCGTCTACTGCCTCCTCGAAGGCCGCACGCAGTTCGGCCACCGCCTCGCCGTGGAAGCCCACGATGTCGTTGATGCCCGCGATGTGGCCGACCAGGCGCTGGTCCTCATCGCTGTATTCGATGCGCGCTGCATATCCGCGATAGGTCATTGTTTTCATGGCCTTATGCCTGCCTCCTCACCCGATCTCCCGCATCACCGTATCCAGATCTTTGTCCCCGCGCCCGCTCAGATTGACCAGAATCACCGCGTCCCGTCCCATCTGCGGGGCCAGCTTGATCACCTCGGCCACCGCGTGGGCGCTTTCCAGGGCCGGGATGATCCCCTCCATCTCGCACAGCAGCTTGAACGCGGCCAGCGCCTCGGCGTCGGTGGCGTAGGTGTACGTGCTGCGGCCCAGGTCGCGTAGCCAGGCGTGCTCCGGGCCGACCGAGGCATAGTCCAGCCCCGCGCTGACCGAGTGGGTCAGCGCGATCTGGCCGTCGGCGTCCTGCATGACGAAACTCTTGGTTCCTTGCAGCACTCCCAGGCGGGAGACCAGGGGATCGGCGAAGCGCGCCGCGTGCTCGCCCGACTGGATGCCGCGGCCGCCCGCCTCGACGCCCACCAGCCTCACCCCCTCGTCGGCCAGGAAGGGGTGGAAGACGCCGATGGCGTTGCTGCCGCCGCCGACGCAGGCCACCACGGCATCGGGCAGCCGGCCTGGCCCGCCCGCGGCCGGGTCCAGCAGTTGTCTCCGCGCCTCCCGTCCGATGACGCTCTGAAAATCGCGCACCAGGGTGGGGTAGGGGTGCGGTCCCAGCGCCGAGCCCAGCAGGTAGTGGGTGGTGCGTACGTTGGTCACCCAGTCGCGGATCGCCTCGTTGATGGCGTCCTTGAGGGTTTTACTGCCGCTGTCCACCCCGCGCACCTCGGCGCCCAGCAGCTTCATGCGAAAGACGTTGGGGGCCTGGCGGGCCATGTCCACCGTGCCCATGTAGACCACGCAGTCGATGCCCAGCAGTGCGGCCGCGGTGGCCGTGGCTACGCCATGCTGGCCGGCGCCCGTTTCGGCCACGATGCGCCGTTTGCCCATGCGCTGCACCAACAGCGCCTGGCCCAGCGCGTTGTTGATCTTGTGCGCGCCGCTGTGGGCCAGATCCTCGCGCTTGAGGTAGATCTGCGCGCCGCCCAGGTGGGCGCTCAGCCGGCGGGCGTGGGTGATAGGGGTGGGCCGTCCGACGTAAGTCTGGAACAGGCGGGTCAACTCGGCCTGGAACGCGGCGTCGCTGTGGGCCTGCAAATAGGCCGTCTCCAGCTCCTCCAGCGCCGGCATCAACGTTTCGGGGACGAAGCGGCCGCCGTAGGGACCGAAGCGTCCGTGTTCATCGGGGTAGCGATAGGTCGAAAAGTCCGACGTCTCAGCCATGGGAAGGAACCTCGTTGGTCTGCCGGGCGGTCGCCAGCACGGCGGCGATGAAATCGGTCTTGCCGTTAGTGTAGATGTCGATTTGATCGCCGTAGCGCTGCGCCAGGTCACGTTTCAGCGCGCCGTAGTCTGCCGCGACATCGGGATGGGCGCGCAGGTAGTCCACGAACGCCAGGTGACGATGGATCTCCGGGTTGTCGGCCGCGTAGACGTGCAGATTGACGACGCGCCGTGGGCCATCGTTCAGGCTGAAATACCGCCTGCCGGCGATGCCGTACTCACCCTTGGGCAGATAGCCCAGCGCCCGCAAGGTGTCGTTCAGGTCGTCCACCGGCGCGATCTCATGCACTATCGCCATGATGTCGATCACCGGCTTGGCCCAAATGCCGGGAACCGACGTGCTGCCCATGTGGTGAATCGCGGCCAGATGATCGCCGAAGATGACCGCCAGCCGGGCGGCTTCGGCCTGGAACAGCAGGGGCCAGATTGCGTCGTAGGGCACGACCTTCAGGTGGCGGTGCTTGTCCAGCAGCAGTTCCTCGCAGCGCAGCAGCACCAGCGCGCTGTCGGCGTCGGTGATGCGGCCGTCGCGCGCCATCTGGAAGGCCTGGCCCATGGGTACCAGGTGTACCTCGCTCTGTTCAGTGGCCTCCAGATTGGTCGCGCCGTTGATGTGCGCGCCTTTGGCGATGAAGATGGTGCAGCGCGCGTCCGAGGTCCCGTTCATGCCGTAGAACCAGCCGACCCGTTCCATGGTGCGGCACTGGGCGCCGGTCTCCTCGGCCAATTCCTGGCGCGCGACCTCTTCCATCGGTACGCCTGGCTTGTCGCCCAGCCCGCCGGCCGGCAGCTCCCAACACCAGTCGTCCACGGTGTAGCGGTAGCAGCGCAACATGATGATCTGGCCGTCGTCGGTGACCGGTACGACGGTGACGAATCCCGGATGCTCCTGATAGGTGTAGGTGATCTCCTGGCCGTCGGGCAGGGTCACCTGATCCTGGCGCAGGTTGTGCCAGTGGCTTTGATAGGGTCGCGTCGTGCTCAATAATCGCCAGCCCAGGCTGGCGCCCACGGGCTTGTCGTTCGGATTGTTGTTCATGGCATATGGTCGTTGTGAAGCACGTGCTTGTTCTGAACGTAATGCGTAATGAGTAATGCGTAACGAGTAACTCATGGTTCGGTCAAATTTCGACAGGGTTTGAGAAATGCTGTAAGCTATCTGCATGACAGAAAAGCTTACCATAACAACAGAACGAGTGGATGACATTCCTGTGTTGCTCAGCCAAGCTAAGAAGATGGGCGTTCCT
>JAKQCW010000214.1 GCA_029558955.1 Chloroflexota bacterium
ACAACCGCTCGGGCCGGTCTCCTGACCGAGCCCGCCAACCGCTCAGGCCGGTCTAACCTAAAAACAGCCGCTCGGGCCGGCCCAACCTCAAAACAACCGCTCGGGCCGGTCTCCTGACCGAGCCCGCCAACCGCTCGGACCGGTCTCCTGACCGTTGGTTGAGTAGCCTTCTGAGGCGTATCGAAACCAGCGGCTGGCCCACCCGCCGGTGTGAGCAGGTGGATAGAGTAGGCTGCTGTATCGAAATCACCTGCTCACACCATCGGGTGCCATCAACCCGCCACCAGCTCGCGCCGCCCGTCCATCTCCTCCAGATGCAGGGACAGCGCCTGCGAGACGCTATCGCTGCCCATGGAGATGCCGTAGATGGTGTCGGCGGCCTCGATGGTGCCGCGGTTGTGGGTGATGACGATGAACTGGGTCTCCTGGGCCGCCTCGCGCAGCGCCGAGCGGAAGCGATCCACGTTGGCCTCATCCAGCGCCGCGTCGACCTCGTCCAAAATGCAGAAGGGGGGCGGGCTGACCTTGAGAATCGCCAGGATCAGCGCGGCCGCGGTCAGGCTGCGCTCGCCGCCGCTGAGCAGCGGCAGCGCCTGCACCCGCTTGCCCGGCGGCCGCGCCACGATGTCGATGCCGCTGTTCATGGGATCGTCCGGCTCAGTCAACACCAACTGGGCCGCGCCGCCGCCGAAGAGCGTGGTGAAGCGTTCCTTGAACTCGCGCGCCACCGCTCGGTAGGTGACCATGAACTCGCGCTTCATCACCTGGTCCAGCTCGCCGATCACCTTTTCCAGCGTCTCGGCCGCGGTGCGCAGATCGGCCGACTGGCTGGTGAGAAACTCGAAACGCTCCTGGGCCGCGGCGTATTCCTCGGGCGCGTTGGGGTTGACGCTGCCCAGCCGGCTGTATTGCAGGCGCAGGCGCTTGATCTCAGATTCGACGCCGTCGGGCAAGGCATCGACCAGCGGCAGGCGCTCCACCAGCGGGCGCAGCGGCAGCGGCTGCTGTGTGTCCAGCGCCTCGCTCTCCTCCAGCTCCACCAGCCCCACGTCGTGCTCGATCTCGCCGCGCAGGTGTTCCAGCTCATCGCGCGCCCGCTGCAGGGCCAGCAGGGTGCGGTTGTGGCTCTGTTCCTCACCCTGAAGCTGTTTGCGCTGCTCGTTTTCCTCCGCGGTCAGGCTGGCGCGTTCGGCCTCCAGGCTGGCCAACGCGGCCTCAGCCGGCTCGATCAGCGCGGCGTAGCGTTCGATCTCGCTGGTCAGATGTGCATCGCCGCCGTGCAGCTCGGCCACGTGGGCCTGCAAGGCCTCCTGTTCCTGGGCCAGCGCCTCGGCCCTGGTCTGCTTGTCGCGCAGCTCATCCTGGATCTGGGTCAGGAGCCGCTGCTGGCTGTGCAGCAGGGTTTGCTGGCTGGCCACGCGGCCGGTGGCCACGTTGGCATCGGCGCGGCGCTGCATCAGCTCCGCGGTCAGCTCGCCCGCGTCCATCTCGGCCAGGCTGGCTGCGGCCGCGGCGCTCTCCTGGCCGGCCTGCTCGATCTGGCCGGCCAGCTCGGCCAGGCGCTGGCGGGCCTGTTCGGCGCGGCCGGCCAGGCTGCGCTGCTCCTCGCCCGCGCCTGCCAGCCGCTGCTGGCTGCGTCGCATCTGCTGTTCGATCTGACCGGCCTGGCCTTGCAGCAGCGCCAGGGCCGCGCTTTCGCTCTGGCGGCGACGGGCCAGGCTGGCCAGCGTCTGATCCAACTCGCCCCGCGCCTGGTGTTGCTGGCGCAGCTCGTCGTGGCTGGCCTGGCGCTCTGCTTCCTGCGCGGCCACCGCGGCGGCGGCCTGGCGCAGTTGCTCCGGCAGCTCGCGCAGGCTGCGTTCCCGGCCCAGCACCCCTTGATCGCGTCGCGGGGCCACGCTGCCGCCGCTGACGCTGCCGCCCGGCCGCACGATGTCCCCCTCCAGCGTGACCACGGTGGGGCGTTCGGGGGTGCTGTCCAGCACCCGGCGCGCGGCGGGCAGGTCCTTGGTGATGACCACGCGGCCCAACAGATAATCGACCAGCTTGGCCAGCCGCGGTTCGGCCTTGACCAACTGCGAGGCCAGGCCGACCACGCCGGGGCCGCTGGGCGCCTTCATCGGCTGGCCGGCGCGCAGGGTGTCCAGCGGCAGGAAGGTGGCGCGGCCGCCGTTGGTGCGCTTCAGCCATTCGATGGCCCGCTCGGCGTCGGCCCATTGCTCGACGATGATGTCCTGCAGGCGGCCGCCCAGCGCGGTCTCGATGGCCAGCTCCAGCTCGGCCGGCGTCTGGATCTGGTCAGCCACCGCGCCGATGATGCCGCGCAGGGGTGCGCCGCGCGGGTCGTTCAGGCTGCGCATCACCGAGCGGGCGCCGCCGCTGTAGCCTTCTCCCTCCTCCTTCAGCCGCTGCAAGAGGTCGAGCTGATCGTGCAGCCGGTCGGCGCTGCGCCGCAGGTTGGCCAACTGCTGGTCGCGCCGGGTCAATTCGGCCTCGCCCTGGGCGATGGTCTGCGACAGCGCCTGCCGCCGTTCGGCCACCTGCCCGCCCTCGGCCTCAAGCTCCGCCAGCCGGGCCTGCAGGGCTGTGATCTGCGGCGCCAGCTCTGCCTGACTGGCCTGGCCCGCGGCCACTTCCCCCTCCAGCCGTTGGCGTTCTTCCTCCAGCGTGGCGGTGCGGCTTTCCGTTTCCAGCAGCTTGCGCTCCTGCGCGGCCAGCTCGCCCTGCAGTTGGGTCTGGCGACGCTGAAGTGTGGCCAGTTGGTTTTGACGGGTGCGGCGTTCGTTTTCCACCGCGTCCAGGCGGGTTTGCAGCGCGGCGACGGCGCTTTGCAGCTCCCGCAGGCCGCTTTGCTCGGCGTTGCGGGCCGCTTCGGCCGACTGCACCTGCTGCTGCTGGCCGTGCAGCCGCTCTTGCAGCGGGGCCAGCTCGGCCAGCAGATCCAGCCGGCGGGCCTCCAGTTGGCGCAGGCGTTCGTTGCCGACGGCCAGATCGCGCTGGGCGGTCTCGGCGCGGCGGTGCAGCAGGCTGCTCTCCCGGTGCCAGTCGCCCAGTTGGTTGCGCAGCTCGCCGTAGCCCTGGCGCAGCTCCCCATCGCGCTGGTCCAGCCGGTGCAGCAGCGCCTGGCGCGCCTCGACCAGGGTGCGCGCCTCCCGTTCCTGGCCGTGGGCGCGCTCCAGGTCGCCCAGCGCGCGATGCCAGCGGTGGCCGTACCAGAGCCGCAGTTGGGCGTCCAGGTCGGCCTGCACCTGCATGCGCTCCTCGGCGCGGCGCGCCTGCACCTTGAGGTAGCGCAGCCGCGGCTCGATCTCCCCCAGGATGTCCTGGGCGCGCTGGAGGTTGAGGCGGGTCTCCTCCAGCTCGCGCAGCGCGGTGGCCCGTTTGGCCTGGTGGCCGGTGATGCCGGCGGCCTCTTCGATCAGGGCGCGGCGCTCGTCGGGCTTGAGGGAAAGGGCCTGATCGACCAGCCCCTGGCCGATGACGGTGTAGGTGCGCTTGGCCAGGCCCGATTGCGCCAGCAGCTCGCTGATCTCGCGCAGGCGGACGCGCGTGCCGTTGAGGTAGTATTCGTTTTCGCCGGAACGGTAGGTGCGGCGGGTGATGACCACCTCGCCGTAGTCAACGTTGAGCCAGCCGTCGCTGTTGTCCAGGGTCAGGCTGGCCTGCGCCATGCCCAGCCGGGCGCGCTCGTTGGAGCCGCTGAAGATCATGTCCTCGCTGCGTTTGGCGCGCAGCCGGCCATATGTCTGCTCGCCCAGCACCCATTGGATGGCGTCGGCGACGTTGGACTTGCCGCTGCCGTTGGGGCCGATGATGGCGGTCAGGCCGCCCTGGAAAAGAAAGTCGGTCTTGGCGGCAAAGGTTTTGTAGCCTTGCAGTTCCAGTTGTTTTAATCGCATGGTTTGTGTTGGGGCGCTGCGCCGCGGTCGTCTCTGCGTTGCCCACGATTTGGAGAACGACGGCCCGGCGCGGCAGGTGACATCAGCCGAGGGCGTTGGCCAGAAGCGTCTGATAGAGCGGCGCAAGCAGGGCCTGCAAAAGCATGCCCAGCAGGATGATGCCCAGGCCCAGCAGCAACAGCCGCCGGCGGGCGCGCAGCCAGGTGGGGAAGGAGATCGGCCACAGATCGATGTTGGCCAGCGGCTCGGCCAGAACCGCGCCGATGATGATGTAGCCCACCAGCCGGACGATCATCCACAGCGGCCAGGCGGCCACCATGGCCAGCGCCGGCTGCTGCGCCGAGGCCAGCAGGGAGGCGACGGTGAAATTGAAACGGTCCAGCGCCAGCGTCAGCAGCAACAGGCCGCCCACGCCGCCGGTGAGCGCGCTGGCCAGGGCGTAGAGCAGGAAGTCGATGCCCTGGCGGGCGAGATCCAGCGCCGGCGCCATCTGCACCGGCGGGCCGCCGGCGATCCACTGCAGCCAGGCAGAGCGGTATTCCAGCCCGCCCAGCACCGCGCGGCCGGCGCCCTCCTCGAACAGCCAACTGGCGAGGACCACCGACAGGGACTGCACCGCGGCCCAGAAGAGCGCCAGCGTGATCGCCTTGCCTGGCCGGCCCTGGCGCAGCGCCCAGAGGAACATGGGGATCAACACGGCCGCGCTGAGCAATGGGAGGCAGATCTGCTGGCCCAACAGGATCGGGAAGAAGGTGGTGGCCAGGATGCCCAGGGCCATGGCCGGGTAGATCACCCAGTCATCCAGCACGTTGGCGGCCGCTGGCGGTTGATCGTTCATGGGGTTTCCAGACCTTCATCGTAGCTGCGCAGCCGGGTGCGCAGCAGGCGCTGGGCCAGGCTCACCTCCAGGGTGCAGTTGCGCGGGCGCTGCAGGCCGCTGGCCAGGCTGCTGCCCGCGGTCAGGCCGCGGCCGTCGAGGCCCAGATGGCGCGTCAGGCGCAGCCCCATCTCGTAGCGGCTCAGCGGCTGCGGGCCGGCCACGTTGAGGATGCCGGCAAAGGGCAGGGTGGCCAGCTCGATCAGGCTGGCCGCCAGGTCTTGCACCCAGACGGGCGAGCGAATCTCATCGGTGAAGAGGGTGATGGGCTGGCCCTGCTGCACGCTGTCGATGATCCAGGCGCTGATGGGGTCGGGCGGCCTCAGCCGGCAGATCAACGAGGTGCGCACCAGGGCGGCGTCCGGCGCGGCCTGTTGCACCAGCCGCTCCGCCTCGGCCTTGGCAAAGCCGTAGGGGTGCCGCGGCTCGGGCTGGGCGCTTTCGTCGTAGGGGGCCCGTTCGCCGTCCAGCAACACATCGGAGGAGACGTACACCAGGCGGGCGTTGACCTGGGCGGCCGCCTGGGCCACGTAGCCGGCGCCCAGCGCCGTGACGCGCCAAAGGTCAGGGTCAGCCTTGCGATAGGCCGTGTGGATGATCACCGCCGGCTGTAGGTCGTGCAGCAACGCCTGCACGGCCGCCTGGTCGCCCACATCCAGCCGCGTCCAGGTCACGCCAGGGAGGGGCTCAGGCGGGCGGCTGAAAAATGTCCCGCAGAGGGACGCGCGGCCCGCGGCCTGGCGCACGATCTCCTGCCCCAGCAGGCCGGTGGCGCCGGTGATCAGCCAGGGGCGCTCAGCCGTCAGTGGTCTCGCCGGCATCGTCTGCATCTTGGCTGGTCTGGGGCTCGAGCAGGTTGGGCAGCGGGATGCTCTCGTCGTACTGGTGGGCCTCGGCGTAATCCAGCGCGTGGGCGGCCGCGGCCATGGATGCCAGTTGTTTGGAGCGACCCTGGCCGATGCCCCAGACGTGATCCGCGATCACCACGTGGACAGTGAACTGCTTTTCGTGGTCGGGGCCGTTGGCTTGGGCGGTGTGATAGCGCGGTGTGGCGCGGTAGGTGTTCTGGCTCCATTCCTGCAGGCGGCTCTTGGCATCCTTGAAGGCTGCGATGTCGACGAATTCGGGCAGGGTCGGCTCCACCAGCGCGAAAAGCAGGGTCTTGACCGCCTCCAGGTCCTGGTCCAGGTAGAGCGCGCCCACCAGCGCCTCGAACGCGCCGCAGAGGGTGGCCGGGCGCTCGCGGCCGCCGCTTTCCGCCTCGCCGCGGCCCATCAGCAGATGCTGGCCCAGGTTGAGCTGGACGGCGAACGCGGCCAGCGTCTCCTCGCGCACCAGGGCGGCGCGCAGGTTGGTCAGCATTCCCTCCCGCATCTCCGGGAAGCGATGGTAGAGATATTCGCCCACGATGAAGTCCAACACCGCGTCGCCCAGAAATTCCAGGCGTTCGTTGTCGGCCTGCAGCAGGTAGCGGGTCTCGTTCAGATAGGAGCGGTGGGTCAACGCGCGCTGGAGCAGCGTTTTGTCACGAAAGAGCAGGCCGCTGGCGACCTCGAAGCGCTGCGCGGCCTCCAACGCAACGCGGGCGCGGGATCGGGGTGATTCTTGAAACACGGTTGAGTCAGCCTCCGGGCCTGATCAACTTCCCTCTGGGCGAGGCTGGCCGGCCAGGCGCGCCCACAGGGAAGGCTCTCAGTGGAAGAGTTGGAATGGCGACAGCCACGCTGTCGCTGGCGGATTATAGCACAGGGGGGAGAAAAGACCACAACCGTGGGCAAATCCAAATCTGGCGGCTGTCAACCCGAAGTTGCGCCTTTCGGCGATCCCAACTATGGGCGGAGTCGAGGCTTCAGCCGGGTCTGGACGATGCGAGTTGCGCCTGCCAACCCGCCTGAAGGCTCGACTCCAGTTTGGCAGTCACCAACTTTGGCATTGCTGTTGCGCCATTCGGCGACTTGCCAATCGGTGGCCGCGCGCTATAATGCAACTGCACAGTTGACGGTTCAGATCAGGATCTTGGAAGTCACAGCAGCCGCCTGTGGGCGTGGCCGGCTCAAGTGTGTTGAACTGTGTCCTGCCAGGCCGATGGCGACTTCCGCACTCTTCACTCGCGACGTGCGCAGGTTCTGCGCACGTCTTGTCTGTCCAAAGCTGGCGAGCTGACCAATCTGGAGGTAAGGATCCAAGGTGCTTAAGCTTTTTCGCCGATCGCAGGAAGAACAGCGCGCCGATGAGCAGCGCATCCATGAGAGCCTGGAGAAAACCCGCGGCGGCCTGATGGGCCGGCTGGGCGCGATCTTTCAGGCCAATGAGATCACCGAGGCGACCTGGGAGGAGCTGGAAGAGACGTTGATCATGGGCGATGTGGGCATCGAAACCACCGAGGCCCTGGTCAGCCGCGTGCGGACGCGCGTGGCCAAGGAGAATGTCAAGCGGCCCGACCAGGCGCAGGTCGTGCTGAAGCAGGAGATGCTGGCGGTGCTGGGCGGCGCGGAGCCGATGGAGATCGACGAGCCGCGCCTGCTGACGGTGATCCTGATCGTGGGGGTCAACGGCTCGGGCAAGACCACCAGCATCGCCAAGCTGGCCCGGCTCTACAAGCAGCATGGCCGCAAGGTGGTGCTGGCCGCGGCCGACACCTTCCGCGCCGCAGCCGTGCATCAGCTTGAGATCTGGGGCGAGCGCGTCGGCGTGGAGGTGATCAGCCAGGGCCAGGGCGCGGATCCGGGCGCGGTGGTCTACGATGCGATTCGCGCCTGCCAGGAGAGCCGCAACGCCGATCTGCTGATCATCGACACGGCCGGCCGGCTGCACACCAAGTTCAACCTGATGAAGGAGCTGGAGAAGGTGCGCAACGTGGCCGCCCGCCAGGTGCATAAGGCGCCGCACGAGACCTTCCTGGTGCTGGATGCCACCACGGGTCAGAACGCGCTGAGCCAGGCGCGCCATTTCAAGGAAGCAGTGGCCATCAGCGGCGTGATCCTGACCAAGCTGGATGGCACCGCCAAGGGCGGCATGGTCTTCGCCATCGCCCAGGAGCTGGGCCTGCCCGTGCGCTTCGTCGGCACCGGCGAGCGCATGGAGGATCTCGCGCCGTTCGACGCGCGCGTATTCGTGGACTCGTTGTTTCAGTAGAACGTAACTCTTACACAGGAAAAACCACCATGGACGAAACCAAGAACCAGCTCGTTGAGCTTGGGGAGCGTGTCGATACGCTCAGGGGGCGGCTTTGACGTCGCCGGCATGCAGGCTCAGATCGCTGAGCTGGAGACCAAGGCGCTAGACGCCAGCATTTGGAACGATCCCGCATCAGCCCAGGGGATGATGCGGCAGTTGGCCGAGCTGAAGGATCAGGTCGAGCTGTGGAACGGCCTGGCGCAGCGCGTCCGGGACGGCCTGGAGCTGCTGGAGCTGGCCGAGGCTGAGGATGATTCCGACACCGCGCTGGCCGTGGCCGCCGACGCCGACGCGTTGCTGGCCGAAGTGGACCGCTTGGAGTTCCAACTGGCGCTGAGCGGCCCCCACGACCGGGGCGGCGCCATCCTGTCGATCCACGCCGGCGCAGGCGGCACCGAGGCGCAGGACTGGGCCGAGATGCTGCTGCGCATGTACCTGCGCTGGGCCGAGGATCACCGCTACAAGACGGCGCTGACCGATCGCACCGACGGCGAAGAGGCTGGCATCAAGAGCGCTACCGTCGAGATCGAAGGAGAATGGGCCTATGGCTATCTGGGCTCGGAGCGCGGCGTACACCGGCTGGTGCGCATCAGCCCCTTCGACTCCTCGGCCCGTCGCCACACCTCCTTTGCCCTGGTCGAGGTGCTGCCCCTGCTGGATGACGATATCGACGTGGAGATCAACCCCGAGGATGTGCAGATGGACGTCTTTCGGGCCGGCAGCGCCGGCGGCCAGCACATGCAGAAGAACTCCACCGCGGTGCGTCTGACCCACCTGCCCAGCGGGCTGGTGGTCATCTGCCAGAACGAGCGCAGCCAGACCCAGAACCGCCAGTCGGCCATGCGCGTGCTGCGCGGCAAGCTCTATGACCTGGAGCTGCAGAAGCGCGAAGAGCAGAAGGCGCGGCTCAAGGGCAAGCACGTGGAGATGGGCTGGGGCAACCAGATCCGCTCCTATGTCTTGCAGCCTTATCAGATGGTCAAGGACCTGCGCACCGAGTACGAGGTGGGCAATCCCCAAAGCGTGCTGGATGGCAACCTGGACGGCTTCATGGAAGCCTGGATGAAGGAGCGGGTGGGAGAGGAAGAGGACGCATAGCTGCGCGGGCGTGGCAGCCAGCAATTCGGAAATGGGGCGCGGAGTCGAGGCTTTAGCCGGGTTCAGTCAGCGTGAAGCGCATGCACGGACCCGCCTGAAGGCTCGACTCCGCGCCGGCGGCCGTTGTTCATCGCGCAGACCGTCTGAAGGCTCGACTCCGCGCCGGCGGTCGTCGTTCAATGCGCAGACCGCCTGAAGGCTCGACTCCGCGCCGGCGGCTAGCGTCCCAGGCGCACCAGGGGCAGGAAGGACCGGCTGGGCTGGCTGTCGAAGTGGTAGCCGATGTCGGCCTTGCCCTGGTCGTTGACGCCGTCGGTGCGGGTGGTGGAGAGGTGCAGCCCGAACGCCTGGGCCGTCTCGTTGCATGCGTCGATCAATGGGCTGAGGCCACCCTGGCCCGCCCCAGGCTGCGTCAGATAGTAGGGGCCGCGCGGGCCGTTGACGAACTGCGGATCGGTCAGCAGGTCGTTCCCGCCCGCCGCCACACCCACATAGTTCCCCTGGGGATTGTCGAACAGGTTGTTGCGCGTCGACTGGCGCGGTTGGCCGCCGTTGCTGCGGATGCCGCGCTCGTTGCCCACGATCACGTTGTAGATCAGCGCCGGCGAAGCGCCATTCGAGAGCAAGAGGCCGTCGCCGTTTTGGCCGCGGCCATTGCTGACGATGGTGTTGTGGCGCAGGGTGGCCTGCGTGTTGCTGATGTAGACGCCGGCGCCGCCGCTGTTTGCCCGATTGCGCGCCACCAGGTTGTTCTCGATGGCGGGGGCCGCGTTGATGACCACCATGCCTCCGCCCAGGCCGCCGGCCTGGTTGTCCAGCATCTGATTGTCGGCCACGCGCGCGTTGCTGTCGACCATATAGAGCCCGGCCCCATGTTCGTTGGCCACGTTGCGGCTGAGGGTGTTGTTGCGGATCTCGCCGTTGCTGTTGCCCATCACCAACAGACCGCCCCCAACGTTGGCTGAGTTGCCAGAGATCGTGTTGAACTGAAGGACCGGGTTGGAGCGATCGTTGACCATCACCGCGCCGCCGCTCAGCCCGGCCCGGTTGCTCACGAAGGTGTTGTAACGGATCGTCGGGTTGGCCAGGATGTTGACCACCACGGCGCCGCCGTAGTGGCTGGCAACGTTGCCGATGAACTGATTGTTCTCCACCAGCGAATTGGCGTTCTCCTCGATCTGGATCGCCGCGCCATCGGCGGCCTGGTTGCCCTCGAAACGGTTGTGGGTCACTGTGGGCTGGACGTTGGAGAAGAGCTTCAGGCCGGCCGCCACCTCGGTGGCCCGGTTGAAGCTGATCACATTGCTGACAATCGAGCCGCGGGCGCCGGTCTGAAAGATGAGGCCGCCGCCGTCGATGCCGGCCGTGTTGCGCAGCACCTGGTTGAAGCTCAGATCAGCCTGCGCGCCCTCCTGCGCCACGAATCCACCGCCAAAGCGGCTGGCCGAGTTGTCGGCAAAGGTGTTGCCGGTCAAGCGCGCCTGGCCCCCTGACATGTAGACCCCGCCGCCGTCCGTGGCCCGGTTGCGGGCGAACGTGTTGCCTTGCAGCACCGCCAGCGGCACATAGTGCAGGTGGATGGCCGCGCCCAGATACGCTTGGTTGTCTTCGAAGGTGCTGCCGCTCACTTGCAGCGAGTTCTTGTCGGCGAAGATCGCGCCGCCGGTGTTGGCTGACGCGCGGTTGCTCGCAAAGCGACAGTTTGTCACCGTGAACTGCGAATTGCCATGCAGCCGCACCGCCCCGCCATACTGATGGCCTGTGTTGGACTGGAAGGTGCAGTTGCGCAGCGTGACCGTGGAGGTGGAGAGACTCAGGCCGCCGCCATAGGCGCCGCTGTTGTTCTGCATGACCGTGCCGTCCAGGGTCAGGGTTGACCCCTCGACGCTGAGCGCGCCCCCCAAGGTGCCGGCGTTGTTATTCTCGACCAGACCGCCGTTGAGCGTCACCGCGGCGCCGCCCGAAATGAAGATGCCGCCGCCGTTCACGGCCGAGTTGCCGCGCACGGTCAGCGCCTCCAGCAGGGGCTGGGAGCCGCCGCCCACGGCGACGCCGCCCCCATTGCCGCTGACGCTGTTGCTGGAGATGGTCAGATCGCGCAGCGTGGGGGATGCGCCGCCGCGCACCCACACCCCACCGCCCGACTGGCCGCCGCCGGCCGTGACGCTCAGCTTCTC
>JAKQCW010000218.1 GCA_029558955.1 Chloroflexota bacterium
TCCACCGGCGGCCTGCCAGCCCCGGCCGACGCCAGCGCCTTCTGGGATCAGTGGGCCTTCAGACAGATCGGCCTCGAAGCTGACGGCCGCGGCCGCGGCAAGCTGAGCGGCGCAGGGGTGACGGTGGCCGTCTTCGACACCTCCCCCTACCAGCCGGATGCGGCCGTGGAAAGGCTGCCTGAGCCGATCAACCTGACGCTGGCCTTCCCGCCCCTGCTCAACGAGCTGCCGCCCGCGCCTGTGCCCGCGGCCAGCGGCGGCATAACCAACCCGGTCAACGTGGCCGACCATGGCCTTTTCACCGCGGGCCTGGTCTATGCCGTGGCGCCCGAGAGCCAGATCCACCTGGTGCGGGTCTTGAACGAGTATGGCTGCGGCGACCTGTGGACGCTGACCAACGCCATCAACCAATGGACGGCCCAACAAAGCAGGGGGGAAAAGCTGGAGAAGACGGTGCTCAACCTGAGCCTGGGGGTGCATCAGCCACGCGATTTCGCCGAAGCCAAATGGCCGCCTGAGATCGTCTCCCTGGACCAGGCGCTCTTCAACGCCTACAGCCGCGGCGCGGTGATCGTGGCCGCGTCGGGCAACGATTCCTATGACAGCAGCACCGCCAGACCGATGCAGATCCCGGCCGACTGGCCCTATGTCGTCGGCGTGGCCGCCAGCAACCGCGATGCCAGGGCCGCCTGCTACTCCAACCAGGGGGATGTGACGGCGCCGGGCGCGGACGGCGGCCCGCAGAATGGCCACCGGTGCCAGCCCATCTCCCACACCTGCGCGCCGGACGACGCGGAATGTGAATACGGGGTGGTCAGCCTGGCCTCGCAGCCGCAGCCAGGCTACCGCTTCTGGGTCGGCACATCCTTTGCTGCGCCGCTGGTCAGCGGCCAGGCCGCGCTGCTGCTGGAGCATGGCCTCAGCGCGGCGCAGACGCCGGGCTGCATCCTGAACACCATGGTCGCCCACCGTGGGCAGCGCATCGTCAACGTGGCCAAGAGCGTCACGAGCCTGGGGGTGGAGTCGTGGTGTCAGTGAGCAAAAGCCGGCGCAGGGCCGCAGCCTGCGGCCCGCGCGGCGACGGCTCGACCGCATACTCCACCAACTCCCCCTCGGTCAGCGGCCAGGCCTCGTCCGGCGCCAATGCGCTGCGGTGAAAGAAGAGCTCCACGCCGTCGGGCTGGGTGATGAAGCCCCAGTGCTTGCGCAGGCTGCAGAACTTGACCAGCCCGCGGCGGCGGCCCTCGGCCGGCAGCAGGTGGCGGCAGACCGGGCAGAGGGGGGGCTGTTCCTGGTCATCCCGCTGCTCGGCCGGCGTCCAGAGAAAGGGCGTTTGGCAACTGGCACAGGTCAACACAAAGTCTTGGCGCATGGAACCTCACGATGGCA
>JAKQCW010000276.1 GCA_029558955.1 Chloroflexota bacterium
GACGCTGCTGAAGGAGGCCATGACGGTGGCCGCGCCGGCGTCGATGGCGGCCTGGTAGGGGGGCAGGTGTACGGCGCGCAGGGTCGCATCGTCGATCTGGGCGTCGCCCTGGTCCAGCAGGTAGTGCACGCCCATGTTCTCCGTGGTCGAGCTGCCGTAGGCCGTGCCGCCGTCGGCCACGAAATGCTTGGGGGTGGCCGCGACCGTGGCCGGAGCGGCGAAGCGCTCGCCGCTGGCCCCCTGCTGCAAGCCCTCGATGTAGGGAACGGCCAGCCGGCTGACCAGGGCTGGATCTTCGCCGAAGCTCTCGTAGGTGCGTCCCCAGCGCACATCCTGCGGCACGGCCACCACCGGCGCGAAATTCCAGCGGATGCCGGCGGCGGCCAGCTCGGCCGCGGTGGCCTGGCCGATCTGACGCATCAACTGCGGGTCGTCGGCCGCGCCCAGGCCGATGTTGTGGGGAAAGACGGCGGCGCCGACCATGGCCGCGTGGCCATGCACGGCGTCGACGCCGTAGAGCAGCGGGATGCCCAGACGCGTGGCCAGCGCGGCCTGCTGGTAGCCGTTGACCATGGCCAGCCAGCCGGCCGGGGTGTTGTCGGCCGGCGCGCCCCCTCCGCCGCTGAGCACCGAGCCGATGAAGTAGCGGGTCACGTCGGCCGGCGCGATGCTGTTTTTCTCCACTTGGGTCATCTGGCCGATCTTCTCAGCCAAGGTCATCTCAGCCAGCAGGGTTTCGACCCGAGCGCCGGCCGCCAGCGGTGTGGCAGCGGCAACATCGGTCGCGGCGACAGCGACTGGCGACGGCTGGGCAGGGGTTGGAGTCCCCGCACAGCCGGCCGCCAGCGCCGCCGCCAGCATCAGGAGGAGAACTGGGGTCTGAAAAACACGTTTCATGGGGCTGTTTTCCCAGCCATCAACGCCTGGGTTGAGGAGATCAGCTTCGGTCGCAGCGCGCGCGCCTCCAGACCGGCCGCCTGCATGCCCACCAACACCGCGCCGACCACCGGGGGCACGGTCAACTTGACGAAGCGCGCGCCGGGCGCCAGGGCATGTACCGCAGCCTGCATGGGATCCAGCAACAGCCGGCCGCCGTTGTACATGCTGCCCACCAGCACCACATCGAAAACCTGGTCTTCCAACTGAAGCTGACGGATCACGCCGTTGGCCAGGCTGGCCAGTCCCAGGGCGGCCCAGCGCACCACCTCCAGCGCCACGGCGTCTCCAGCCTCGGCGGTCTGAAAGACCAGCGGGGCGGCTGCGGCGCCGATGTCATACCAGCCCTGGCTCAGCCCCTCCAGCAGGTCGGCGTCGGACGATGCGCCCACCAGCCGGCTGAAGGCGGCTGACAGCGCGGTGGCCGGGCCGCGCTGCGTCCAGGCTTTGGCCACGGCCACAACGGCCTCCTGCACCAGCTCGCCGGAGCCGGCATACTCGCC
>JAKQCW010000296.1 GCA_029558955.1 Chloroflexota bacterium
CGGCGCGTCGGCAAGACGCTGGCCTACCAGCGGGCCTACGACGCGGCGTGGCAGCGCCTGTTTCCCGGCCAGCCGCGCGTGAGCCTGCCCGGCGCCAAGGCGCAGGGTGCCGGCAACACCGGCTCCGGGCGCCTGGCGGTCTTCGTCAAGGCCGACTGCGCACCGTGCGCGCAGCGCGTGCAGCAGTTGCAGGCGGCCGGCACGGCCTTCGATCTCTACATGGTCGGCAGCCGTCAGGACGACGCGCGCATCCGGCAGTGGGCCACCCAGGCGGGCATCGACCCGGCCAGGGTGCGCGCCCGCACCATCACGCTCAACCACGATGCGGGGCGCTGGCTGTCGCTCGGCCTGCCCGGCGATCTGCCGGCCGTGGTGCGCGAGGTGAACGGCCAATGGCAGCGGCAATAGGTACCCCGGGCCGGGAGCGTCGGCCATGCCGCGTCGCCATCCGCTGCGCCAGCGCCGCGCTGCTGCTCGTCACCGGCGGCTGGGCGTTGGCCGCCCTGGCGCGGGAAGTGCCGCCGCCGGCGTATCAACTGGCGGCGCATCGTGCAGACGTGCCGGCGGCGGTGCTGTACGCAGTGGCCTTGCAGGAGAGCGGCGCCATGCTGAGCGGGCGCCTGATCCCCTGGCCGTGGACGCTCAACGTCGCCGGCACGCCACAGCGCTACGCCACCCGCGCCGAGGCCTGCGCGGGGTTGCGCCGGGCACTCGCCCGCACGCCGGCCAATCGCATCGACGCCGGCCTCGGCCAGGTCAATCTCGGCTACCACACGCATCGCTACACGCAGCCCTGCGAGCTGCTGGACCCGTACCGCAACCTCGCCGTCGCTGCGGAAATCCTGCGCGAACAGCACACGCCGGGCGAGGACTGGCTGCTTGCCATCGGCCGCTATCACCGGCCCGCCGGCGGAGCACCCGCGGCGCGCTACCGGCGCAGTGTGCATCGGCACCTGACCCGCGTGCTCGACGCCGGCGTTCCCGTTCCAACCCTCCAGGCCACCACGCCATGAACCACATCGTCCTCATCGCCGCCACCGGGCTGCTGTCCACGACCACCGCCTTCGCCCAGACCGCCTCCGCGCCGCTGATCGTCGTCGAAGACCGCGGCGGCGACTCCGCGCTGCCGTACTACCGGCCGCTGAATCCCCAGCCGGATCAGGCCACACCGCCGCCCCCGATGCCAGCCCCTCGCGCGGGCAACGCGGCTGACGCCGAAGCCGCCATGCTGCCGGTGCGCTCGACGCAACTGTCGCCGGGCGAGGCGCAGCGCCGCGTCATCCGGGCGCCGGGCCTGACAGCGCTGTTCCTGATCGGCGACGACGAGCGTTCGCGTGCCTGGCTGCGGCAGCGGCAGGCGGCGCTGCGCGAGCTGCAGGCCGTGGGCCTGGTGGTCAACGTGGAGTCGATGGCTGCGCTGACGGCGCTGCGCAGGCTGGCGCCCGGCCTGATCCTGTCGCCGGCCTCCGGCGATGACCTGGCCCAGCGCCTGGGCCTGCGCCACTACCCGGTGCTCATCACGGCCACCGGTGTCGAGCAGTAGGTGCGCAAATGGCCCAACCGCATGCGGTCGAGGTCTTGCTGCGGCCAGCGGTGGAGCTTTATACCGTGGCGGTCTGCACCGGCGCCGCGATTCTGTGCCTGGTGGCACCGTGGTCGCTCGCGCTGAACCCGCTGCTCGGCCTGGGCTCGGCGCTGGCCTTCCTGACCTTCGGCGCGATTCGCCTGCGCGATGCCTGGGCGATCCTGCGCTATCGCCGCAACATCCGCCGCCTGCCGCGCTACGTGATGACCAGCCGCGACGTGCCGGTGAGTCAGCAACGGCTGTTCGTTGGCCGGGGCTTTCGCTGGGAGCAGCGGCACACGCACCGGCTGATGCAGACCTACCGGCCGGAGTTCCGCCGCTATGTCGAGCCGACGGCGATCTACCGGGCCGCCCGGCGGCTGGAGGAGCGGCTTGAGTTCGCGCCGTTTCCCGTCTCGACGCTGGCGCGCGCGCTGGCCTGGGACAGCCCGCTCAACCCGGCGCGACCGCTGCCGCCGGTCGGCGGGCTGCCGCGCCTGCATGGCATCGAACCGCACGAGGTCGACGTCACCCTGCCGCTGGGCGAGCGCGTCGGCCACTCGCTGGTGCTGGGCACCACGCGCGTGGGCAAGACGCGGCTGGCCGAGTTGTTCATCACCCAGGACATCCGCCGCAAGGTCCGCGGCGACCATGAGGTGGTGATCGTCTTCGACCCCAAGGGCGATGCGGACCTGTTGAAGCGCATGTACGTCGAGGCCAAGCGCGCCGGGCGCGAAGGCGAGTTTTACGTCTTCCATCTGGGCTGGCCGGACATCTCGGCGCGCTACAACGCCGTGGGCCGGTTCGGGCGGATCTCCGAGGTGGCCACGCGCATCGCCGGACAGCTCTCGGGCGAAGGCAACAGCGCCGCGTTCCGCGAATTCGCCTGGCGCTTCGTCAACATCATCGCGCGCGCCCTGGTCGAGCTGGGGCAGCGGCC
>JAKQCW010000335.1 GCA_029558955.1 Chloroflexota bacterium
GGCTCCGAAGCGGGGTTGCAGTCGCGCAGGAGTCGAGGCAGTCGCGCAGGAGTCGAGGCTTCAGCCGGTTTCGGCGTTGCACCCGGCTAAAGCCTCGACTCCGAAGCGGGGTTGCAGTCGCGCAGGAGTCGAGGCTTTAGCCGGTTTCGGCGTTGCACCCGGCTAAAGCCTCGACTCCGAAGCGGGGTTGCAGTCGCGCAGGAGTCGAGGCTTCAGCCGGTTTCGGCGTTGCACCCGGCTAAAGCCTCGACTCCGAAGCGGGGATGGGGGTCGTTTTCGCGGGCAGGAGCGATGGAATCGCCCGTTGCTCAGGATTCGGGGACGGGGGCGGCGGGGCTGACGCGCTGAATCCTGCGGATGAGCGTCGCGCGCTGGCGCACGTCGGTGGTCTGCATCAGGCGGGCGCGCAGCTTGCGCACCTTGTCGCGGCGCTGGCGGCGGCGTTTGATCTCGCGGGCACGTTCACTGGTCATAGGCTTCTCCTTGGCGAGCAGTGGGCTCTATTGAAAATGTCTTGACAGCCGGGGCTTTGATCCCAGCCGCTGCGCATTGTAGTTAAGTTGACGTGAGCTGTCAACACGAGCAGGCGCTCGGAGGCGCGCAGGCCACAGCGCGTCGGTGCAACCAAAACGCGGATCGCCCAAGCGGTCCGCGTTTTGACAACTGTCGTTCACCCTTAACCGCCTCCGGCAGCTATTAGATCGATGGCCCGCCGCAACGACCTTAAAAAAGAGGGAGCTGGTCGGCGCCGACCAGCTCCCTCGAGCTTCATCATACTTCTTGCTGGCCCGATTTGCTACTCCTGGCCCTTCATCCCCTTCCACACCTTCTCGCTGGTGATGGGCATCGAGTCGATCTCCACGCCCACGGCCGCGCGCACGGCGTTGGCGATGGCCGGCGCGGTGGGCACCATGGCGTGCTCGCCGATGCCGCGCGCGCCGTAGGGGCCGTCGTCCTGCGGCACCTCGACGATGATGTTCACCATCTCCACCGGCGCATCGACCGCGGTGGCGATGCGGTAGTCGGTGAAGCTGGGGTTCATCGGCTGGCCGTTGCGCAGTATGATCGATTCCAGCAGCGCCGTGCTCAGGCCCTGCACCGCGCCCCCTTCCATCTGGGTGCGCACCATGTCCGGGTTGATGGCCTTGCCCACGTCGTAGGCCGAAACCAGCTTGAGCACCTGCACCTCGCCGGTCTCCTCGTCGATCTCCACCTCCACCGCCTGGGCGCCGGTGGTGAAGTGGACCACGGCGCGCGGCCCCTGGCCCGTTTCGGCGTCCAGCGGCGTGACGTAGGTGGGCATAAAGCGTCCCTTGCCCACCACCGGCCCGCCGGCCCAGGTGCCATCAGGCTTCTGCATGCCGTAGACCACGATGTTCTTCAGCGGCACGGATTCTTCGGTGGCATAGCTGACCACGTTGCCGTCGATGATGTCCAGGTCCTGTGGGTCCTCGCCCCACACCTCGGCCACCATCTGGATGATCTGCGTCTTGGCCTCATCGGCCGCGCGCAGGATGGCATTGCCCATGCTCCAGGTCAGCCGGCTGGCCACCGTCTGCCACTCGTAGGGGGAATAATCGGTGTCCACGGTGTTGACGCGCACGTCCTCGATGGGGATGCCCAGCCCCTCGGCCGCCAACTGGGCCGCGATGGTCAGCGCGCCCTGGCCCATGTCCACGCCGCCGATGTTCACCAGACAGGTGCCATCCTCGTTGAAGCGGATGGTGCTGGAGGAGCCGGGGTTGGGGGGCATGGCCGGCGCCTTCCACATGGCCGCGATCCCTTTGCCGCGCCTCTTGCCGGTTCCGCTGGGCTTGCTGGGAGTCTCCCAGTCCAGCGCCTCGGCTGCCTTGGCGATGCACTGACTCAGGCCGGTGGGGTGCATGATCATGCCGGTCACCGTCTCTTGGCCCTCCTTCAGGCAGTTCAACAGGCGCACCTGCACCGGGTCCAGGTGGAGCTGCGTGGCCATGCGGTCGATGTGCTGCTCGATGGCCCAGTGGATCTCCGGCATGCCGAAGCCGCGCATCGCGCCGCCGACGGGGTGGTTGGTGTAGACGCAGAGCGAGTCGGCGTGGACGTTGGGCACGAAGTAGGGGCCGGTGCTGCTGTAGCCGGCGGCGCGGGTGATGTTGACGCCATATTCGGTGTAGGCGCCGCCGTCCCAGTAGTAGGTGTTCTGCATGGCGGTGATGCGGCCATCGGCGGTCATGCCCATCTTGATCTTGGCCACCAACCCCTGGCGCACGAAGGTGGTATGGAACTCCTCGGCGCGCGACATGGCCAGCTTGACCGGCCGCCCCTTGGCGTTGAGGGCCATGACCACGCAGGCGCCCTCCATGCTGACGCCGGCCTTGGCGCCGAAGCCGCCGCCGATGTAGGGGGTGATGACGCGCAGCTTGGAATGGCTGATGTTCAGGCTTTTGGCGATCAGGTTGCGCTGGGCAAAGGGGGACTGGCTGGCGCTCCACAGCGTGATCTTGCCGTTGCCATCCACCTGGGCCACGGCCACGTGGGTCTCCAGCGGCACGTGCTGCACGTGCGGCACCCGGTAGGTGTGCTCGTAGATGTGCGCGGCCTCGGCCCAGCCGGCCTCCATGTCGCCCTTGCGCACCTTGAACCAGTTGCTGATGTTGGTGCCAGGCTGGCGGAAGATGAAGGGCACGGCGGCGTAGTCCATCAGGTCAGGATGGAGCAGCGGCGCGGCGCCGCTGGCGCCGAATTCCGGATCGAAGACGCCCGGCAGCTCCTCGTACTCGACCTCGATCAGCTCGCAGGCGCGCTCGGCCAGCTCCGGCGTGTCGGCCGCGACGCCGGCCACCGGCTCGCCCACCCAGCGCACCCGGTCCACGGCGAAGGTGGGCCGGTCGGAGAGGTAGAGCCCGGTCAGCCCGGGGTAATCCTGGCCGGTCACCACCACCCGCACGCCGGGCAGCGCCCGCGCCTTGCTGACGTCGATGCGTTTGATCATGGCGTGGGGCACGGTGCTGCGCTTCAGCCGGCCGTGCAGCAGATTCGGTCCAAACTGCATATCGTCCACGTACTGCGCCGCGCCCATCACCTTAGCGTTGCTTTCCACGCGGGGGAAGGACTGGCCGACGATAGTTGTTTTCTTGATTGCCACGGTTCGCTCCTTGGCGGGACACGTAATGCGTAATGCGTAATGCGTAACTCGTAACCCGGATATGAGTTTGGAGTGTGCGCTTTGAGGTTACGTGTTACGGGATAGGGGAAACGCTCGTGCGCTGCATACGCGCCGCCTCGCGCACGGCATCTACGATGCGCACGTAGCCGGTGCAGCGGCAGAGGTTGCCCACCAGGCCGGCGCGGATTTCGGCCTCGCTGGGGTCGGGATTGCGCAGCAACAGGGCGTGGGAGGCGATCAGCACCCCCGGCGTGCAGAAGCCGCATTGCGTGCCGCCCAGCTCGACCATGGTCTGCTGGATGGGGGCCAGGTGGCCATCCACGGCCAGCCCCTCGACGGTGGTGATGGCGTGGCCGTCGGCCTCGACGCCCAACACCAGGCAGGAGTTGACCGGCTCGCCGTCCAGCAGCACGGTGCAGGCGCCGCATTCGCCCTCGGAGCAGCCGTTCTTGGTGCCGGTCAGCACCAACTGCTCGCGCAGCACACGCAACAGGTTGTGGTGGGATTCCACCGCGATGCTATAGGATTCGTCGTTGACGGTAAAGGTGATGTCGTGTTTCATTCCGAGTCTCCTGGCCATTGGCAGTTGTCCATTGACCATGGCTTTAATTCGCGGCTGGGCGCCAAATGCACGGATGTCCTATCCGCCGATCTCTTCCAGCACGCGCTCGACCCCGCGCCGCGTCAGCACGCGCACCATGTCGCTGCGATAGGCGGCGGTGGCGCGGATGTCGTCGATGGGGCGGGCGGCGGCCGCGGCCGCCTGGCTGGCAGCTTCCAGCCCGGCCGGCGAGGTGTCCTGACTGAGCAGGCGCTCGGCCTCGGGCGCACGGATCACTGTGGGCGCGACCGAGCCCAGCGCGATGCGCCAACTGGAGCCGGAGGGGACATCGCTGTCGGGCCAGCCCAGCACCGCCACGTTCATCAGCGAGATATCGCCGATGGTGGTGCGGCCCAGCTTGAGGAAATGGCCGGCCGAGCCGCGCACGAAGGGCACGGTGATGGCTGTCAACAGCTCGCCGGCCTGCAGGGCGGTTCTGCCGGGGCCGAGGAAAAAGGCCTCCAAGGGCAGCGTGCGCGGGCCGTCGGGGCCGAAAATGTGCACGCTGGCGCCGTAGCAAATGAGGGCCGGCGCGCTGTCGGCCGCGGGCGAGGCGTTGCACAGGTTGCCGCCCACCGTGGCCCGGTTGCGCAGTTGGTAGGAGGCCACGGAGCCGCACCCTTCGGCCAGCAGCGGCCAGCCGCTCTGCACCGTTGGGTTGAGCGCGACCTGATTCATGGTCACAGCCGCGCCGATGCGCAGATCGCCGTTGCGCACCACCAGCAGATCGTGGACGCCGGGCAGGTCTTTGACGTCGACCACCACCTGGGGATGGACGAAGCCGCGTTCGATGCGGATCAGCAGGTCAGTGCAGCCGGCGAAGGGGCGCGCCTGGCCGTTGTGCTGCAACAGCAGCGCGCTGGCCTCTTCCAGCGTCTGAGGCTTGATGTAGTCGAAAGGTTGCAAGGTGATTCACCTCCACGCGCAAAGATGAAGGATGAACGAGAGCTGCAGAAGCCGGAATCCGGCTCCATCCTTCATCGTTCATCCTTCATCGTTTCCGCTTACAGGTTGATGTTCTCGCGCTCCTTGACGCCGAAGCGTGAAGGCGGCAGGAGGACGAAGATCAGATTCAGCAGGATGCCGACGATGGCAGCAAAGACGATGGCGGGAATGCCATCAGGGAAGAAGACCGGCACCTTGAAGGGGAAGAGGCCATTCTCCAGCGCCAGGTTGCCGCCGATGCCCAGCACCAGGATCGTGGCGCCGATGGCCAGGTTCTTGGGCTCGAAGAGGTTGACCTTCTCGCTCTGGAGCAACGCGACGCCCTGCTTGCCGATGACGCCGAAGAGGTAGATGGCCAGGCCGCCAACCACCGCCACGGGCACGGTGTTGACCAGCGCGGCCAGCTTGGCGACGAAGCCCAACACGATGGCGATGCCGGCCGCGGCCATCAGCACCGGCACGGAGTAGTTGCGGGTGATGGCCATCAGCGAGTTGTTCTCGCCGTAGTTGGTGCCGGCGCAGCCGCCCAGGAAGCCGACCACCATGTCGTCAGCGCCGTCGGAGACCAGGTTCAGGCCGATCAGGTTCTTGACCTGCAAGGGCGCCCGTCCCAGTTCCTTGGCCAACTGGTCGATGTAGAGGCTCATCTGGTAGAGGTGGGCGGTGGATTCGGGAACCGTGGCGATGGCGATCAGGGCGATGGCCGGCACCAGGCCCCAGGCGCGGGCATCGGTAAAGGCTGGCAGGGTGATGTGGGGCACGCCAAACCAGGCCGCCGCGCCGATCCGGCTGAAGTCCACCAGGCCCAGGGGGATCGCCACCAGATAGCCGACGATGGCGCCCAACAGGATCGGCAACATGCCCAACAGGCCTCTGCCTTGCAGGTAGACCGAGAACAGGATGGTCGCAAAGAGCGTAATGAAGGCCACCAGCCAGTTGCTGGCGGCCATACCCAGGGCAGCGCCGGCCAGCGCCAAGCCGATGACGATGGCCACGTTGCCGGTGACGATGGGGGGCAGCACCTTGTCCAGCGCGGCCTTGCCGATGCGCATGATCAGCAGACCGATCAGGATGTTGAAGAGGCCGGTGCCCATGATGCCCACCTGCACCATGCGCACGCCGTTGGGGCAGTAAACGGTGTTGGGATCGCTGAAGCAGGTCGGGTCGTAGAGCATCATCGCGGTGATGACCACGGTGATGTAGCTGAAGCTGGACCCGTAGTACATGGGAATGCGCCGGCCATTGACCAGCAGCGCGATGATGGTGCCGATGCCGGTGGCCAGCAGGGTCACGCCGACGTCGAACTTGGTGAGAATGGCGACCAGGACGGTGGCGGGGAACATGGTCAGCACTTGCTGGAAACCAAGGCTGAGCATGGCGCCGATCGGGGGACGGTCTTGCGGCAAGTAGCCAAAGGCCTTGCCTTTGATCTCAGAGGTTGTCATGAGTTCTCCTTGCAGATGAGGGGAAGGCTGCCCGAGGTGGGACGGACGAGACAGACGACCGAAGCGAGGATGTCAAAGCGAGGGGGCCTAATCCTGCGTGGAGGTGAGGGGGTGGGTGGGGCCGGCGTTGGCTCCTTTCTTGTGGCGACGCTGATAGCTGAGCGGGCTGCGCAGGCGATTTCTGCGCACGATGAGCGGCAGCGAGGTCAGACAGCGTGATTATACCATAGCCAACAGATTTGTCTAACCACTAGCGCAGCGTGTGCATCAGAGCTGCGGCATAGGCCTCGCTGGCGTCGAAAGCCTCGAACGACAGGGTCTCGCCCCCGGCGTTGATGGTGCAGCGATAGCCGTCGCGCGTGGTCTCCAGCGTCACAACCGGCTGCGCTTCGCCCAGCAGACGTTCCTCCAGCAGTTGGCGCAGTTGCTCCTCACGCGGCAGCCAGATCACCTCGCCCTGCCACAGGTGATCCAGCGCCCACTCCACCGTGCCGTGGAATGTGATGGCCGGCTCGCCGTACAGCGCCTCGGCCAGAATGGTCATGTCGGTGATGGCGAAGACCTGCCCTTCGAATTCGGGCAAGGGAATGGCAAAGAAATCCAGATTTAGGGGTTTCCACGCCAACCCTGCCTCGCGCAGGGCCTGGGCTGTCGTCACGGATATCATCTCAGTCGCTTTCTGAACCGGCCGCGCCGGCCGGGCGGATTCTGCGCGTGTTCGTCACAAACCACATGCTGCCGTCAGACAGGCGTACCCACAGCCCTGGGGGCTGCGAGCCCGCTGCCTGGCCAGGCAGCCACTGCGCCACGCCGTCGATCTCGAACAGCACCTCCACCAGGTCTCCAGGTCGGTACGTCTCACTCAGTCGCGCTGTCATGGATCACAACCCATTTTCCATTCACCGTTCAAGCGGCCTGCGCATCATCCCATCCCGGCATGAACACCCGTCCCCACGCGTCACTGGTCCGGCGTGATCGCGTCCAGCACGCTGCCGATCACGGCCAGCCTGCTGCGGGGGCTGATGCCGGCCGAGCGCATGCGGAAGATCAGCCAGCGACACCAGGCGTCCTGAGTGGCCTCAGGCAGCCCAGCCAACACCTGGCGCGCGATGTCGTCGTCCACCGGCGTGAACTTGCCGACCAGGCGGGCCAGCCGTTCCATATCAGCCTGAGCCAGCAGGCGGCGCTCGCCGGTGTCGGTCAGCTCCAGCGGCGTGCCTTCCCCGGCATCCAGCAGCGTCACAGCCCGCTCCAGCGCCGGGCCCAGCTCGGCGAAACGCTCGCGGCGCGCCGGCGCGTTGCCGACCGCGGTGGCAATGGTCAAAAAGTACTCCATCAGCTCATCCAGTTCTTAGTGGGTCCCGGCTTGGGGTTGATGCGCTCGTAGACCTCGTCGGCGGGCAGGTTGGGCTGGCGCGCGGCCGCCACCGAGAGCTCGTCGCAGCGCTCGTTCTCGACGTTGCCGGCGTGGCCCTTGACCCACATCACGCGCACCTGATGCTGCGCCAGCACATTCAGCAGCCGCTCCCACAGGTCGGGGTTGAGCGCCGGTTCGGTCTTGTTCTTGCGCCAGCCGTTGGCCCGCCAGCGTTTGGCCCAGCCCAGGTTGATGCTGTCGGCCACATAGCGCGAGTCGGTGTAGAGCGTCACGTCGCAGGCGGTGCTGAGCTTCTCCAGCGCGCTGATGGCTGCCATCAACTCCATGCGGTTGTTGGTGGTCAGGCGAAAGCCGCCCGACAGCTCCTTGCGATGTTGGTTGTAGAGCATGACTGCGGCGAAGCCGCCGGGGCCAGGGTTGCCCAGCGCGCCGCCGTCGGTGTAGATGGTGACCTGGGGACGTTCGCTCATGGCGGCCAGTCTACCACAGTTGCGCTATCTCGCCCAATGGTGTACAGTTGCGCGGTGAACTCCAGCCCTGGCCGGGCCGTGTAAAATCCAGATCGCAGGCCGCAGCCTGCCCCGTCAGTGACCAAGGAGAACGATCTGTCATGCGAACAATATTGCTGCTTTGTGCCTTGCTGCTGGTGACGGCGGCGGCCTGCGTGGCCCCCACGGCGCCGCCGCCTGCCGAGCCGCCTGCCCCCACGGCGACTGCTGAGCCGCCCGCTTCCCTGGAGACTGCGCCCACCGCGCCCCCTGCGACCGAGCCCAACACACGGCCGCAGGAGACCGTCCCACCCAACACACGGCCGCAGGAGACCGTCCCACCCAACACGCGGCCGCAGGAGCCCGCGCAGCCCCCTTCTGGCTTCGAGGCCATCGCCGGCGCGGCGGTTCAATTTGCCGCGGCCGAGCTGGGAGTGGACCCGGCCGCCATTCAGGTGATCAGCGTCGAGGAGGCCACCTGGCGCAGCTCCTGTCTGGGCGTGGAGAAGCCGGGCGAGATGTGCATGGATGTGATCACGCCGGGCTACCGCGTGCTGCTGAGCGTGAACGGGCAGGAGGTGGCTGTCCACACCAACCAGGAGGCCAGCGTGTTGCGGCTGACCGACCCAGCCCAGGGCGCGCCCAGCGTCAAGCCGAGCAGCTTCCTTCCGGCCAGGATCGCTGCGCCGGGCGGCGCGCCCGCTTGATGCTGGACCCGGCGTTTCCTGCCACCCTCTTCTCGGCCGTGATCGATGGCCTGCTGCGGCGCGAGCTGGGCTACGACGGTGTGGTGATCTCCGACGACATGCAGATGGGCGCGATTCGGGGCTATTACGGCTACGAGGACGCGGTGCTGGCGGCTGTCGCTGCCGGGGTGGACATCCTGGCCATCTCCAACAACGTGACTTTCGAGGAGGATATCGTCAGTCGCACGGTGGAGATCCTGCGCCGGGCCGTGGCGCAGGGACGCATCAGCCGCGGCCGCATCGAGCAGTCCCACGCGCGCATCCAACGGATGAAGGAGCGCGTGCCCGCCCGCGCCGCGGCGCGGGCCCCTGTCCCCTTTGCTTTTTGGCGCGCCAAGGCCCGTGCGGCGCTGAACATGCCTGGCCCAGCGAGGTTGTCATGAAATCCATCTCACAGAACTGGCTGGCCCGCGCCCAATCGGAGGGCGCGCCGCTGACCGATGACCACACTGCCACCTTTGTCTGGCAGGGCGCGGAGCCGCCGCTGCTGCGCGGCGACTGGAACGACTGGGATGAGGCCAGCCCGCTGCCCTGGCGGCGCGTTGCCGGCGGCCGCCGCCGGCCGACCGCGGAGTCGGTCTGGATCGCGACCCTGGAGCTGGCTCCCGACGCCTACATGGAATACTGCCTGGGCGCTGATGACGGTCGCGTCGACGATCCCTTCAATCCCCGGCGCGTCTTCAACGGGGTGGGCCAGTTCAACCACTGGTTCTACATGCCTCAGGGCAGCCCGACGCCGCTGGCCACGCGCCGGCGCGATGTGGCCCGGGGCGAGCTGATCCGCCTGGAGCTGCCCACCCGGCAGTGGATCGCGGGCCAGCAGCGCCGGCTGATCCTTTACCGGCCGGCGGCGGCAGGGCCAGCGCCGCTGCTGCTGGTCTACGATGGCCCTGACTACCTGCGTCGCGCCAGCCTGGCCACGCTGGTGGATAATCTGATCGCCCAGCGGCGCATCCGGCCCATCGCCCTGGCCATGCTGGCCAACGGCCGCGGCAGTCGCATGGCGGAATATGCCGGCAGCGACGCCACGCTGGGCTTCGTGCATGAGCTGGTGCTGCCCGCCGCGCGCCAACAGCTCGATTTGATCGACATAACGCAAGAGCCGGGCGCTTTTGGCGTCATGGGCGCGTCCATGGGTGGATTGATGGCGCTGGCCACGGGGCTGCGTCTGCCGCAGATTTTCGGCCGCGTGCTCAGCCAGTCGGGCGCGTTTCATCTGGGTCCCTACCGGACGACGGCGCTGGAACTGGTGGAGCAGGGCCCCGTGCAGCCGCTGCGCATCTGGCTGGATGTGGGGCGCTATGAATGGCTGCTGGCGAGCAATCGCAGCACCTATGCGCGCTTGCAGGCGCGTGGCTATGACGTGAGCTGCCGCGAGTTCAACGGGGGGCACAACTACGTGGCCTGGCGCGACGATCTGTGGCGCGGGCTGGAGGCGCTCTTTCCCCCTGTCAACTGATCAGCTCGATCTCGTAGTCCACCAGATCGGCGTCCAGCCGCCAGCGCTCGACGCTTTCGACGACCTTCATCAACAGGCCGTGGGCGTAGTCGCGGTCAGAGGAGACGCAGGCGACGCCGAGCACTGCGCTGCGCCAGGAGTCCTGGTGATCCACCTCGGCGACGGAGACGTTGTACTCGCTGCGCAGGCGGGCGATGATCGGCTTGATCACGCTGCGCTTGCCTTTGAGCGAGTCGTTCATGGGGATGCGGAGTTCGATGGTTGCGATGCCGATGATCATGCGGGGTAGATTGGGGAAGGGTAAATTGGTAGATTGGTGGCCGTAGGTCCGGCTATCAGCCGGACACCTCATGTGCTTGCGAATGCGTTCGTCACGTTGGTAACGTGACCTACTCGCCGCCCACATATACAACCGCGGCATAGCCAACGACGCGCTGCTTGTCTCCGCTGGTGTCGCCAGAGTTGCAGTAGTCCAGCAGGCGCGGCGTCCAGCCGAGCATCTCAGCCAGGCGCATCAGGACGAGGATCGGCTGCAGGCCGCAGGCCTCGCCCAGGGCCGCGCGCGCGGCGTCGCCGGCCACAACAGCCTCCAGAAGGACGCGATCCAGCGCCTGCGCGGTCTCGTAGGGGTGGAAATGGCTCAGGTCGGAGCTGACCACCACCAGGTCGCCGGGACCCAGCCGCTCTGCCAAATCGGCCGCCACCTGCGCCACGTCCGGCTGGCCGCACAGCATGGCTGCCAGGTCGAAGCCTTCGGACAGCGCGATCTGTAGGAAGGGCAGCGCCACCTCCAGGCTGTGCTCCGGCTCGTGCGCTGACGCGTCAAGCTGGTAGGTGCGGCCGCGGGCCAGCAGGGCGTCGATGGCCGCGCGGTTCTGCGCCACCAGACCCAGCGGCGTCTCGAAGGCGCCGGCCGGTGACAGGGCCACGCTCTCCACGTAGACATAATGCGCCGGGCCGAGCAGGTAGACCGTGCACTGCTGGCTGCGGCCGCTGGCTTGCAGTTGCCGGAAGGCGCTGGCCGCGATTGGCCCGGAGTAGCGATAGCCCGCGTGGGGCGCGATCAACGCGCGCAGCGGCCCCAGCCCCGCGTCCCGCGCCTGGCCCAGCAGGCTCTCCACGGCCGCGGCCAGCCTCTCCGGTCGATCCGAGTAGAAGGTCCCGGCCACAGCGGGAGGACGGATAGCGGTGGTGTTCATGGGGGAACCTCGGAAAATGGTTAATGGTGAATGGGTAACGGTTAATGCCTAATGTCAGAGGCGTACGCGCCGTTAACCGTTAACAATTAACCCGTTCACCATTAACCATTGCTCACTGCCAAACGCCCGGCGTCCGCAGCCCGCAGGCATGACACACGCCCGGCTGGCGCCAGTGCTGGCGGACGGTGTACCAGTTGCGGCTGACCAACAGCGTGTGGCAGGTCGGGCAATACGTGGACTCGCGGTCGCCGTCGTGCACATTGCCCAGGTAGACGTAGCGCAGCCCGGCCTCTTTGCCGATCTCCCAGGCGCGCAGCAAGGTGCGGTGGGGGGTGGGGGGCCGGTCCAGCAGTTGGTAGTCGGGGTGAAAGGCGGAGAGGTGCCACGGCAGGTCGGGCGACACGCCGGCCAGCCAGTTGGCCATCGCGCGCAGCTCGGCTTCGTCGTCGTTCAGGCCGGGGATCAGCAGAGTGGTGATCTCGATCCAGATCTGGGTCTGCTGAACGATGTGCTCGATGTTGCGTAGCACCGGCTTGAGGCGGGCGCCACAGACCTGGCGATAAAACGCGTCGCTCCAGGCTTTCAGGTCGACGTTGATGGCGTCCAGGTACGGTTCGATGGTTTCCAGCGCGGCCCGCGACTCGAAGCCGCTGCTGACGAAGATGTTGCGGATGCCGTGCTGGTGGGCCAGTTTGGCCGTGTCGTAGGCGTACTCGAAGAAGACCGTCGGCTCGTTGTAGGTGTAGGCCAGCATGGGGATGCCGTGCTGGCGGCAATGGGTCACGATGTCGGCCGGCATGGCCGGAGCACTCTCGACCTTCGAGGTTTTCGGCAACCTCGAAGGTCTGTCCGCGACCACCGCCGCGGCCCCGCTCTGACTGATCCCCCAGTTTTGGCAGAACTGGCAGGTGAAGTTGCAGCCCACCGTGCCCAGCGAGAGCACCGGCTGCGTGGGCAGGAAATGGAAGAGCGGCTTCTTCTCGATGGGGTCCACGTGCAGCGCGGCCGCCTCGCCGTAGACGACCAGATAGAGCGCGCCGTCGTAGTTGCGCCGGATGCCGCATTTACCCATGCCCTCCGGCTCGATGGCGCAGAAGTGCTCGCAGGCCGTGCACTGCACATAGCCCTTCTTGAGCGGTTTGTAGAGCGTCGCCTGGTGTAACATGGTTTTCATCCAGCGCCATTGTACGACGAAACAGCCATAAGTTCAAGCCGGGGAAGTCAGTGTCAGGCGCCAAGGCGCGGAGTTGAGGCTTCAGCCGGGTCTATGTGATGAGAATCCACATCTTGAAAGATGTGGTGATGTGATTGAGACGTCTCAAGGCCTCTCCACCCTAAAGGGTTGACGCTGGTCAGGGTTGCTGCCGTCATTGCTGTTTTGGCCGAGTTGTGCTATCCTGTGGGCAGCTTGCAGCATGGTTCTGGCCAGATCGTTGCTGTGCCTGGACCATGGATGCCAACTCAACCCAGCGCGGAGGAAGACCATGACGCACACCGATCAACCCCATCAACCCCTGGCTATTCAGGTGACGCCTATTGACCTGGTCGAACCAGACGCGTCCGGCCGCGTCACCCGCGGCACGCGCGACCAGATTCGCAAGCTGACCGACGAGCAGGTGCGGGAAGCCTTTGGCGCGGTCGAGTTCATGGCCCAGCACGCGGGCGAGATGCTGGGACGGCTGCGGGAGCGGCCGGAGCAGCGCGAGCTGTCGGGCGTGGAGATGGAGTTTGGCCTGGGCTTCAACAGCGAGATGAAGATCTACATCGTCGGCGCCAAGGCCGAGGCCAGCCTGAAGGTCAAGCTGGCGTGGAAGGCGGATGGCGCAGCCCCTACGTTCACCCAACCAACTGACAAGGAGTAGTGGGGTCATGGCGACTGCATCCCCCATCAAGATACTCTTCTTCGCCGCAAACCCGGTCGATGGGCAGCCGCTAGAGATTGGCACAGAGTTCCAGGGACTGAAGGACCGGCTGTGCAGCACGCGCTTTATGGTCGAGTCAGTGTTTGCCGTCAAGGTCGAAGATATCTTGCAGCGCCTGCTTGAACACACCCCTGACATCGTCCATTTTTCGGTCCACGGGGGCGGCGGCGATCTCTACCTGAGCGCTGACAGGGGCAGGGAATCCCAGCCCCTATCCGCTGAAGATCTAGCCGAGAAGATGCGCATATACCAGGCCGAAGCCGAACGACCGATCAGGCTTTTGGTACTGGCCGGCTGCTACACGGCCGATACAGCCCGACTGCTGTCGAAGCACGTAGACTGCACGATCGGCGCGACTTATGACATCGGAGATGACGCTGTGGCCTGGGCGTTTACACCGGAGTTCTACGGCACGTTAGCCGCCGGCCGCCATATACAAAACGCCTTCTTCGCCGCCAAGAGCCGGATGAGAAGCGACCCTGAATATGAATACGCCGCGGACATGATGCAGCTCTTTTCACGGGATGGCGTGGACCCGGCTAAGGTGATACTGACGGAGATTGCCAGTACACAGCAGAAGTCGGCTCAGCGACACCTTGCGTATCTGCGTAGCCTCTTTGGCGAGGACTGCGATTGGGCAAGGGTTTCCATGAGCCTGTTCGATCCACAGGAGATACGGTTAGCGCGTAAAGTTTCCTTGTTGGACATCTTCACACCTTTGCCGGTGGACTTCACGATTGCTATGGAGATGGCCGGCGATGGGCAAGACCGCAAATGGTGGTGCGGCGCTGCCCACAGCGACTCTCCGTCGCAGATCGAACGGGAATGGTTCGACATCGCCTGGAGTGAACAGACGACCAGAGCGATGCCGGGTGAAAAGCCGGAGGATCACAGGGTGCGTCCTCGGTCTTGGACCGATCTGGACGTGACAGAAGAGGGCTTGACGCCCCTCGTCGATATGGCGTATCAGTGGGCGGCCGGCCGGCGACGTGACTCGTCACGCAACAAACAGACCCTGATCTGGCAAGCAGATGCCAGCCATGCCGCCCTGGTCCAGCCGCGCCTCGTCCTGATTGGCGACCCAGGCAGCGGCAAGAGCACCTTTCTGCGACACCTGGCCCTGTGCTGGGCCGGCCACCGGCTGCGTGCAGCCGGGCATGGCGATGTCCCTGCTGCAGCCACGTTGGACGCGCTGCCCGGTTGGACGCACGCCTACACGCCGATCTACATCGAGATGCGCGCGCTGGTCGGCAGCTTTGCTCCGCTGGCCGGAAGCGCAGGCAAGGAACCTGGTCTCAAGGAACTGCGCGCACACCTTCGCAGCCATTTGCCGGTCAAGCAGGATGACGACCTGATCAACGATCTGTTCAGTCTGTTGAAACAAGGAAAGGCCGCCTTGCTTCTGGATGGGTTGGATGAGATCAGCGAGGCCAGCGTTCCAGAACGTCAGGCCCAGATACATGGTTTTATCAGCACCTTGGTCGATGAGTTCCCGCACGCGCCGATACTTGTCACCGCCCGCCCGTATGCCTACGAGCAGCAAGAATGGCGGGTCCATGGGTTTGGCCATACCAGGCTGGCGCCGCTGGGAGGAGATCGTCAGGAGGCGTTTGCGCAGCGTCTTATCGGGAGACTGCTGCAACAAGACCGGACGCGCGATGCAGGCCGCGAAGGCCGGGCGTTCATTGCAGCGTTGCACACCATACGCAATGATCTGCGCAGCAATCCGCTGTTGCTGACGCTGCTGGTTGCGCTTTGGATCCGCAAGGAGCCGGGCGAGCGCGACCTGCCTAGCACACGCGGCGAGCTCTACCGTCGCGCGGTGACGCTGCTGGTGAAGGACTGGGTGGCAACCAAGTACAGAGATGAGAAGCATCCAGAAAGGGAATATGAGCTTCCTGTGGGCGAAGAGGACTGGAGAATCGTCCTTGAACAGGTTGCATTTGATGCCCAGGAGAGGCGCAAATCACGCGACGATGCAGCGATGGTGTTGGTTACCGATATCTTACGCGCGCTGCACAGGCTGGGTAAGGGCAGAGTAGCTAATGACCTTCTGGACCATCTCTCGTACCAAGCCAACATCCTGGAGCGGGTGCCCGTGTTGGAAGAGACCTACGAGGGACAGTACAAGTTTCTGCACGGCACCTTTCAGGAGTACCTGGCAGCCTGCGAATTGCTCTATCGCTCGGAAGACCAACGTCCACCAGGGTTGCCCTTGCTGTCGAACCGCCGTTTCCCTGGCGGTTTGGCGCAACGAATGATCGATGCGCCCGTCCTGTGGGCCAATGTCTTGCGCTTCGCCGTCGATGAGCTCCTGACTCGCCCACGTATTGCAGACGCCTGCACATTGTTGAACCACTGCTGCGAGCCTTATCGCAACGGCAAGGAGGGGAAACAGACCGCGTTGCTGGCATTACAGGTGGCGTTGGACGCAAAACTCCTCGACAAAGCCAAACAGGTGGCAGCGACGGGCTATGACATCCTTCGTGAAGATGCCCGCCGCATCCTTTTGGACTACAAGGAGTTCACCCCCGAACAGCGCGACATCGCCGGCCGGTTGCTGGGCAGCGGCCCCTTCCCCGGCCATGACACGCGCAAAGGTGTGGGCGTCAAGGATGGCCTGCCCGACATCGATTGGGTGCCGATCTCCAAGATTGATCCCCAGACCGGTCGCGCTGAGTGGACTTACCAGGACAGGACGCCCAAACCGCTGGACACCTACTGGATCGCCCGCTATCCCATCACCTATGCCCAGTTCGAGGTCTTTCTGCGCGCCGAGGACGGATACCAGGAGGATCGTTGGTGGCGAGGGTTGGCCGCATCCAGGG
>JAKQCW010000004.1 GCA_029558955.1 Chloroflexota bacterium
TCGCGCTGGGTGGCCAGGCTGGTGCCGCCGCCGTAGGTGGCCACGATCAGCGAGGGAATGGTCAGCGCCAGGTAGAGATCGCTCTTGTCGGTCAGCTCGCAGTAGAGGATGCCGGCTGACGACTCGGCCACGTTGGCCACGTCCTGGCCGGTGGCGATGAACATGGCGGTGATGCCGTTGGCCGAATGGGCGCCGTTGTTGTTGGCGCCGGAGAGGATCGCGCCGACGTTGGCCACGTTGAAGTGGTAGAAAAGCTGCTCCGGCTTGACCCGCATGTGCTGGATCAACACATCGCGCGGAATGGTGACCTCGGCCACGACCCGCTTGCCGCGCGTGTGCATCACGTTGACCTGGCTGGCCTTCTTGTCGGTGGCCAGGTTCGATTCCAGGTAGAAATGACGCACGTCCTCAACCTGGTCGAGAATCCAACTGCACGCGGCGAAGGTGGCGCGGCCCACCATGTTCTGGCCGGCCGCGTCGCCGGTGGTGAAGTTAAAGCGCAGGAAGGCGAACTTGCCCGCCAGGTAGGGGTCGATGTAGGAAAGCTTGGCCACGCTGGAGGTGGCCTCGGCGTGGTCGCGGATCTCGTCTATGTGGTCGTTGACCCAGCGCACGAAGTCACGCGCCCCGCGTGCATCGTCGAAGACGAAGACCGGCGCGCGCTGCATGGCATCGCCGATCACCGTCACCTCCGCGCCGCCGCTGAGGTTGATGATCTTCATGCCGCGGTTGTAGGAGGCCACCAACGTCCCCTCGGCCGTGGCCATGGGGACGATGAAGTCGCCCTGTGCATGCTCCCCTTTGATGGTCAGCGGGCCGGCAAAGCCCAGCGGCACCTGCGCCACGCCGGCGAAATTCTCGATATTGCCGGCCGTGATGTGCGGATCGAAGGAGTAATGGGGGATATGCTCCAATTTCTTGCCGGTGAACTGCTCAACGAAGCGCTGGCGTTCCTGGATGATGGCCTCGCTGTAGTTGTCGGCGTTGTCGCGCGGGATCTTGACGACGTTCTCCACCTCGGTGCTGACTGCGCTGTCCACCTTCAGGGTCAGGTTGCCGAAGTTGCCGGCCGAGAAGTTGATCTCCAGCTTGTGGATGCCCTCGGACAGCGGATCCATACGGCAAATCACGTCCAGCATCTTGCGCAACGGGAAGTCGATGGGCTTTTGAGCCAGATCGTCGGGCTTGACCTGCTCGCCCGTGTCCAGGATCAAGGTGATCGCCGTGCGCGGCACGGCCACGCCGTCGAACTTGACGCTGTGCAGCGCGGTCAAAGTGGTGTCGCTCAGACGGTTCTTGAGCGAAAAGCGCACGCCATCGGCGGTGTTGCGCAGGCTGTTGAACGTATAAAGCTGCTTGAGCACCATGCTGGGAATGGGCAAGGCCATGATCATCTACCTCCGGCTGAATATGAAATTGACGGGTAACTGCCAAAGCAAAACATCGGACTTGATGCGGCGCGATTATAACACAGGTCACGGGGATAGCAAGTCACGTGCATCCAATCCAGCGATTCCAAATAAGGTGGCTGCTAAGCCGGAGTCGAGGCTTCAGGCGGGTCGGCGCGCTCAACTCGCAGCGGCCGGACCCGGCTGAAGCCTCGACTCCGCGCCACGTTTGGAATTGCTGCGTACCCGCTGGGTTCGCTCCGCGCGGTTGACGTCGAGATCAAACAAAGCAACGGGCTGAAACGAGCCGTCCGCCATTCCGGCCACGGCTTGCTCCTTACGCATCACGTCACAGCGTCCGCGCGTAGCGAAACTCCTTGAAACCGATCGGATCGGCGTTGACGGCCGCATCCACCGCCACGTGGATTACCGCCGGCTTGCCCGACTGCACCGCGGCCTGCAAGGCCGGCGCCAGCTCGTCGAGGCTCTCCACTTTGACGCCGAAGCAGCCCAGCGATTGCGCCAGCAGGTCGTAGCGCACGCCGGGGGCGAACTCGATGGGGCCGTGATGCTCCGGGCCGAAGCCGGCAAAGGTGTAGGCGGTCTTCTCCATGCCCCAGGCGTCGTCCACGGCCACCACGACGATCACCGGCGCGCCGGCCCGCAGCGCGGTCTCCAGCTCCATGACGTGAAAGCCCAGCGCGCCGTCGCCGGTGATGCAGTAGACCGGCCGCTGCGGCGCGGCCAGCTTGGCGCCGATGGCCATGGGCAACCCCGTCCCCAGGTAGCCCATCTGCACCGAGTAGAGGAAGCTGTCGGGCCGCAGGATCGGATTGAAGGCCACCCCCCACAGCACGGTGTTGCCGCCGTCCAGCACCGTCACCGCATCCTCGCCGAAGAACTGGTTGACCAGCATCACCATCTGGCCGGGATTGACGCCGCGGCCGCTGCTGGCGCTCATGTAGGCGACGCCCCCTTGCAGCGTGGCCGCCGACAGCTCACGGTAGCGCGCCAGGTTGGGCATGGTCTCGCGGGCCGGGGTTCGGGCCTGCACCGCCTGGAGCAACGCGCCCAGCGCGGCCCTGGCATCGGCCACGATGGGAATGTTCACCGGCCGGTTGAGGCCGATGGAGAGGGGGTCGACGTCGATCTGAATGGTCTTCTGTTGGGCGGGGTCGCCCCAGGCCGGCGGCATGCCCCAGCCGTCGTATTCGCCCAGCCGCGCGCCCACGATCAACACCACATCGGCCCCGTTGCGCGCCATCATGCTGGCCTGCATGTCGAAGATGTGGAAATAATGGGGGTGGTCCTCCGGCACGACGCCGCGCGCGCCCAAGCTGCTGCCCATGCCGGCCGCCAGGTGATCGCCCAGCGCGGTCAGCTCGGCCGACGCGCCGGCCCACAGCACCCCCTTGCCGGCGTAGATAAAGGGGCGCTCGGCCGCGGCCAGCAGCTCAGCCGCCTGCCCGATCAGCGTCGGATCGCCCGCGCCCAGGTTGAGCACCCGGTTCTGGGCGGCCGGGGTCAAACGCAGCCGGGCTGTGTCGATCTTCTGCGCCAGCAGCTCGTCGGGGATGGCCAGGAAAGCGGGGCCGGGCCGGCCGCTGGTGGCCGCGCGCACGGCCGCGCGCACCAGCTCCGGCACACGTTCCGGCCGGCTGATCAGCGCGCTGAACTTGGCGACCGGCTGGGCCATGGCCACCAGATCGGTGGCCTGCCAGGCGCCGCCGCGCTCCGGGTTGTTGACCGCGCTGCGCCGCGTGCAGGCGATGCCGATCACCGGGTGTCCCTCGCCGTAGGCGCTGCTGAGGCCCGCGATCAGATTGGCGCCGCCCGGCCCTGGATTGCCCAGCGCCGCGGCCGGCCTGTGCGCCAGGCGCGTGTAGCCCTCGGCGATGTGTACGGCCGCCTCCTCGTGGTGCGCGTTGACATAGCGCACGCCGCAGCGTTCGGCGTGTACCACAAAGGGAATGTGTGCGCCGTCGATGATGCCGGCGATGAAATCGATGCCTTCAGCCTGCAACGAGCGCATGAGCAGCTCGCCAACGGTCATTTCGGACATGGGGGGACTCCTGTGAGTGGGGATGAGGGTACGTGGGATGATGTCGGTCTATTGCGTGATGCGTAACGAGTAATGCGTAACCCGGAGAGACTTCCCACATGGAGAGCGCCTCCGGGTTACGGGTTACGGGTTACGAGTTACTCCTCATGCGCGCCATCCGCTTCAGCCCGCGTCGCTTCAACGGCTCGTATAGCCTCAGCATCAGCGGCGGGTAGGCGCTGTTGAGCTTGGCCAGCCAGCCGCGCCAGCGGGGCAGATTGAGCTCCAGCGGCCGCTCGGCCATGGCCCGCTCGAAGGCGGCCGCCACCTCTTGCACGGTCAACACGCGCGCGCCGGAGCGGGCCAGCGCGGCCGCCTCCGGGTGGTCGAAGTGACGCCGGGCCAGCGGCGTGTCCACCACATCGGGCGCGACGAGGGTGACGTAGACGCCATAGGGGCGCAGTTCCACGGCCGCGGCCAGTGAGGCCGCGCGCAGCCCTGACTTGGCGGCCGAGTAGAGCGCGTTGCCCGGCGTGGCCGACAGCCCGGCCAGCGAGCCGACGTTGATCACGTGGCCGCGGCGCTGGCTGGCCATCACCTGCCCCACCAGGCGCATGCCGTAGAGCGGGCCCTTCAGGTTGAGATCGACGGCAAAATCCACATTCTCCACCGGCTGCTCCAACAGAAAGCCGGGCCGGCCGCCGCCCGCGATGTTGAACAGATAGTCGATGCGGCCAAACGCAGCCAGCGCGGCGCCGACCACAGCCTGCCAGTCGGCGGCGCACCGCGCGTCCATCCGGTGCAAGCGCAGATGGTCGCTCGAAGTGAAGGCGTGGTGCAGGCCGGCCTCGTCGATGTCGGCCAGGACCAGGCTGAAGCCGCCGCGCGCGGCCAGCTCGCCGGCCCAATGCCTGCCGATGCCGCTGGCCGCGCCGGTAATGATGGCAACCCGCTCAGAAGCTGCCGCCCCCACCCGCGCCCGCGCCCGCTCAGGCCGGTCTCCGACCGAGCCCGCCCCCACCCGCGCCCGCGCCCGCTCGGGCCGGTCTCCGACTGAGCCCGCCCCCACCCGCGCCCGCGCCCGCTCGGGCCGGGCTCCGACCGAGCCCGCCCCAGC
>JAKQCW010000006.1 GCA_029558955.1 Chloroflexota bacterium
CTGCGCTGGCGCTACTTCTGGAACGACCCGCAGGCCATGGGCTGGTACGCCCAGATCGACGAGGCGCACCTGAAGTGCACCGAGGCTCCGCCGACGGCTGTGACGCTGGACGGGCTGAACGCAGCCCAGGCGCCGCTGCCGCTGGCCGGCCTGCCGCTGGCTGCCCTGCCGGCCGTGGTCAGCATGGCCCTGGGTGCAGCCTACGTGCTACGCCGCCAGCGCAACTAACCCTCATCTGACCGCCAGCGCCGGACGTTCGTGCGAGCGTCCGGCGCTAAGCTGACATGAAGCCTCCTGCGTACCCGCGGCGTGGGAGGCTTTTTGTAACTGTTCAGCCCGTGGCCCGCCGTTGGTTTCGATACGCCGCAGACGGCACTCAACCAACGGAGGGCCGCGGGTTTCGATACGCCTCAGAAGACTACTCAACCAACGGAGGGCCGCGGAGCGAGTTTGAACCATCCCCGTTTGAAATTGCCGGAAAATGCCAAAAAATACTTGACCTCCTGTCGATTTTGCGTTAGAATCAGGGCACCAATTCTCCCCTCCGACCTGCTTTCAGCTTCAATCGGCTCCCCTCAGCGTCGAGCACGCCGGCCGGCAGGTCACCCCGACAACGTAGATGGTTTCTCAAGAGGTGTTCAATGGTCCGGCCAGCACACGCCGGCCGCCATGAACGCCGCGGGATTGCATACACGGCCTGGTGTTGTGGGCAGCCCGCGTTTGCTTCAATCGAAGAAGGAGGTGTTACAGCGTTCAACCCCGCATGATACAACGGCTGACTTACCGGCCTGCTCTGCGAGAGGCCCCGTCGTGTTCCTTTCCTTTTGGTCTTCAAGGCTAACTTAGGAGTGTTTGAGCGATGCAACGCAAGAGCTTCATCTATCTGCTGATGATCCTGACCTTGCTGGCTGCCCTGCTGCCTATCAGCGCGGCTGCCCAAGGCGACGGCCCCGCCGCTCAGGAAACCACCGCCAACCCCGCGCTCCCCTCCGCGCGCGACCTCAAACTGGCCAGCGATGGCCCCGCCGCGCCGGCCGCGCCGGCCGCCAACCCGGCCGCTATCCTCTACGACAACGGCCCGCTGACGACGCACCCCGGCGGCGGCGCCGGCGGCGCCGATGCCAGCGCCGTGCAGACCGCGCTGGGCAACTCCACCTATGGCTTCGGCATGCAGCTGTCAGCCAACAACCGCGTGGCCGATGATTTCACCGTCCCGGCCGGCGGCTGGAACATCAGCACCATTACCTTCTACGGCTACCAGACCGGCTCGACGACCACGTCGACCATGAACCACGTCAACCTGCGAATCTGGGACGGCCCACCCGGCGTCGCCGGCAGCAACATCGTCTTCGGCGATACATCCACCAACCGACTGGCCGGCAGCAGCTTCAGCAACATCTACCGCACGACAGACACGGCCCTGGGCGACAACCAGCGGCCGATCATGGCCAATGTGGTGACGGTCAACACTACCCTGCCCGCCGGCGTCTACTGGCTCGACTGGCAAACCGGCGGCACGCTGACCTCCGGCCCATGGGCGCCCCCGGTCACCATCCTGGGACAGACCAACAAGCCAGGCGCCAACGCGCAACAGTCAGCCGCGGGCGCCGCCTTTGCCGCGCTGCTTGACACCGGCAACAGCACGCCGCAGGACCTGCCCTTCATCATCGAAGGCGCTCCTGCCACCGGCCCATCCATCTCGCTGCTCAAGACCGTCGGCACCACCCCCGGCGTCTGCGCGGCCACCAGCAACATCACCGTCCCCGAAGGCACTACCGTCTATTACTGCTACACGGTGACCAACACGGGCACCATCCCCTTCGCCACCCACGACCTGACAGACACCGTGCTCGGTTCGATCTTCAGCGGTCTTTCGTATGCCCTGGCGCCAGGCGCCAGCGTCGACACGGTGGCGCTGGGCCTCTCAATCCCCTACGTGGCCAACGCCAACACCACCAACGTCGGCACCTGGACCGCCAGCCACGTGACCGGCGGCTCGGCGCAGGCTTCGTCCACGGCGAACGTCACCGTGATCCCGAACCGCTGCCCTGTGGGCTCCACCGAGGTCACGCTGCTGAGCGCGGACTTCGAGGGCAGCTTCCCGCCGGCCGGCTGGTCCGTTTCCAACACGACGACGGGCTGTGGTGCATCTGGCGTGCCGGACTGGACCAACACCAATCCCGCGGGGCGCAGTAACCTGACCGGCGGCAGCGGCCTCTTCGCCATCGCCGACAGCGACGCCTGCGGCTCAGGCAGCATCATGAACACCCAGATGTGGACGTCGGTCATGGACCTGACCGGGCTGACCGACCCGATGGTGAGCTACTACACCGATTACAACGACCTCGGCACTGGCGGCGAGTTCGGCGATCTGGACTTCAGCACCGACGGCGGCTCAACCTGGACCAACCTCCTCTCGTGGGACGAGGACCACCGCGGCCCGCTGCTGGTGGAGGAGCCCTTCGCGGCCGACAACCAGGCCAACACCGTGGTGCGCTGGAACTACCGCAACGCGACCTGGGACTGGTGGTGGCAGGTGGACAGCGTGACGGTGACGGCCTGTGAGCCCGATGCACAGGACGAGCCCAACATCTACGTCGACCCGCTCTCCATGAGCAGCACGCAGCCGGCTGACGTCCAGGTGCAGCAGACGCTGACCATCAGCAACACCGGCAGCGGCACGCTGAACTGGGGCATCGCTGAGGAGAACACGTCGTTCGCGGCCGGGGTTCCTGCCCAGGGCATGAATGCCACCGTCGGTTCGCAGACGCTCTCTGCTGCCGGCTCCTTCGCCAGCGGCATGCAGCCGGTAGCCCCGGTCTCCCGCGGCGTCGAGGCGCTGGTCAACGACGGCAGCTTCGAGAACGGACCGCCCCCCGCTTCAGGCTGGACCGAGGTCACCAACTCGACCTGCGAGTGGATTGGCGACTGGTCAGGGGTCTGGGGTGCGGCGGCCTACGACGGCAGCATGGACTTCTGGGGCGCCGGTTACTGCGGCGGAGTGGCAGCTACCAGCTCGGTGGATCAGATGGTAGCCGTGCCGGCCGGCGGCGCGACCCTGTCCTTCTGGTACATGAGCTATCGGCCCGACCCGGACGATGCCGCCCTGGACTACGCCTACGTCGAGGTGAACGGAACCCAGGTCTGGAGCCTTGACCTGATCCAGGCCAACGACACGTACCCCAACTGGGTCAATGCCACGGTGGACCTGAGCGCCTACGCCGGGCAGAATGTGTCGCTGGAGCT
>JAKQCW010000015.1 GCA_029558955.1 Chloroflexota bacterium
GCGTTGCTGGCGAAGCCGGTGGCGCGCTCGCGACCGGCCAGCACGGCCGTCAACACCGCGCTGCTGGCCGTGTCCTGGATCACCCCGCCGCCGGTTGAGCTCGACTTGAACCGGCCCGGCAGGCCCAGCATGTCCGCCAGCCAGTCCAGCACGTGGGTCTCCAGCTCGGTTGCGGCCGGGCTGGTGGCCCACAGCATGCCCTGCACGCCCAGGCCCGACGATAAAAGGTCGCCCAGAATGGCCGGGCCGGAGGCGTTGGCCGGGAAAAAGGCGAAGAAGTTGGGCGACTGCCAGTGGGTGACACCCGGCATGATCAATGGCTCGACATCAGCCAGGATAGCCTCGAACGGCTCACCCTGCTGCGGCGGCTCTACCGGCAGGCCGGCGCGGATCTCGCCCGGCTGGACGCGTGACAACACGGGGTACTGCTCGACGCGTTCCATGTAATCGGCGATCCAGTCGATCACCGCGCGACCGTGGCGGCGGAAGGCGTCGGCGCTCATGTGGTAGGTCGGGAACTCAGAGGAACTCATGGGAACTCCGGAAAGCAGCGGATGCCGGCATTATAGCGCAGAGTGCGCGGTAATGGTTAATCGCTGCATTGGGCGGCGGTTGGCAGCACGCGCCCTCTGGCTGTCAACCGTTCATCCCTGACCTGCCCGTACCAACTCACGCACCTTGCCCAGGCGGTCTTCGGGCCTGGCCGTCACCAGGCTCTCGCCCACCAGCATGGCATCCACGCCCATCTCCTTCAGGCGGCGCACGTCGGCCGGGGTGTGGATGCCGCTTTCGCTGACCAGCACGCACTCGGCGGGGATCAGCGGGCGCAGGCGGGCGGTGACAGCGATGTCCACGGCGAAGGTGCGCAGGTCGCGGTTGTTGACGCCGATCACCTGCGCGCCGGCCTTGAGCGCCCGCGCCACCTCGTCTCCATCGTGCACCTCCACCAGCGCCTCCATGCCGTAGCTGCGCGTCTCGGCCAGCAGCCTCTTTAGCTCGTTGTCGCCCAACACGGCCACGATCAACAGCAGCGCGTCTGCCCCGGCCACCCGCGCCTCGACGACCTGGTAGGGGTCGTAGATAAAGTCTTTGCGCAGGACAGGGGGAGTGGGGGAGGGGGAAAGGGAGGGAGGGGGCGCATGTCTCCCCCTCTCCCGCTCTCCCTCTCTCCCCAAAGTCTCCTTGACCGTTGTCAGGTATTCGAGCTGGCCCTGGAAGAAGCGGGCGTCGGTGAGGACGGAGATGGCCGCGGCGCCGCCCTGCGCGTAGACCTGGGCCAGGCGGGCCGGGTCGAAGTCACGGCAGAGCAGGCCGCGGCTGGGGCTGGCCTTTTTGACCTCGGCGATCAGGCTGACGCCGGGGCCGCGCAGGGCCGCGGCAAAATCCAGCGGCGCGGGCGCGGTCTCGGCCAGCGCGCGCAGCGTGGTCAATGGCAGGGCGGCGGCGCGCTTGGGCACCTCGTCGCGCTTGTGGCGCATGATCTCGTCCAGCATCTTGCCCTGGTGGCGCAGGCGTTCTTCGCGGGGTGGCAGGGGGGCGTTTTTTTTGGTCATGGGGAGAAGGGTTAATGGGTGAACTGGTGAATGGGTGAATGAGTGAACTGGTGAATGGTTAATTGGTGGCGCACCGACGCCCAGCACTTTGGCGGCGCATCGTGCCTGGCTTGATGCGCCGCAGACGCCTACCCGACCGGCGAAGGCCTCCGGTCCGGGGGTTGAGTAGCGGGTTGAGGGCGCACGACTCACATGAGGACGCACAATGCCAGCGTATCGAAACCCAGAGGTCTCGATACGGCGCAGACGCCTACTCGACCGGCGACTGCTGACCGTTCACCGTTCACCGTTCACCGTTCACCGATTACTGACCTCAACCAGCCGCTCCAGCGCGACCAGGGCCGCGCCGCTGTCCAGACTGGCGCGGGCGCGCTGCACGGCGGACTGCCAGTCGCCATCGGGCACGGCCAGGCCCATGGCCGCGTTGAACAAGACGGCGTCGCGCATGGGCCCTTGCTCCTGGCCGCCGAGGATGCTGCGCGTGATCCGTGCGTTGTCGGCCGCGTCGCCGCCCTTCAGCTCAGCCAGCCCGGCGCGGCGCAGACCCAGCTCGGGCGCATCCAGCGTGAAGGTGCGCACCTGGCCGGCCCGCAGCTCGCTGACCCGGTTGGGCCCGCTCAGGCTGAGCTCGTCCAGCCCGCCGTGGCCATGGACGACGAACGCGGCCGGGCAGCCCAGCCGACCCAGCACACCGGCCAGCGGCTCGGTCAGCTCCGGGCTGAAGACGCCGATGGCCATGTGCTCCGCGTCAGCCGGGTTGGTCAGCGGGCCGAGGATGTTGAACACCGTGCGCGCGGCCAGCTCGCGACGCGGACCGATGGCGTGGCGCATGGCTGGGTGGTGGTTGACGGCATAGCAGAAGCCGATGCCGGCCTCGTCAATGCAGGCGGCCACCCGGGCCGCGTCGATGTCCAGCCGCACACCCAGCGCGCCCAGCACGTCGGCGCTGCCGGCCTTGCTGGTGATGGAGCGGTTGCCGTGCTTGGCCACCGGCTCGCCCGCGCCGGCGATGACGAAGGCCGCGGTGGTGGAGATGTTGAAAGTGCCGCTGTGGTCGCCGCCGGTGCCGACGATGTCGGTCAGCGGCCGGCGGCGGGGCTGCACGGCCAGCGCGTTGGCCCGCATGGCCCGCGCACAGCCGGCGATCTCGGCCACGGTCTCGCCTTTCATGCGCAGCGCCACCAGAAAGCCGCCGATCTGCGCCTGGGTGGCCTGACCGGTCATGATCTGCATCATGGCCGCGTAGGCGTCCTCCTCGCTCAGGTCGCGGCGGTCGAGCAGTTGGGCGATGGACTGTTGGATCATGGCTGCCTCAGCGTCAGGAAATTGCGCAACAACTGCTTGCCGTGCTCGGTCAGGATGCTCTCCGGGTGGAACTGGACGCCGACGCAGGTGCGGTAGGTGCGGTGGCGCACGCCCATCACCTCGCCCTCCATGGTGAAGGCGGTCAGCTCCAGCTCGGCTGGCAGCGGCTCCTGCACGATCAGCGAGTGGTAGCGGGTGGCCTGGAAGGGACTGGGCAGGTCGCGGAAGAGGCCCTTGCCGGTGTGGTAGACCGGCGAAACCTTGCCGTGCATCAGCCGCGGGGCGCGGCTCACCTTGCCGCCGAAGACGTGGCCCATGCACTGCTGCCCCAGGCAGACGCCCAGGATCGGCGTGGTCTGGTAGAAGCGGCGGATCACGTCGTTGCTGACGCCGCTGTCCTGCTGCGGCGTGCCGGGGCCAGGCGAGATGACGATGGTGTCGGGCTGGAGCGCGGCCAGCTCCTCCACCGTGATCTCGTCATTGCGCCAAACGCGCAACGCCGTGCGCGGATCGCCCAGCCGGTCCTCCAGCATCACCTCGCCGATGAACTGGACCAGGTTGTAGGTGAATGAGTCGTAGTTGTCGATGAATGCGATCATGGTGGTATTCCTTGCGATGGAGCCGTGTGTGACAAGTAATGCGTAACGAGTAATGCGTAAGGTGTGCTAGGAGAGGGGCGCGTCTTCCTGCGGGTCGAAGGGGCGCACGTCATACGATGGTCGCTCCTCTTGGATCCGGCCGTCGGGGAGTTGAGCGCGGCGTTGCCTGGGGATGATGGTGAGCAGCAGGCGGATGATCTGCGCGTAAAGGCGCAAGCGGTGATCGACGACGGCCGGTTCCAGTACATGGCGGGCTTTGTAATACCAGTCTCTCGCCTCGCGCGCCGAACCGAGGGCATACTCATAGAAACGGGCGCGGTCACGCCCGGAGCGACGGGAGTATCCTTCGCCGATGTTGGCGCTGATAGAACCAACCGCCCGATACATTTGATCGGACAAATCCCTGGTGCGCAGGTCGCCCATCAGCTTCGTTACGTCTGACCAGGCAATGTCCGCCGCAAACAACGCCAACTGATACGCTTTGACCTTCCACAGCACGTCGCCGGTAATCTCCTCCGGCGCCGCCTCGCACCAACTCGCAAAATTCATCCTAACCTCCAACTCACAATCGTCTCCGGGTTACGCATTACGCATTACTCGTTACGGGTTACGCTTGCGCCTCTTCTCCGCCGCGCGCGATATCCGGTTCCACACCCCCGTCAACCCCATGGCCTTCTTGACCTCCAGCAGCGTGGCCTGGCCTTCCTGGCGGGCGCGCAGGGTGCCTTCGTAGAGCAGCTCGTCCACGTAGCCGGTCTGCGCCTCGTAGTGGGCGCGGCGCTCGCGGATCGGTTCGAGGAAGTTGTTGAGGGCAAGGGTCAGCTTTTCCTTGACCTCCACGTCGCCGACGCGGCCGGCGCGGTAGCGGGCTTTCAGATCCTCGACCTCCTCTTTGTTGGGGTTGAAGTAGTCGTGGTACTGGAAGACCGGGTTGCCCTCGACAGTGCCGGGGATGTCGGCGCTGACGCGGTTGGGGTCGGTGTACATGCTGAAGACGCGGCGGCGCACGGTGGCGGGGTCGTCGCTGAGGAGGATGGCGTTGTCCAGACTCTTGCTCATCTTGGCCTGGCCGTCGGTGCCCACCAGCGTGCCGCCGATCACGTAGGGCTCCGGCAGGGGGAAGACCTCGCCGTAGGCGTTGTTGAAACGGCGCGCGATCTGCCGGCTCAGCTCCACGTGGCTCTCGTTGTCCTTGCCCACCGGCACCAGATGGGCGCGCGGCATGAGGATGTCGGCCGACTGCAACACCGGATAGCCCAGCAGATTGTAGGGGATCTGCTCCATCCCGGCCGCGTCGGCCATGTCCTTGATGGTGGGCAACTGCTGCAAGCGCTCCACCGTCACCAGCCCGCTGAGCAGCAACTGCAGCTCGTAGATCTCATGGACAGCCGACTGCAGGTAGAAGGTGGCCCGGGTCGGGTCGATGCCGATGGCCAACTGGTCCAGCACCATGGCGCGCGCGTTGTCGGCGATGGCCAGGATGTCCTCTTTGGTGTTCTTGGTGGTCAGCATGTGCAGGTCGGCCACCAGGAAGAAGCACTCGTACTGCTCCTGCAAGGCCAGGCGGTGCCGGTGGCTGCCGATGTAATGGCCCAGGTGTAATTTACCCGTGGGCCGGTCGCCGGTAAGAATGCGTTTTTGGGTCATGGTCGAGTCTCCTGATGATGGTACTTAGCCCGAAGTTGAGGGGATTTCTCCTCCAAGGCCGAAAAGCTCCTGGGGGTTCCTCCGGGTTCTACTCTGCCAGCCCGCGCTCTGCCATCTCCACCGCCACGGCCAGGGCGCGGGCCTTGTTCAGCGTCTCGCGCCACTCGTAGGCAGGGTCGCTGTCGGCCACGATGCCAGCGCCGGCTTGCAGGGTACAGGTGGCGCCGCGCATGACCACAGTGCGGATGGTGATGCAGGTGTCCATGTTGCCGTCGTAGCCGATGTAGCCCACGCAGCCGGCGTAGGGGCCGCGTCGCGTGCCTTCCAGCGCCTCGATGATCTCCATGGCGCGCACCTTGGGCGCGCCGCTGACAGTGCCGGCCGGGAAGGTGGCGCGCAGCAGGTCGAAGGCGTCGAACTCTGCCCGCAGGGCGCCCTGCACGTCGCTGACGATGTGCATCACGTGGCTGTAGCGCTCCACGGCCATGAGCGTGGGCGTGTGGACGCTGCCGTACTCGCACACCCGGCCCAGGTCGTTGCGTCCCAGGTCCACCAGCATGACGTGTTCGGCCCGCTCCTTGGGGTCGGCCAGCAGCTCGGCCGCCAGTTGTGCATCCTCCTCGGAGGTGGCCCCGCGCCAGCGGGTGCCGGCGATGGGCCGCAGCAGCGCCTGGCCGTCCTCCAGCCGCACGTGGATCTCCGGGCTGGAGCCAATCAACCGCAGCGGCTGGCCGGTCGCGTCATCGCCGGGCAGCTCCAGGAAGTACATATAGGGGCTGGGATTGGTCATCCGTAAGGAGCGGTAGATGGTGAACGGATCGGCCTCGGTCGAGCGGGTCAGGCGCTGGCTCAGTACCACCTGGAAGATGTCGCCGGCCGCAATGTGCTCCTTGGCCTGCAAGACCATGGCCGCGAATTGCTCTTCACTGACGTTGCTTTGCCATGTAGTGTTGCCCAGGACATTGGGCGTCTCAGGCACTGTCAACGGCTGGCGCAGCCGGGCCACGATCTGATCGATGCGGGCGATGGCGTCGGCATAGGCGGCCGTCACATCCCCATCCAGCCGGCAGTTGGCCAGCACCAACAGGCGATGGCGCACGTGGTCGAAGATCACCAGGTTGTCGGCCAGCAGGAAGACGAAGTCGGGCAGGCCCAGGTCGTCCGTAGCCGTGGCCGGCAGCCGTTCCACGAAGCGCACCCAGTCGTAGCTCAAATAGCCCACCGCGCCGCCGATGAAGCGCGGCAGGCCGTCGACGTGGATGGGGGTGCGCTGGTGTACGAAGTCTTTGACCACATCCAGTGGATCGGGCGTCATGCGCGTCTCCAGCACCGCCCCGCCGGCGCCTTTGATGCTGACCTCGCCGCCGCGGGCCAGCAGCGCCAGCGGCGCCTGCACGCCGATGAAGGAGTAGCGCCCCATCTGCTCCCCCTTCTCCACCGATTCCAGCAGAAAGGAGGGGCTGCCGTCGCGCAGCTTCAGATAGACCGACACCGGCGTCTCCAGGTCGGCCGGCAGTTGGCGGTAGATGGGGATCAGATTGCCCTGATCGGCCAGGGAACGAACTTGGTCGAGGCTGGGTTTGTACATGGTTGGTGTCCTGTGATTAGCAGATTGGCAGCAACATCTACCAACAAAAAAACGCCCTTCGTCCCGCGCAACATCGTGCGCGTGCAGGGACGAGAGGCGTCTCGCGGTGCCACCCTGGTTAGGCGGGCAGACGAAAACGTCCGTTGCCAGCCTCACTCTGCGGAGACGGGTTGGCGTAATGCGTAACCGGAAACGCTCTTCATTCCAGGTTACGGGTTACGAGTTACTCGTTACGTACCGATCTCCAGCGCCCTGATAACGGTGGCGTCTCCGGGGGAAGCTACTGAATGGGTAATGGTGAATTGTTAATGGATAATGGTTAATGACCAGAGCTTCGGCGCATTGACCATTAACAGTTAACCATTCACCATTACCCATTGTTCACATCCCAACTCCCCGGTCCATTCCCTGCCTGCGCTGCTGCCGGCTTTCCAGCTACCGCCGGCTCTCTGGAGCCCGCTGCGACAGGTACTAGTCCGGTTCAAAGTTGTTGCGATGGTTCGGTTGTGCGGGCGATTGTGCCACAGGCCTGGCGGCCTGTCAAATCGTCAAAACGACAGTTCGACTATGGAATAATCCCCAGATCGTCGAGGTAAAGCCAGCGCGTGCCGTTGTCGCCGCTGCCTGTCCACGCAGCAAGGCGGATTAGTCATTGATTTCACATAACTGCTCAGCCGGGTGCGAACACGTTGATCTCGTTACGGCGGCCTACTCAATCAACGTGTTCGCACCCGGCGGATCACGGATCCGCCGGGAGCAAGGAAGCTATCGGGGTTGGGAAACTCAGAGGTACTAGGTCACGTCGGCCTAAATCGGTCTTCACTCACTGCTCAAGCCGGTTCCGTGAACCGGCGGCGTTGTTGGGCGCAGGGTACCTGTATAGTTACAAACAGTATACGGTATACGGTAAACGGGCCGGAGTCGCCGTTCGCCATTCACCGTTTACCGTTCACCGTTCACCGTTCACCCATTCCCCATTTACCGTTCACCGTATACCGTATACCGAACACCGTCATGAACCTTCTCATCCATCCTACCCAAGAGCTATTCGGTTCCACCGCCGTCCCCGGCGACAAGTCGATCTCCCACCGCGCGGCCATGTTTGCGGCGCTGGCCGAGGGACGCAGCCACGTGCGCAATTTTCTGCCCGGCGGCGACTGCCAGGCCACTCTGGGCGTCTTGCGCGGGCTGGGCGTCGCCATCGAAGAGATCTCGCCCAGCGAGCTGTCGATCACAGGCGTTGGGCTGCATGGCCTGCACGAGCCGGCCGCGCCGCTGGATTGCGTCAACTCCGGCACGGCGATGCGCCTGCTGGCCGGGCTGCTGGCGGGGCAACCCTTTTTCAGCGTGCTCAGCGGCAGCTCGCAGTTGGTCAAACGGCCGATGGGGCGCGTTGTCGAGCCGCTGCGTCAGATGGGCGCGCTGATCCATGGCCGGCAGGGGGGCAGGCTGGCACCCCTGGCGGTCCAGGGGACACGACTCCACGGCATCGACTACACGTTGCCCGTGGCCAGCGCCCAGGTCAAATCGGCCCTGCTGTTGGCGGGGCTGTACAGCGACGGGCTCGCCATCGTGCGCCAGCCCGGTCCGGCGCGCGACCACACCGAGCGCATGCTGGCCGCGATGGGCGCGCCGATCCAAACCCTGGGGTTGGTGGCGATCAGTGAACGGCCCAAACAGCCGCTGACGCCGCTGGACATCGCCGTGCCCGGCGACATCTCCTCGGCCGCCTTCCTGCTGGCGGCTGGCCTGCTGGTTCCGCAGTCGCATCTGACCATCACCGGCGTGGGGGTCAATCCCACCCGCACCGGCATTCTGGATATCCTTCAGATGATGGGCGCGAACCTGCGGCTAGAAAATGAACGCGATGAGGCTGGCGAGCCGGTGGCTGACCTGGTGGTGCAACACGCCGACCTGCACGGCATCGAGATCAGCGGCGACCTGATCGTGCGCGCCATCGACGAGCTGCCAGTGCTGGCGGTGCTGGCCACCCAGGCCCATGGCCGCACCCTGGTGCGCGACGCGGCCGAGCTGCGCGTCAAGGAGACCGACCGCATCGCCACGGTGGCCGCCGAGCTGCACAAGCTGGGCGCGCAGGTCGAGGAACGCCCCGACGGCTTCGTCATCGACGGTCCCGTGACGCTGCGCAGCGCACCCGTCTGGAGCCACGGCGACCACCGGCTGGCCATGGCGCTGGCCGTGGCAGGGATGGTCGCGTCCGGCCCGGTGCTGGTGGAGGAGGCGGCGTGCGTCAGTGACAGTTTCCCCGGCTTTGAGCGGGTGTTGCAGGTGTTGGGAGTGGAGATGGAGGATGGTTAGCAAAAACATGCGCCGCACAGAAGTTGCTGCCCATGGTCCAGCAGGCGCTGGCGTGGGCCAAGCCGTTGTTTCGCTGATATGACCTTTCTCACCGGCCTGCTCGGCTGGCCCCTGGGCCACAGCGTCAGCCCGGCCATGCACAACGCGGCGTTCGCTGCGCTGGGGCTGGACGGGCGCTACGACGCGCTGCCGACGCCGCCGGAAGAACTGGCGGAGACGGTGCGCGGGCTGGTCGCGGCCGGCTACCGCGGCGTCAACGTCACCATCCCGCACAAGCAGGCGGTCATGCCGCTGCTGGACGAGCTGAGCGACGCGGCGCGGGCGATCGGGGCGGTGAACACGGTGATTGTTGGAGACCCGGTGAATGAAATTCACCGGCTGACAGCACAAAGGCCCCTCAGGGCCTGGGAGGACGTCTCCCCCTCCCCAGCGCCTGAGGGCGCTTCGCATTCTCAGCCGGGGATTTCAATTCCCGGCCCCCGCCCCCTCCTCCGCGGCGACAACACCGACTGGCTGGGCTTCCTCCATCCCCTGGACGCGGCCGGCTTCGACCTGGCCGGCAAATCGGCCCTGCTGCTGGGCGCCGGCGGATCGGCGCGCGCCGTGGTCTATGCCCTGATCCAACGCGGCCTGGCTCATCTGGCCATCTGGGCACGCGACCCCAACCGCGCCGCCGACCTGGCTCAACACGCGCAGTCCCTCTCCCCCTCACTAACCGTTCACCATTCACCGTTCCCCATTCCCCATTCCCCGTTAACCGTTAACCGTTCACCGTTCACCGTTCACCATTCACCCGCTCTGATCATCAACACCACCCCTCTCGGCATGTGGCCCCACGTCGACGCCTCCCCCTGGCCGGCCGATCTGCCCTTCCCGGCCGGCGCGCTGGTCTATGACCTGGTCTACCGGCCGGAGCGCACCCTGTTCCTGCGCCAGGCCGAGGCCGCGGGCTGCCAGACGCAGGGCGGGCTGGAGATGCTGGTGGTGCAGGGCGCGGCCGCGTTCGAGCTGTGGACGGGCCACAAGCCGCCGTTGGATGTGATGCTGGCTGCGGCGCGGGCAGCCTTGACCCAGAAAGGATGATTTGATGTTACGCTTCCTCACCGCCGGCGAATCCCACGGCCCCGCCTTGACCGCCATTCTGGAGGGCATGCCTGCCGGGCTGCCCCTTTCCGCCGATGACCTGGCCCCTGACCTGGCCCGCCGCCAGACCTCCTACGGCGCGGGCGGGCGCATGGCCATCGAGCAGGACACAGCCCGCATCCTGAGCGGGGTGATGGCCGGCCAGACCACCGGCGCGCCCATCGCCCTGCTGATCGAGAACCGCGATTTTGTCAAGTGGCGCGAGCGCGCCATCCCACCCATGACCACCCCGCGGCCCGGCCACGCCGACCTGACCGGCGCGGTCAAATATGGCTACCGCGACCTGCGCCTGGCGCTGGAGCGGGCCAGCGCGCGCGAGACGGCCGCGCGCGTGGCTGTCGGCGCGATCTGCAAGGCGCTGCTGGGCCAGTTCGGCGTGCGCGTTGGCAGCTACGTCACCGCCATCGGCGGCGTGGCCGTCGATCCGGCCCGGCTGGCCGCGCTGAGCTATCCTCAGCGCTGCGAGCTGGCCGAGGGCAACGACCTGCGCTGCCCTGACGCCGAGACGACCGAGGCCATGCGGCGACGCGTCTGGGAGACCATGCAGGCCAAGGACACGGTGGGCGGCCTTTTCGAGGTGGTGGGCCTGGGCCTGCCGCCGGGGCTGGGCAGCCACGTCCACTGGGACCGGCGGCTGAGCGGCCGGCTGCTGGGCGCGGTCGGCTCGATCCATGCCATCAAGGGCGTCGAAATCGGGCCGGCCTTTGAGAACGCGGAGAAATGGGGGACGGAGGTACACGACGAGATCTTCGTCGAGGAGGATGAGGGGAGCGGGCGGCTGGTGCGGCGCACGAACCGGGCCGGCGGGCTGGAGGGGGGCATCACCACCGGCGAGCCGTTGGTGATGCGGGTGGCCATGAAGCCGATCTCCACCACGCTCAACCCGCTGCGCAGCGTCGATCTGGCCACCGGCCAGCCCAACGCCACGGCCTACGAGCGCAGCGACTTCAACGCCGTGCCGCGCGCCGGTGTGGTGGCCGAGGCGATGGTGGCTTTCGTGCTGGCCGAGGCGCTGCTGGAAAAGCTGGGCGGCGACAGCCTGGCCGAGATGCAGCCCCGTTTTGCTGCCCTGCGCCAGGCGCGGCTGGAAGATCTGCCCATGGACAATGCGCCGTGGCGTTTCGGCTTCGAGCAGGCAGCCGGCTGATCACTCAGTCCCGCTGGCCGGTCGCACCCGCACCACCCGTTCACCCTCCACCAGCGCCATGCCGGGATGGCGCGGGCCGGGCGGCCGGCGCACCTGGCGCTTCTCTGTCACAATCACATCCACCCACCCCTCGCGCTGGGCCTTGGAATAGAACGCGGCCAGCCCCGCGGCCTGCGCCACCGTCTCGTCGCTGACCGGCCGGCCGCCGCTGCGGATCACCACGTGCGACCCCGGCCAGCCGCGCGCGTGCAGCCACAGATCGTCCGGCCCGGCCAGGTCGAAGGTGATATGCTCGTTCTGGCGGCTGTTGCGCCCCACCAGAATCGTGTAGCCCTCGACGCTGGCAAAGCGCCGCGGCCCCTGCACCTGTACCCGCCCCGCTTCCCCCTTGCTCTGGCCGGTCTGTGCGAAGTCCCCCGGAGGGGCCGACCGAGCCAGCCTCTTGCGCGCGTACCCAGCCTCAGCCAGCGCGACCCGCACCGCGTCGATCTCGTTGCGGTCCGCGGCCAGGGCCAAATCCGCGCCCAACTGCTCCAGATAGCTCAGCTCGACGGCCAGCGCATCCAGCCGCGGCTGGCCCATCTCGGCCGCGCGCCGGGCCTTGCGGTAGCGTTTGAAGTAGGCCGCGGCGTTGCCAGCCGGCGACAGGGTCGGGTCCAGCCGGATGGGCGGCAGTTCAACCCCTTCCGGCGGCGTCAGCTCGACCTGGCGTGGGCGGATCTGCGTCGCCAGGGCCAGGATCCACTCGCCGCTGGCCCGCAGGCGTTCGATCTCCCCGGCCGGCAGCAGTTGGCGCTGGATGGCCTCCCGTCGTTTTTCCAGGCCGCGCTGGGCGCGCTGCAAGCTGGCCTCCACCTGACGCCGCGCAACCGCATAGCTGTCCCCGGCCGACTGCGCCTTCTCGCCGTAGAACTGTTCCACCGCCGCGCTGATGCTCGCCAGCGCCGTGAGGTGGGCGTGGCTGAGGTGGGTCAACGGATAGGGGGCGAAGGCCAGCGGCGCGCCCTGCGCATCGCGCGCCAGGCAGGGCTGCCAGGCCCCCGTTTGCAGCATGGCTATCCATTCGGCCATCGCGTCTACCAGCGGCCCGAGCTCCCCCACCTGGCCGGCCCGGATGGCGGCGTCGCCATAGGCGCGCAAGAGCAGCTCACGCGCGGCCAGCGGGCTGACCCCTTGCAGCGCTTCCATCAGCACGCGCCACAGCGGCGTTTCCGGCTGGGCCGCCGTCAGCAGCCGGCTGGCCGCCGCGGCATCCAGGGCATCCGGGGTCAGGCCGGTCTGGGCGGGCGGCGGCTGATAGAGCTGACCAGGCATGGCCGGGCGCGCCACGCCATCCTGCGGCCGGCGGCGGTGGATGCAGTCAAGGATGCGGTAGACGCTCTCCGCCGGCTCTGGGGAGGCGGGGGAGCTTGTCTCCCGCACCAGCAACAGATTCGACCAGCGCCCGATCAACTCGGCGATGATGGCCGTCCGGCCAAACTCAGGGTGCTGGAAATCCAGGCGCAAGACGCGCTCCCAGGGCGGCTGTTCCAGCGCGATCAACGCCGCGCCGCGCACATATTTGCGCAGCAATTGCAACAGCGGCGAGGCCGTGTCCACCCCGCGCCGCGGCTTGTCGGCCAGCAGATGGACGCGCGGCGTCTGCTGATCGGCCGACAACAGCAGATAACGGCGTTCCCGGCCGGCGTAAAGCTCCAGCGCCAGGCTTGCCCCGTCCACCTGCACCACCTGCTGCACCCGACCGGGCAAAGCGGTGCGGCGCAGCTCATCGGCCACGGCGGCGGCGGCCCAGAAGTCAAAAGCCATGCTTACTCCTCGAAGGCCAACAGCTCGGCCAGCTCCTTGACGGTGGTGGTGCGGCGTATGCGCAAACGCTTGATCTCGAAAAGCGCGTCGGAGCTGTGCAGGCTACCCTGCTGGGTGGTGATGCCGCCCCAATAGTTGTCGGAGGCAAAGAAGGCGCTCACCCGGTCGTCGAAGTGGCCCGACGGATAGGCCACGAAGCGCGGGCGCTGGCCGATCTCGCTTTCGATGGCCTCGCGGCAGCCCAGCACCTGCCAGACCAGCCGGGCGTCGTCGTTTTCCGGCAGATATTCATGGACGCGGGCGTGGCATTCGATGTCCATGCCGGCCGCATGCATCGCGCGCAGTTGATCCCAGCTCATGTACCCGGCCTCGCCCTGGTTGGCCACCTCGGTGATCACAAAAAAGGCAGCCGTGAAGCCGTACTGCTGCAACAGCGGAAAGGCGTTGTCGTAGTTGTCGCTGTAGCCGTCGTCGAAGGTCAGGATCACCGGCTTTTCGGGCAGCGGCGCGCCTTGCGTCAGGTGATAGAGCAGGTCGTAGAGGGTGATGGGCTGGTAGCCCTGGGCCTGCAAATAGGCCAGGTGCTGCTCGAACTGCGCTGGCGAGACCGACAGATCGCGCCGATAGCGATCCGCGCCGGCCGGCGGGTCTGACAGGTAGTGATACATCAGAATCGGCACGCGCGCCTGGCGGGTCACGCCGTCGGGGGTTGGCCAGGGCGTCGGTGAAGCAGTGGGTGTGGGCGTAGGCGTCGCCGTGGGGGTGGTTGTAGCTGAGGGCGTGGCTGTGGGCGAAGCGGTCGGCGTCGGGGTCGCGACGGCGGTCGGCGTGGCGGTGGAGGTTGCGGCGGCCGCCGGGGGCAGGGTCGCTGTCAGCTCAGCGTTCACCTCCGCCGCGGGGGCGGTGGCCGCGCGGCCAGCCGCGGGCTCCGTGGGACCTGGCGCGGCGCCGCAGGCGGCCAGCAGCAGCCCGCAGGCGAGGCTAACTGCCAGAATGGAGAGAGGCAAAGATGGCAAGCTATGGAATACTTGCCATCTTTGGCGCGCCGCAAGAACAGGTCGTATCATCGCTGAATATCGCTACCCTGTGCCCAGTCGTTGGGCGTCAGCCTCACGTCATGGCGGTTTGGGCGGTGGTGGCCAGAGCTCAGATCGCAGCCCGGCCGGTCGGAGAGGTCGGTTGGCGCCTGGTTCAGCCGCAGGGTCGGTCCGGCCAGACCGCTGCTGCCTGGGACGCGCCTGGCCGGTAGTATAGCATCAGAAACCGCGCCGAACAACCTACAGCTCCCGCACCAGCAGCGGCACCCGCCGTCCCATGCGGCGAAAGCCGTTCTGTTCGTAGAGGCGCAGCGAGGCGGCGTTGCTCTCCTGGGTGTTGATGGTCACCCGCAGCACGCCGGCGTCGTGGCAGTAGCTCAGCGCATGGTTGAGCAGGCCGCGACCGATGCCCTGGCGTTGCGCGTCGGGGTGGACGGCCAGGCGGATGATCTGCCCGGTGTCCACCAGCACATCGGCGCAGGCATAGCCCAACAGCGCAGGCGAGCCTCCCGGCGCCCTCGCTTCTGCCACCACGAAGTGGCCGCTGGTGACCATCAGCTCGATCAATTCCCCGCTGGCCAGTTGATAAGGCGGCTCGAAGCTGGCCGCGTCCAGCGTGGCCAGCGCGGCCAGATCGCCCGGCGCAACCGGGCGGATCCGCAGCGACGCGCCCTTCAACGGCTCACTTCCGGCCGGCCGGTCGGCCAGCGGCCGCGGGTGGCGCTCCAGGGTGATGATCCACTCGCGCCGCCTGAAGCCGACGTGCAGCAGCGCCGGCGGCAGCCACAGGGCGACGCCGTACACGGCCAGGTGCGTCACCCCGCCGGCGCGCAGCCGGCGCGCGGCCGGCTCCAAGACCGCCGTCAGCCCCTCGCGGGTGCGCCAGCTATCGCGGATGGCCAGGCCGCGCACGAAGGCCCAATCGGCCCGGTTGACCGCCACGCCCAGAAACGCGCCGATCCCCTCCCCATCCAGGGCCACGGTGCAGGCGCCGCTGGCCAGCAACTGGGGCAGGTCCTCCGGCCCAAACGCGACAAAGCTGCGCCGGGATTGATCGAAGAGACGCCGCAGCGCCTGCTGGTCATGGATCGTGGCCTGGTAGGCTCGCAATGGGTTTGACATGGCTGGCAGAAGATGATACAACACCTGCAAGCCCACATCAAATCTGTAGCAGTCGGCGCAGGGAGCCGCCTGTGGCCAGCGACTGCTGCCATCCTGCTTCAGGACCAGCGACGATCATCATGTCAGCCATTCGCGTCCACGTTCACATCCGCGGCCATGTGCAGGGAGTCTTCTACCGCGCGTCCACCCAGCGGCAGGCCAACGCCCTGGGCCTGCGGGGCTGGGTGCGCAACCTGCCCGATGGCGGCGTGGAGGCGGTGTTCGAGGGGGAGCAGGCGGCCGTGGAGCGCATGCTGGCCTGGTGCCGGCAGGGCCCGCCCAACGCCTACGTCACCGCGGTCGAGACGCGCTCCGAGCCGTTTCAGGGCCAGTTCACCGGCTTTGCCGTGCGCTATTGATTCCCATGTCTGGCAATTTCAGCCGCAGCTCCGCCCCCAAGGAGATGACCTTCGCAGACCAGCGCGAGTGGATGGTGCGCCATCAGCTCGAGGCCTGGGGCATCGCCGATGGCCGCGTGCTGGATGCCATGCGCCGTGTGCCGCGCGAGCTGTTCGTGCCTGGGGAGCAGCAGGAGGATGCCTATTACGACGGCGCGCTGCCCATCGCCGAGGGCCAGACCATCTCGCAGCCCTACGTGGTCGCGACGATGACCGAAGCGCTGCGGCTGGGCGGCCGGGAAAAGGTGCTGGAGATCGGCACCGGCTCCGGCTATCAGACGGCTGTGCTCAGCCTGCTGGCGGCCCAGGTCTTCACCGTGGAGCGCATCGCCCTGCTCGCGCGCCAGGCACAGGAGACACTAGCGCGCTTCGGCGCCGACAACGTGCGCTTCCGCGTGGGCGATGGCAGCCTGGGTTGGCCGGAACATGCCCCCTACGATGCGATTCTGGTGACCTGCGCGGCGCCGGCTGTGCCTCAGCCGCTGGTGCAGCAACTGGCCGACGGGGGGCGTTTGATCGTGCCGGTCGGCCCGCGCGGCTACCAGGATCTGGTGCGGGTGCGCAGGCATGGGGCGGCGACGACGGAGGAGCGCCTCTCGCCCGTGGCCTTCGTGCCCTTGATCGGCGAGCATGGCTGGTGAGCGCGGGTCAACCCAGCCAGACCATGACGATGACCCGTTTGCGGTAGAGCAGCCAGGCCCCGGTCGTGCCAATCATCGATTTGATCCGCAGCGCCGGCGGGGCCTCCCACAGGGGAATACGTTGGAAGTCGTGCGCCTCGTAGAAACTTTGGCGGTCTTCGATACATTCCAAATGCACGGGCGGCTGCTCCGCCGCCAGGCAAACGTTGATCAGCGCGCCGCCGAGTCCCCGCCCCCGCAGGTCAGGCCGCACGTACAGGCTGCCCAGCTCGCGCACACCCCGATAGCGTCGCACCTGGCAGAGGCCGGCCATGACGCCAGCTTTGTCTTCGGCCACCTGGAAGTTGCGCCAGTTCAGGCCGGTGCGATCCAACCCCGCGCGTTTGATGGTCGCTTTGATCATGCGCTCGTCCGCGGCCGTGGCCGGACGGATCCGCAGCTCCAGGCCGTCGCTCATCATTCGATGCGCCAGTCCAGCAGGTGCAGGTCCGCGTCGTACTCGAACTTCAGGCTGAGCGGTCCCGGCGAGCCGTCGATGACCCACGGGAAGAAGATCGCATCGGCCTGCGGGATGGGCAGGGTCGCCACCTGGTCGATGGGCACCCAGGCCAGCTCCCCCTCGCGGCCATCGGAGCTCAGCTCCCCCTCGAACTCCCGCACCAGATAGACGAACATCAGCCACTGCCAGTCGGGCAGGGGCGAGGTCTCGGTGATGATCAGGCGCAGCTCAGGCCGGCCCACGGCGCGCAGGCCGGTCTCCTCGGCCAGCTCGCGCACTGCGCCTTCCATCGGCGATTCATCCAGCTCCACCTTGCCGCCGGGCGCGATCCATTGGCCCAGGTTGGGCTGCTTGCGCCGAAGCATCATCAACACCTGTCCATCCCTCAGCGCGTAAACCAAGGTGCAAATCTTGCGAGTCATGGCAAACCTCTGCTGCGTGATTCATCCTGCCGGGCCGGTCGCATAACCCATCCTGCCGGGCCGGTCGCACAACTCATCCTGCCCGGGCCGGTCTCACAACTCATCCTGCCCGGGCCGGTCTCACAACTCATCCTGCTCGGGCCGGTCTCCTGACCGAGCCCGCCGAAGCCACCTGCTCGGGCCGGTCTTACAACGCCACCTGCTCGGGCCGGTCTCCTGACCGAGCCCGTCGGAGGTTTTGCGCGGCCCGATTACAGCCTTCCAAACACGGCGCGGAGTCGAGGCTTCAGCCGGTTCACGGCACGGAGTCGAGGCTTCAGCCGGTTCCGGCCATGTGAGTCGAGCGCGCCGACCCGGCTAAAGCCTCGACTCCAGTCTGAATCATTCCAAACACGGCGCGGAGTCGAGGCTTCAGCCGGTTCCGGCCCATGTGAGTCGAGCGCGCGACCCGGCTAAAGCCTCGACTCCAGTCTGAATCCTTCCAAACACGGCGCGGAGTCGAGGCTTCAGCCGGTTCACGGCACGGAGTCGAGGCTTCAGCCGGTTCCGGCCATGTGAGTCGAGCACGCGACCCGGCTAAAGCCTCGACTCCAGTCTGAATCCTTCCAAACACGGCGCGGAGTCGAGGCTTCAGCCGGTTCCGGCCCATGTGAGTCGAGCGCGCGACCCGGCTAAAGCCTCGACTCCAGTCTGGAATCCTTCCAAACACGGCGCGGAGTCGAGGCTTCAGCCGGTTCACGGCGCGGAGTCGAGGCTTCAGCCGGTTCCGGCCATGTGAGTCGAGCGCGCGACCCGGCTAAAGCCTCGACTCCAGTCTGGCAGCCAGCATAGCTGGAATCGCTGGCCGATTATACCGCACTTGTCTTGCAGACGGAATGATGATACAGTGTAGCTGCTTTGCCAATCGACGCGGCTGATCGTCTCGACGCCGGCCGCACTTCGCTCTCGCCGCAACGTTGGCCCTGGGCCAGTCTGCGGCATTGGTTTGCCAGGAGGAACGCTATGACTCCAATCGTGTGGGCGGTGGTAGGTTTGGTGATCGGCCTCGTCGTGATGTGGCTGCTGTTGCGCTTTCTCGCCATCCAGCCGGAGAAGACGCGCACGGAAAGCCTGCAAGGCCAGGTGACTACCCTGGAACGGGAGCGGCAGAAGGCGCGCGAGGAGACGGCCAAGGCCGAATCGCGCCTGGAGTATCGCGACCGTGAGGCGGCCGAGATGAAGGAGCGCCTGGCCAAACAGGAGGCCCAACTGCGCGAGCGCGAGCAGGCGCGGGCCGCGGCTGAGGCCCAGGTCAAGGGCATGGAAAGCGCACGCGACGACCTGGAGCGGGCGCTGGGCCGGTTGGAACAGCAGGTCAAGGAACGCGACGCTCAGATCGTCCAACTGCAACGGGCCGCGCAGCAGGTGGAATCAGCCCGCCAGGGGCAGCAGCAGACCGTCCAGGAGCTGACCGACCAGATCGGCCGGCGCGATCGGCAGATCGGCGAGCTGAATCAGCGGCTGGATGAGATGCAGAAGGAGCTGGCCGAGAGCCAGGAGATCATCGCCAGCCTGCGCACCAACCTGCGGGCCGAAGGCAACGACATCATGGGGCTGCGCCAGGCAATCAAGCGCCAACAGGCGGAGATCAACGGCCTGCGGGGCAAGCTCAGCGAAACGGCCAGCCAGTTGACCAGCCGCAACGAACGCCTGGCGCAGCTGCAGCAGAGCCTGACCGAGCGCAAACAGACCATCGCCGAGCTGCGTCGCCAGCTCCAGCAGGCGTTGCATGCCGGCGCCAGACGGGAAGAGGGCAGCCAGGCCCCCGCGCCGGACGTCCCTGAGCCGGCCGCGTCGGAAGACGCCGCGGCGGACGTCGACGGCAACGAGCCGGCCGCGTCGGACGCCGCCGCATCGGACGTCGATGGCGGCGAGCCTGCCGCGTCGGAAGACGCCACACCGGACGTCGATGGCGGTGAGCCGGCCGCGTCGGACGATGCCACATCGGACGTCGATGGCGGCGAGCCGGTCGCGTCGGACGCCGCCGCATCGGACGTCGATGGCGGCGAGCCGGCCGCGTCGGACGATGCCACATCGGACGTCGATGGCGGCGAGGCGGTCGCTCTGGACGCCGCCGCGCCGGACGTCGATGGCGGCGAGGCGGTCACCCCGGACGATGCCGCGCCTGCGCCGGTTGAGCTGCCGGCCGTGAGCGACGCGGAGACGACGCCGGCCGACAACGAAGAGGAACAGCAGGGGAGCGTAGGGCAAACGTAGGTTTCACGTCCAGCACTGAAACCGTTTGCATGGTAGACTGCCTCATGTAGAGATGATCAGTCTCTTCTTCTCCTCCTTTTTCCGATAGAGAGAGCGCTCTGGTCCGGGCAATCCAGAGCGCTCTCCGATTCTCCGGGATTTTTCTCAGGGCTGACCAGGGGTGGCATCGGCCAGCATCTGCTGGTAAACCTGCCAGGTGGCCGCGGCGATGCGTTCCTGGGTGAAATGAGCCAGGACCCGGCTGCGACCGCGCTGTCCCAGCTCCGCGGCCAGCGCCGCATCGCCGGCCAGGCGCCGCAGTTGGCCGGCCAGCGCCTCCCTCTCCCCTTCAGGAAAGATCAGGCCGGCGTCGCCGATGACGTGGGGGATCTCGCCGCTATCAGAGCCGATCACCGGCGTCTGGCAGGCCATGGCCTCCACCAGCACCCGCCCGAACTGTTCCTTCCAGGCCGGCGTGGTGCGGCTGGGCAACACCAACAGGTCGATGCTGGCAAAAAAGGCGGGCATCTCGGTGGAGCTGATGCGCCCCAGGAAGCTCACCTGACGACCCAGCCCCAGTTGCGCGGCCAGGGCTTCCAGCGCGGGCTGCTGGGCGCCGCCGCCGGCCAGCAACAAGCGCCAGGGCCGCTCCCCGGCCGCGGCCTGCTGGCGGGCGATAGCCAGCGCATGCAGCAGGTCCTCCACCCCCTTTTCCGGCACCAGCCCCCCGGCATAGCCCACCGTCAGGCCATCTTCCGGCGAGCGCGCCAGCAGGGGCGGTTGGGCGTCGCGCTGGAAGAGCTGGGGGTCAATGCCAAACTGGGGGATCACCGTGACCGGGCGGGCGTAGCCTTTGGCCAGCAACACCTGGCGCGCCTCCTGATTGCCGGCGATGGCATGGGCGCTGTGGCGATAGCTGTGGCGTTCGATCCAGTTGAAGGGGGGTGGATAGCGGCGCAGCAGGTTTTGCCAGGTGAAGAAGAGCGCGGGACGCTGGCGTCCGGCGGCCCAGCGCAGCGCCTGCCAGGTGGCCAGGTTATACGGCTCCTCATCCACATGCACCAGGTCAGGCCGGGCCGCGCGCAGCGCCGAGCCAAGTCGGGGGTAGAAGTGCGTGTGAAAATGGCCGTTGAGCGCGATGGGAATGACGCGCAGCTCATAGCCGGCCGTGTAGACGCGCTCCAGGTGGGTTTCGCCGCGGCTATCGCGCCAGGCCGGCGGCGCCAGCACCACCAGCTCCACCCCTGGCAGGCGCGCCAATTCCTCCAGCTTGCGCTGGTAGGCGCCGACGATCACTGCCTTGGAGAGCATGGCTATTCGCATCGCTCCATTATACCCGTGAGGCCTGATAGCAAGAATTGCGCGGCGAGTCGTTGCTGTGGTATCATGGCCGCACTGTCTGGCGTCGGGCGCCCCCCATGCGCCGCGGCCGGGCATCAGTTCTGAACCCCAATCAAGGAGCAAGCAGCATGGCAGTCAGCAAAGTGATCGACCTGATCGGCAATTCCACCGTCAGCTGGGAGGACGCGGCCCGCAACGCGTTGACCGGCGCCGGCAAGAGCCTGCACGGCATCACCGATCTGGAGATCGTGCAGTACACAGCCAAGGTGGTCGACAACGAGATCATCGAGTATCGCGCCCTGGTTCGCATGGCCTTCGTCGTCGATTAAGCCCCATGCCGGCCACGGCGCGCCGGCGCACTGGCCGGTCCCCTGATCGAGCCAGCCCGCCGCGTTCAGTTAGCTGAGGGCGGGCCTGCAAATCTCCGCCCGGTCGACCGGGAGTCGGACCTTTGGGTGGGCAAGCGCGGCCGACGCGCGCTGGCAAGGGCCGGCGAAAGCGACTCCCCGTTACATCAGGCGCTGCTGAGCTGGGGAAATCAATTTGACGCACATGTTCACTGATGCTATAATTTGCCCGTCTGAATTCCCTGCATAAGCTGGGGCTGTTCGGGCCTCCAGCGCGCAGGCAGGCGCAACCTTCACACCGCATGCCGCGTCGTCGGGAGCCGGTTCCTCTGCCTTTCCTCCAATTCTTTTGCAGTGCTTGCTGCCTGGGTTCCCCCTCCAGAACCGGCCACCCCAACTTCCGTCCATAGTTAGCCCTTGTATCATCAATTCAGCTAGTCGGGATCTTCCAGCGAACGCTGGGGTCATCCCTTTGCAGCATACTTTCACCGCCGCCGCGTTGCCTGGGCAGCGCGGTTGACGCAGCCTGCTGACCGGCTGCACGCGCGTGCATTTCCACACACCAAAAAAGCAATCCGCTTCATCTATGTAGGAGCAACCAACGTGAATATCTCTGATCTTGAGATGAGAAACCTGGACGAGCTGCAGGCTCTGGCCAGGGAGATGCAGATCACCGGCTTTACCCGCATGAAAAAGGGTGATCTGATCATGCGCCTCTTGCGCGCCAGCGCCGAGGCGCAGGGCTATATCTTCGGGGGAGGCGTCCTGGAGATCGTGCAGGATGGCATCGGCTTCCTGCGTTCCGACCATCTGCTGCCCGGCCGCGAGGATGTCTACGTTTCGCAAAGCCAGATTCGCCGCTTTGGCCTGCGCACCGGCGACCTGGTTATTGGCCAGGTGCGCCCCCCCAAGGAATCTGAAAAATACTTCGGGCTGCTCAAGGTCGAGACGGTCAACGGCCTCGACCCGGAAGATGCCAAGCTGCGCCCGGCCTTCGAGCGCCTGACGCCCATCTTCCCCAACGAACAGATCTACCTCTCCACCAGCCCGGGCATCATGGCCACCCGGCTGATCGACATGATCGTGCCCATCGGCCGGGGCCAGCGCGGCCTGATCGTCTCTCCCCCCAAGGCCGGCAAGACCACCATCCTGAAGCAGATCGCCAATGGCATGAGCGCCAACTACAACGACCTGCACATGATGGTGGTGTTGATCGGCGAGCGCCCCGAAGAGGTCACCGACATGGATCGTTCGGTCGAGGCAGAGGTGATCAGCTCGACCTTCGACGACCCGGTGCAGAGCCATGTGCGCGTGGCTGAGATGGCGCTGGCACGCGCCAAGCGTCTGGTGGAAGGGGGCCGCGATGTGGTGATCCTGCTGGACTCCATCACCCGCCTGGGCCGGGCCTACAACTTGGTGGTGCCCCCCAGCGGCCGTACCCTGTCGGGCGGCCTTGATCCGGCCGCGCTTTACCCGCCCAAGGGCTTCTTCGGCGCGGCCCGCAACATCGAGGAGGGCGGCAGCCTGACCATCATCGCCACCGCGCTGGTGGACACCGGCAGCCGCATGGACGATGTGATCTACGAGGAGTTCAAGGGCACCGGCAACATGGAGATGCACCTCAACCGCAAGCTCGCCGACCGGCGGCTCTTCCCGGCCATCGACATCGAGCGCTCCAGCACGCGGCGCGAGGAGCTGCTCCTCGACAAGGACACGCTGGCCCGGGTATGGACCCTGCGGCGCATGATCGATGCCCTGGGTGGCGGGGCCGACGCCGTCGAGCCGGTGCTTTCGCGCCTGTCCAAGACCCGCAGCAACGCCGACTTTCTTTCTACCCTGAACCGAGAAGTGTAGGCAAAGGGGCAGGCCGTTTTGCCTGCTGCCTGGCCGCCTTTTGTGGGTGAAAGGGCTTTATCACCTGGCCGTCCCTGATTT
>JAKQCW010000025.1 GCA_029558955.1 Chloroflexota bacterium
GCGTGGGCCAGCGCGAACGGCAGCGACACGGCGCGCGCTGTGCCCGACATGGCCGCGTGGGAGGCCTTCACCCGCCGCATGGCGCAGCACTACGCCGGTCGCATCGACACCTGGATCATCTGGAACGAGCCGGACGTGTGGATGGAGGGGCACCCTGGCAAGACGTGGGACGGAACGGTGAATGACTACGCGACCCTGCTGAAAACCGCCTACCGCGCCATCAAAGGGGTCGATCCGTCGCTGACAGTGTTGGTGGGCGGAATGACCTACTACTGGGACTGGGAGCACGGCCGGCGACGCTACCTGGACCGTCTGCTGGAGGTCATCGCCGCCGACCCGGACGCGCCGGCCGAGGGCTATTTCTTCGACGGCGTGGTCTACCACCTCTACTTCAACCCGCGCCAGACGGTGGACGTGCTGGAGGAGACGCGCGCTTCGCTGGCGCGCTACGTCATGGCGGACAAGGCGGTCTGGATCAACGAGACCAACGCGCCGCCCTCAGAGGACCCGCAGGAGCCGCCCTGGTCCGCGCCGCGCTTCCGCGTTTCTCTGGAGGAGCAGGCGGCTTTCGTGTTGCAAGAGCTGGCGCTGGCCTTCAGCCACGGCGCCGAGCGGGTCGAGTTCTACAAGCTGCGCAACAGCGCTGATCACCCCGAATCCATCGAGCCCTTTGGCCTGCTGCGCGCTGACGACTCGCCGCGGCCGGCCTTCGCCGCCTTGCGCGCCGCGACGACCTGGCTGAGCGGCTTCCGCAGCGCGGTCCACGAACAGCGCGGCGACCTCAACGCCGTCACCTTCGACCGCGGCGACGCGACCACCACGGTACTGTGGACCGACGGTGTTTCGGCGCGGCAGGTTCGCGTAGCCGCCATCGCGCCGGAAGCGTTGCTGGTGGACGAGCGCGGCAATCAACAGTCGGTTCGCGCGGTCGGCGGCGTCTACGCGATTGCGCTGCCCGGCGCGACGTGCAGCAACGCGCCGCACTGTTTCATCGGCGGTGCGCCGCGGCTGCTGGTGGAGCAGGGCGCGGCGGAGGGCCGCGTCGCGCTGGCCGGCGGCGCGGATGTGCGGGCCAATGGAATTGGCCGGCTGAACGTGCGAAGCGCCCTCAGGCGCTGGCCGGAGTGGAAGTTGCGGCGGCTGGAATAAGGTCAACCAAGGAGAGTATGATGGGAACTATCGAAGACCAGGACGTGGTCACACTGCGCGATGTTACTGTCGACGACCTGCCGCTGTTCTTCCAGCATCAACTGGACCCCGAGGCTGTTTGGATGGCCGCGTTTGGTGTAGCAGGGGTGCGCGACTGGGACGAGTTCGCCGCGCACTGGGCGCGCAGTCTGAGCGACAACACGCGGGTGGCGAAGGCGGTTCTGTGGAACGGTCAGGTTGCCGGCAACGTTTCGAGCTTTGTCCTGTTTGGCGATCCGGCGGTGGGGTACTGGATAGGGCGGGAGTACTGGGGCAAGGGCATTGCGACCCGGGCGCTGGCGGCGTTTCTCGAGGTCGTCACCGTGCGCCCGATTTACGCCCGTGCGGCGATGGACAACATCGGCTCGCGGCGAGTGCTGGAGAAGTGCGGCTTCGTCGTCATCGGCGAGGACGTCGGATACGCTCGCGCCCGCGGTGCGGAGATCGATGAGGTGGTGTTGCGGCTGGATTGACGGACCGAAGCTGCGCTGAGGATCGCCGGACCCGGCGCGTACGAAGTCCCGAAACCGACAACCGATTTGACACTGCACTGGTGGCGGCATAGAATGCGCCTGTAAGCTGCTTACCTATCCGACTACTTAACAATGCATTGGGAGTCTGGCGAGGCGGATCTTATGGCAACTCAACTCTCAAAAGACAACTTCGACCGGTTGGTTGGCGCGCTGACGCGGCTGGATGCCTTCCGGACGGCGACCGGTCGCGTGCGTCTGGTCGCCGGCGCATTGGAAGGCTCACCACGGGCATTAGATATCCTCGGACAGATCGACTTCGATGGACCGGCGCGAGCGGTCGCAGTGGAAATCGTACGCCGGTTTGCCCAGTTCGGGCGGGTGACGCCTGATCAGGAGGCGCTGGGCATCCTGGTGAACGAGCTGCTGCTCTGGCAGGGCGAAGCTGACCCCGAAAGCCAGTTCCTCCGCTCTTTGTTCGAGACCTATGGCCTCGACCGGCCCATTGCGCCGGCGCCCAACCCCACGGCATGGAAGGGCCAGGAAACTGACGCCGATTTGCAGGAAAAGATCATTGGCGAGGATACGCTGCGCCCCATCGCGATGCTGGAACAGGCGCTGCTCACCGCTGCATCGGTGGTGCACATCAGTGGGCCGCAAGGGCTGGGCACAGGCTTCGTGGTCGGCCCCAACCTGGTGATGACCAACAACCACGTGCTGGCCAGCAGGGAAGACGCCAGCGCGGCGGAGTTCACCTTCTACTATGAGCTGGGTATCGACAACAAGGTGAAACCCGTGGTGCAGGTTCACGCCCGCAAGGACGGCCAGTATTACACCAGCGCCGACCTGGACTACAGTGTGGTGCAGATCGAAAGCACGCCCGAAGCGGCCAAACCCTTGCCGCTCAAGGCGATCAAGATGGCCAGGGATGCGCGGGTTGCTATCATCCAGCACCCGGCCGGGCTCTACAAGAAGATATCGATCCAGAACAACTTCGTCCAGTATGCCGACAGCCGGGTCGTGCAGTACACCACCAGCACCTTGCCCGGGTCGTCCGGTTCGCCGGTGCTAAATGACGACTTCAAGGTGGTCGCCATCCACCACTCCGGTGGAAACCTGCTCGAGCCGGCAACCGCGCGCCGCTATCTGCGCAACGAGGGGATGAGCATGATCTCGGTGCTGGCAGATCTCAAGCAGAACGCGCCTGAGATCTACGAGCGTCTTTGCGCCTGATGACATGAACCACTACCATCCGCGCCTGGACAAGACCACCTTCGACCAGCTCGTTGCTCTGTTGGCGCCGTTGCTCGACACGCAGCAGCGGCGCAGCGGGATGGTAAACGCTGCCTTCGTCGAATGCCCTGCGCTTGGGCGCAGGATCGATCTGGCAGGCGACAGCGTGAGCTTCACGCGCAATCTCCTCGGCGCCTGTCTGGACCACGGCCGGTGCGTCGATGGGGCCGAGGCGTTGTCGCTGCTGCTGCACAGCGCGCGTAGCGGTCTTGGCGACCAGGAACTCATCGATCGTGTCCTGGCCGGCATGCGCCGGGTGGCTGACCAGCCGGACGTGCAGCCCTACCGGGGGCTGGAAGCCTTCGATCTCGCCCATGCCGACTACTATTTCGGTCGGGAGCGCGATGTGGAGCGGTTGGCAGATCGGCTCGACCGCTGCAACTTCGTCGCCGTGGTCGGACCATCGGGCTCGGGCAAGTCCTCCCTGGCGCGGGCAGGCCTGGCGCGGCGCTTGTTGGCGAACGGCGGGCGCTGGCGCATCGAGTACTTCAAACCTGGCGAAGACCCGTTGCGCGCGCTGGCGTTGCCGCTGCGGCTGTTCTTGCAGCCGGCCGAAGACATCGTCGATCGCATGGCGCAGGCGCGCAAGCTGGCCGACCGGCTGGCCGACGGCAGCGTTTCAGTGGCCGACCTGCTGGCCACCGTCAAGGATGCGGCCGCCAGCAACGCTCGCTTCTTGCTGGTGGCCGACCAGTTCGAGGAGCTGTTCACCCTCTGTCAGGACGACCAGGCCCGCGGGGCGTTCATCGACACCCTGTTGGCCCTCCCGCGGGAGGACTGGTTCAACATCCTGCTCACCGTGCGCGCCGACTTCTTCGGCCGCGTGCTGAGGGTCCCCGACCTGGCCGAGCGCGTCGATGCAGGCCAGTACAACCTGCTGCCGCTGTCGCGGGGCGATCTCCAGCGAACCATCGAGCAACCGGCCCGCGTGGCCGGCCGGCGCATCGAGCCGGGACTGTTGGAGACATTTCTGGACGAACTGGCCTCTGCCCCCGGCCAACTGCCCTTTTCTGAGTTCGCTCTGAGCCAGCTATGGACCAGGCAGACCGTCGACGGCGTGTTGACCCGCGCCGCGTACGAGGAGATTGGCCGCGTCTCTGGCGCCATCGCCCGCCATGCCGAAGGCATCTACGGCCAGCTTGACGAGAGCCAACAGAAGACGGCCGCGGCGCTGCTGCTGCGTTTGGTGCGGGTGGCGCGCCCCGACGAGGGGCTGGAAGACACGCGCCGGCGCGTGGCGCAGAGCGCACTGAGCCCCGCCGAGCAGGAGATGGCGCGCTACCTGGCCGGGGCGCGCCTGCCAGGCTATCCATCAGACCAGGCCAGGCTGTTGGTCACCGGGCGGGACCCGGCCGCCGGTCGCGAGACGGTGGAAGTGGCCCACGAGTCGCTGATCCAGGGCTGGCAACGGCTGCGGGACTGGCTGGACGAGGATCGCGAGTTCCTGTTGTGGCGGCAGCGATTGGGCAGCCATCGGGAGGATTGGGAGAAGAGCGCCGGCGCCGACACGGGCGCGTTGTTGAGCGGAGGGTTGCTCGCCGAAGCCGGGCGTTGGCAGGCGTTGCGCGATGACTGGTCCGCGGAGGAGCGCGCCTATCTGGACGCCTCGCAGGCCCACCAAAGGGCGCTGGAGGAGCGACGCCTGCAGGAGGAAGAGCGCCTGCGCCAGGCGTTGGCGCAGGCGGAACGCAACGGACGGCTGGCAGTGGCCAGGGAACTGGCAACCTTTGCCCTTTCCGAGCTGAGCAGGCAAGAGGATTCTTCCGGCAGCCTGGCGCTGCTGCTGGCGCGCGAGGCCGTTCTGGCCACCTGGCGCAGCGAGGGACGCGCCGAACCTGCGGCGCAGGATGTCTTGCAGCGGGCAGTCGACCAGGCGCCTCCCTACCGCATGACGCTGCCGCGCGCGCGCCACAGCGACAGTGTCAGGTCGGCCGCCTTCAGCCCGGATGGGCGGCTGATCGTGACCGCCAGCGACGACCGCACGGCGCGCCTGTGGGATGCGGCCAGCGGCGCGGCAGTGCGCCAACTGAGCGGCCACAGCGCCGGTGTCTTGTCGGCCGCCTTCAGCCCGGATGGGCGGCTGATCGTGACCGCCAGCGCCGACGGCACGGCGCGCCTGTGGGATGCGGCCAGCGGCGCGGAAGTGCGCCAACTGAGCGGCCACAGCGCCGGTGTCTGGTGGGCCGCCTTCAGCCCGGATGGGCGGCTGATCGTGACCGCCAGCGCCGACGACACGGCGCGCCTGTGGGATGCGGCCAGCGGCGCGGAAGTGCGCCAACTGAGCGGCCACAGCGACTGGGTCAGGTCGGCCGCCTTCAGCCCGGATGGGCGGCTGATCGTGACCGCCAGCGCCGACCGCACGGCGCGCCTGTGGGATGCGGCCAGCGGCGAGGAAGTGCGCCAACTGAGCGGCCACAGCGACTGGGTCTGGTCGGCCGCCTTCAGCCCGGATGGGCGGCTGATCGTGACCGCCAGCGACGACGGCACGGCGCGCCTGTGGTTTGTCTCCGTCGACGATCTGTTGGCGGAGGCTGCGCGCCTGATCCAGCGCAATCCGCCCGTCTTGACGTCAGAGGAACGCCGTCGCTTCCTGCACGAGCAGGCGCGCCTCCCTACAGGTTAGCCGCGAAGAAGTCGGCCGTGCGCTGCATGAAGGCGCGCCAGGCGTCGCCGCGCAGGGCATGGCCCTGGCCCTCGTAGCTGAAGTATTC
>JAKQCW010000033.1 GCA_029558955.1 Chloroflexota bacterium
AAGCCATTCAACATCAATTGTTTCCGCTTTTGACTCCAAACCGCCCCGCGCTGATAATCCGGCCGAACGTTGATTCTTGGCTGCCGCCGGCAGAAACTGCGCACCGTTCGTTGTTCTATGCTGCGTCGCATGTTCAGGCCATCTCCGTCTTGCCTTTGAGTTGTGATTCGATCAGCCCGATCTCATCCGCCGTGAGATCGAATAGCCGATAGACCAATTGGTTTACTTCATCTTCCAGTCGCTGGGCTTCGGCTCCTTGCCCGGCAAGCTCCAGAAGTCTGCTCACCCGCGGCTCAAGCTCCCTGCGCATCAATGGGCTCACCTCTGGAACAGGTATTTGCTCGACGTAGACCTTCTTGAACCGCAGGAATCCTTGCTGAATGGAAGAGCTCACGTTGCCCATGAACCACTCGACAACCGACGAATTCAGTATACCCAACAAGGCGTGATCGACCATTGGAATGGTGAAGAGAGTCATGTCAATATATGCCCCCGTCATGTCGACTGCAAACTCACAACGCTTGGCAATATCCGGCCAGACGATTTTAGGCCGAAGGAACTCCCTGTGATAGTCCACAGCATCCTGCATTTCATACCACTTGTAGCTTCCAGGCTTCCTTCCTCCTGGTGCTCCTGGCGCAAGTCGGGCCTGGAATTGAGACAGGTACCGCTTGATTGCGGGAAAACGGTCAATGTCTATTCCTCGGAACGCAAAGATAATGAACTCCGGACTGCTGCTCACCTTCCATCTCTTTACATTCCGTCCTCGTAGCCATGGTTTGATGATCTGAGAACTACTGGCGTCCTCAAGAATGAGACGCTCTCGAGTGGCGTGGTCAATTACAAATGCCTCGTTAAAGCCGGTCTTGACTCCGATATAGAAGCGTGCTCCTTCAACTTCTGACAATGGTTGGCCACCGCGACGCAGCTTTCGCATCAGGGATCTTACTCCTGGCTCCATGAGAATCCAGCCCATTGGATCAAGACTGCTTTGCAATTGCTGCCATGCCCGCGCCTTGACTTCCTCCACCAGCCGCTGCACCACCCCAATATCCTCCACCACCAACGTCTGCGTCGCCTGCTCGGCGGATGGCGCGGCTTTGCGCACCACCAGCACAGTGGGATAGGTGGTGGCATCGAACACCGGCAGGTCGCCGAAGTCGATTACGGTCTGCAAGGTGGTCTGGCCGGCCAGCAGCCGCCGCAGCCGCTCCCCATATCCCGCACGCATGAACTTGTTGCTGCTGATGTAGACCAGCACGCCGTTGGCGCGCAGCAGACGCAGACCCTTGGCGTAGAAGTAGACGTACAGGTCGGCCGTGCCCTGGTAGACCTCGGGGAAGTGCGCCTTCAGCGCCGGCTTGTGCTCCCGGATCAGCTCCTGACGCACGTAGGGTGGGTTGCCGATCACCACATCGAAGCCGTCCTGGGCGCGAAACACCTCGCTGAACCACACCTCATAGTCGAACTGCCCCGCCTCGTGGGTGAGCTGGCCGATCAACGCGTCGATCTCGCGGCTCTGTGCCTGCTTGGCCGGCCGGCTGGTCTCCACGAAGTACTGCTCCTTCAGCTCCTCGATCCGCGCGAACAGGTGCTGGTTGAACAGATCCTTCTGCACGCTGAGCAGCGAGTTGCCGCAGACGATCTTGTAGCCCAGGTTGGGCAGCGGCTTGATGCTGTGGTAGTCCTCTTCATCCACCACCAGCGACAGCCAGAGGCGCAGCTTGGCGATATCCACCGCGCTGGGGTCGATGTCCACGCCGTAGATCGACTCTTGGATCGCGTGGCGCTTGAAGGCGTAGGCCGTGCGCCCCTCCTCCTCGCCCAGGTAGGCGTTCAGCACCAGCCGCCCGCGCACAATCTCCTGCATCACCCCCACCGGAAACGCGCCCGAGCCGATCGCCGGGTCACACACCTTGACGCCGGCCAGCGCCTCGTCCAGCGCCTGGGCCTGCCTGGCGATGGACTGCGGCAGCCGGCGCGCGTAGCTGACTGCACCCCCCTCGCGGGCGGCTTCGTGCTCCGCGGCCAGGTCGCCCTGGCGGATGAAGCGCTCGATGTCCTCCCGGGGCACGCGCGGCGTATAGACCATCTCGGCCGAGGGCAGGCTGGCCTGGCGCGGCGGCGGCGAACCGAAGAGCAGCCCCTGCGCCGGCGCATCTTCGATCAACGGCACGGCGTGCAGGTTCAGCGCCGCGTCCAGGTAGTGGATCAGCGCCTCCTGGCACATGTAGTGGACGATCTCGCGCGGGGTGTAGAAGGCGCCCTTGGACTTACGGTCCCGCACCTCCAGCAGGTTCTCGAAGACCTTGCCCAGCATCTCCGGGTCCACGGCCACTTCCTTCTCCAGCGGCTCATCCTCGCGCACGGTGAAATTGTACAGGTCGAAGGTGTCGAAGATGGCCTGCAGCATGGCATTGCTCAGCGGGATCGACACGCCCTCCCAGTCGTAGCCCCCCACTGGCTCGAACAGCCCGCCGTTGAGGAAGGGAATGCGGCAGCCCAGCCGGCCGTAGAGGTTGTCGGGCCGCTCCACCGCCAGCGCCTCGTAGAAGAGCGGCTCCAGCGCGTCGTCAAAGAAGTTGTCGTGCCTGCCCCAACGCCCGTCGAACAACTGGCGCAGAAAATCGCGCGGCCCGCTGCCCCAGGGTTGACCTGGCGTCACCCCCAGCCAGCCCTTCTTCTGCAAAAAGTAGAGAAAGACGATCTGGCCCAGCAGCTTCTTGGCGAAGGTCTCGCTGTCGATGCCCCGACGCTGGAACTCGGCCCGCGCCGCCGGCCGGCGGGCCAGAATGCCCTCCACCTCCTCCCTGACCTGCAAAAACAGCTCCTTGTAGCGGCTGAAGAACTCACGCGTGACGCTCTCGATGTTAAAAGCGTTCTCTAGATCGGCCAAGGTAGGGTTGCGGCGGTCGTCGGCCAGGATGGGGAATAGCTGCTGCTGGGCCGTGTGGTTGGGCTCGTGCTGGCCCACCAGGAAGGAATAGCGCCGCACCGGCGTCAGCTCCTCTTCCACCTTGACCCTGCCCGTGTCGCCGTCGACGCGCAGCCGGTAGTCCATGCGCACCAAGGAGAAGCGCCAGTCGGCCCGGTCCTCGCCGTAATAGGCCACCAGCGCGGCATCCTTGCCCTCGCGGTTCTTGAGGTGGTGGGCCACGAAGTTGCGCTGCGCCGTGCGCGCCCGCTCCAGCCCGCTGACCTTTCTCAACTGCACCAGCAGGATGTCCACCGCCTGGCCATCGGGGTCGGTGTAGGTGGCCAGGCGGCGGTACTGCTGCACATGCTCACGGTAGCTGAGCGGGATGTACTGGCCGGCGATGGACCGGGTGGCCTTGCTCTCGTCGATCTCGTTCAGCAGCTCGCGCACAAGACGAGTGAAACGCGCCTCATCGAAGGGCTGCTCGAACACCTCGCGGATCAAATGGATGGCTTCGGTTTGGTTCATGGTGGTTCATCTCGGCGCCGGGCACTTGCGTCTGCCGCTCAAGCAACTCCCGACGCGACGACTTTCATTCGACGCGTGTCCAAGTGCCCGGCGCCTGGGGTTGCGCGTCTCGGCGCCGGGCACTTGCGTCTACCGCTCAAGTAACTCCCAACGCGACGACTTCCATTCAACGTGTGCCCGAGTGCCCGGCGCCTGGCGTTGCGCGTCTCGGACATCACAACAGATACGGCTTGATCTCTTTCGGCATCTTCGCCCGACCGTCCAGGTAATCCTGCACGAACTGACGATACAGATCAGGCTGCGGAAAATTGTCAGTCACAAATCCCATGTCCACCAGACTGCCGTGCCGCGCGCCGATCCACTCGTGATAGTTCGAATAGGGCCAATCCTCCAATCGCACCACCAAACCATCCTTGACCGGGTTGGCGTGGATGTAGCGGCAGAGATGGAGCAGATAACTCTCCCGGTCGACATGAATCGCCTTGAAACGGCCCTCGAACAGCGTTCCGGTGCGTCCATAACGCTTGTTGAACATCTTGACATAGCCGTTGCAGACGCGCTGAGGCACCAGGCCTGCCGCGTCCAGACCATCCTGACGCAGCAAGAAGTGATAATGGTTGGGCATCAAACAATACGCAATGACGGCAACTGACAACTCAACGGAGTACTTCTTGAGGCGCAGCAGGAAAAACTGATAGTTAGCCTGCTCACGAAAGATGGGATGGCGGCCACTGCCGCGGTTGTAGATGTGGTAGTATTCGCCAGGGGCGAACTTGACTCGGCGTGGTGGCATAACACTCCTTGACGGGCGGTGCGTTTCGGTGCCGGGCACTTAGATCTATATGTACCTGCGCCTGAGTGCCCGGCACCTATGGGGCGAGATACTCCGACAAGATCACCTCCACCGGCTGCGCATCGGCCGCGGCGATTTGTGGGCCGTCCACCAGGCTGCCCGGCAGGGTGTTGCGCAGGGTGCCCACGGCGCGCAGTGGGTTGGTCTCGCGCTCCAGGCTGCGCCGCAGACGCTGGCTGAGCAGGCTGGGCACGACGCCGGCCTCGAACGCGTCCAGCACAGCCTGGAGATAACGTTCATCCTCGTCGGTCAACGTCGGCGCCCGGCGAATCGCTTTCAGATAGTTGACCACCCAGCGCACGTTGGACTGCCCGCCGCGCGGAACCGGCCCCGCTTCCGGCTCGGTAGCCTCAGCAAAGGCCGCCTTGTTGCGCGCCAACAGGTCGTAGTAGTCAGCCGGAATGCGCAGCCGCGGCGTGTCCGGCGTACAGCGCAGCAGGTCGGCCGCATCCAGGAAGGTCAACTCCGTGGGCGTATCGCCGGCGCCGGTGTAGAATTTCTTCAGCCGGCCCCGGCGGAAGAAGCTGACCAGCCGCGCGCTGGCTGTGCTGTCGGGCGCAGCGGCGATGACTCGCCCGGAGCGCGCCTTCTTGGGCAGACGCTTGATGCGCTCGAAGGTCTGCGGCGTTTGATCGCGCACCTGGCGGATGACCTGGAGATACTCCAACTCCGAGCGCGCCGCCTCCTCTCCCAGGTAGCTCTCCTGGCGGTTTAGCGCGTCGTAGAGGCGGTCGCCGAACAGCTCGTGTTGGCTGACCACCTCCTCGTCGGTCAGGTAGCGGGCATCCTCGCCCAGAATGTCGTGGAAGGCCTGGATCTTGGCCTTGATGTTGCCCTCCAGACCCAGATGCTCGTCCGACTGCGCCGTGGGGAAGAAGTTATAGATGGCGACCTGGTCGAAGGCTGTGCCCACCCGGTTGACGCGGCCCACCCGCTGCAAGACGCGCGTCGGGTTCCAGGGCAGGTCGTAGTTGACCACCACGTTGGCGCGGTGCAGGTTGACCCCCTCGGACAGGGTGTCGGTGGCAATCAGGATGTCGAGGTCGTTGCGCTGCGCCGTGGCCTGTGGGTCGTAGTTCTGGCGGATCAGCTCACGCGCGGCCGGCCCACTTATGGCCGCGCCGCCGCAGGCCGCGCCCTGGCTCCAGTAGAAAAGCACCTTGCCCGGAAAGGTCGCGTCCAGGCGCTCATACAGGTAGCCGCCCGTCTCGCTGGACTCGGTGAAGACGATGATGCGCCGGCCCTTGAGCGCCGGATCGCGGCGCAGCTCACGGATGAACTGCTCCAGCTTGGGGTCCGCCACGATGCCCTGCCACAGCCCCTGGATCTCCTGCAACAGCGCCAGATCGCGGCGTAGGTCGTCGAGGAAGTCGGGCCGGAAGGCCGTGGCCGGGTACTGGCGCACATCGCCCTCCTCCACCCGTCGCAGCAGCTCCGCCTCGTCCTCCCGCTCCAGCAGCTCGTAGATGTCCACTGCTTGGCTGATGTAGACCGTGCCCCCTTCGACCATGGCACTGAACCGTTGGTAGGATTGGATGAAGCGGGCCAGGGTGCGCTGAAAGGCGAAGAAGCTGCTCTCCAGCCGCTTGACCAGCAGTCCCTTCATGAACGCGCCCACGTTGCGCTGCGACTGCTCCTCCAACTGCGAGAGGCCGGCCCGCAGGTAGAGCAGCGGCGTGTAGCGGGCATAGGCAAAGCCGCGCAGCCGTTCGATGGTGGCGTCGAAGGCCGCCTCGATGGCGCCGTCGAAGCGGTAGACGATGCGCCGCGGGTCGGCCAGCTCGGGGAAGGCCAGCCCCTGCCGGCTCAGGTCCTCCTGGAAAAAGCGGGTGATCTCGCTCCTGGTGCGCCGCACCATGACGTGCTTCAGCACCTGCTCCCGCACCTGGCCGGCCACCAGCTTGACCGCCTCCAGATGTTCCGGCGAGCCCTTCTCGAAGCTCTCCAGCCAGTGCAGGCGGCTGGTGAAGAAGCTCTCCAGATTGCTGACGCCGGGGATGGTGCTGCGTCGCGGGGCCTGAAAGAGCTTCAACTGGGTGAAGACGTCGCCGATGGTGTTGTTCAGCGGCGTGGCTGACACCAGCACCACCTTGCGCCCCCAGCAGATGCGGTGCAGCTTCTCGTAGCCCTGCGTCCCCTCGTTGCGAAATCGGTGCGCCTCGTCCACGAAGACCGTGTCGTAGCGCGTGTAGTCGGTCTCCAGGATGCGGTCCAGCTTGCCCATGGACTCGACGCGCGCCGTCACCCCGAACTCACGCAGCGTCTCCTGCCAATAGCCCTGCAACACCGGTGGGCAGATCACCAACTTGCGACCGGGCAGTTGCTGCGCCAGCAGCGCGGCGATGAAGGTCTTGCCCAGGCCCACCACATCGGCCAGAAAGACGCCACCATAGGCCTCCAGGATCTTGCGCGCCGCGGTCACAGCCTGCTTTTGATAGGCCAGGTCAAGGAAGCCCTCTGGCAGCCAGACGTCGATCTCCTGGTCGGCGTTGATCTCCTCCTTGAAGTACTCGTAGAGGAACTTGAGGTAGAGGTCGTAGGGCGGGATCTGGTCGTTCAGCCAGGTGCGCTGTTGGATGGTCTCGACGTAGGCATCGGAGATGTCGATGGCCTCGGCCCACAGCGCCTCGAACTTGGCCAGGGCGAAGCGCACGTCGGGCGCGTCCTTGAGCTCCACGTTGAACTCGTAGTTGCCCAGCAACCCGGAATAGCTGAAGTTGCTGGAGCCGGTGATCACCCGCCCAAAATCGCGGTCGTGGCTGGGGAAGCGGCTGATGTAGACCTTGGCGTGGATTTGGCGGCTGGGGTGGGCCTTCAGTTTGAGCTTGCCGCTCTGCAGCCACTGCATGAAGGTGCGCACCCCGCGTTCGGTGTCGGCCGTATCGGCCGAGCGCTCCATCTCATCCACCACTTCATCGGCGAAAAGGTCTTTGGTCTGGCGCGCGGACTGGAAGGCCAGCCCCAACTGCTGCCCACTGGCCTCGATGATCTCCAGCGCCTGGCGGTCGACGCCCAGCCCCACCAGGATGCGAATTTCCTCGATCTCCGCCAAGGCGTCGACCAACAGGTAGAAGCCGCTGGTGCGAAAATAGCCCACCAGCACATCGAAGAACTGCACATCGCGTAGCGTGGCCTTGAAGCGGTCCAGCAGCGCGGCGTCCGGCTCGTTGGTGAAGAAGGTCAGGTCGGTGGTCACTTCTCTGTTACCTCAAACCCTGGACATGCTGTGGGCGTCAAATTCGGCCAAGGCACGTCCTGGCGACTGATGGGGATGCCTCGAAAGGTCGCGCTGCTGATGGCCTCTGTCCCGCTGGGGAATGCCCTCTCTGTTGTAGATGGCCGCGTCCGGATGGGGCGGGGATGCGGACGGTCAATGCCGGCATTATATCTGGGATGGGCCATGGCGTCCACTTATGGCTGTCACGGCTCCCCTGGTCAACCGCCGTAACCGAACATGGTGAGAAACTGGCGGGGCGGCACGATGGGGATACCGGCATAAGGATTGAGGACCAGAAGGTCGTCGTCCCCGCTGACGATGACGTCGGCCTGGCCGGCGACGGCCACCTCGAGAAACTTGTCGTCTTTGGGGTCGCGACATACAACGATCTGTATGCCGGGGTGTATCATCTCGCTGCGTATCACGATCAACCGCAGCGTTGCCCGCAGGACGTTATCGCTCAGGCCGTATTTTACCCGCAGGCGCGGCCGATGCAGGACTTCCACTACTTCGTCCAGCGTCTCACGGCTCAACAACAGTGTGTAGTCGCGCCTTCGCAATCGCTGTAAAATGGGACCCACGCTGCCCTGCGGCCGGATCACAGCACGGACCAGAATGTTGGTATCAACCACTGCCCTCATGGCTGCTGTGCCTGGCCTGTTCGCACCTCGGTGATGGCCGCGTCTACGTCGGCGTCGATCTCGTCGTCACCGTAGCTGGCGTTGCGTTCTGCCAGCCGTGCCATGGCCCGGTCGAACTCAAAGACAACTTCCTGCTCTTTCCACAGCAAAAACCGGGTAAACTCATCGTAGGGAATGATCGCAGCCTCCGGCCGGCTGCCTCGCGTCAACACGTAGGGCATGTGATCGCGGGCCACCTCGTCGAATACACTGCGAAAATTCCGCTGCAATTCGGTGACGCCTATGATTTTCTGCATGGTTCGAGCCTCGTTTCGTAGCAGGATGCAAACTTCGGTATGTATTTTACTATGAAGCGGCCGCTGTTGTCAATCAATACTGGGTGGGCAAACTTACCCTGCTTACCTCACACAAAATAATCGAACCCCGCCTCGTAGTGCTGCCAGCGGCGGATCTTGAAGACGTGGGCCATCTTGCCGCCCGGCTCCAGTTTGACGTAGTTGGTCGACCCGCGCCACAGGTAGCGCTCGTCGTGCAGCAGGTCGTGAGCCTGGTACAGCTCGTCGGCCTTCAGCCCAAACTCGGCCAGCGGCAGGTGTACCAGCGTCTCCTGGGTGTGGAAGGGATCCAAGCTGACCACGCAGACCACGATGTCGCTCTTGTCCTCGGTCATCTTGTAATAGCCGATGATGTTGGGGTTGTCCACCGGGAAGAAGCGCACATCGTTGTAGCCCTGCAAGGCCGGCCGCTGGCGGCGAATCTGGTTCAGCCGGGCGATGATGGGCGCGATGTTGTTGGGGCTCTGCACATCCCAGTCGCGCTGCTTCAGCTCGTACTTCTCCGAGTCCAGGTATTCTTCCTTGCCCGGGACCGGCTCGTTCTCGCACAGCTCAAAGCCGCTGTAGATGCCATAGACGCCGGACAGCGTCGCGGCCAGCACCGCGCGCATCACGAAGGCCGGCCGGCCGCCGATCTGCAACACCGTGGGCAGAATGTCGGGGGTGTTGGCGAAGAAGTTGCCGGTGTAGTACTCCTTCATCGGCCCCACCGTCAGCTCGGTGACATACTCGGTCAGCTCCGGCTTGGTGTTGCGCCAGGTGAAGTAGGTGTAGCTCTGGGTGAAGCCGGCCTTGGCCAGCAGGCGCATCATCTTGGGCTTGGTGAAGGCCTCGGCCAGGAAGACCACGCCCGGATGCTGCCGGTGGACCTCGCCGATCACCCACTCCCAGAAGGCCACCGGCTTGGTGTGCGGGTTGTCGACGCGGAAGGTCGTGACTCCCTTGTCGATCCAGAAGAGGAAGATGCGCAGCATCTCCCGCCACAGCCCCTCCCGGTCTTCCGTGCCGAAGTTGAGCGGGTAGACATCCTGATATTTCTTGGGCGGATTCTCGGCGTACTTGATGGTGCCATCGGGCCGGTGATAGAACCAGTCGGGGTGTTCGGTCACGTAGGGGTGATCGGGCGAACAGTTCATCACATAGTCCAGCGCGATCTCGATCTCGTGCTGGCGGCAGGCGGCTACGAAGTCATCCCAATCGGCCCAAGTGCCCAGCTTCGGCTCCAGCTCGGTGTGGCCGCCATGCTCATTGCCGATGGCCCACGGGCTGCCCACATCGCCCGGCTCGGCCGTCAGGCTGTTGTTCTTGCCCTTGCGGAAGGCATGGCCGATAGGGTGAATCGGCGGCAGGTAGATCACGTCGAAGCCCAGCGCCTGGATACGCGGCAGCAGGCGAATGCTGTCCTGCAAGGTGCCGTGCTGGCCCGGCACAGCGCTCTGCGAGCGGGGGAAAAACTCGTACCAGGCAGCAAAGCGGGCGGCCGGCCGGGTGACGGTGATCTCCAGGTAGGGGCTGTATTCCGAGCCCTCGGCCCGGTCGGGGTAGGCTGCCATCAGCGCCTGCATCGCGTTGCCAGTGCCCAGCGCGATGGCGTCGGCCTGCTGGCCGGCGGCCAGCGCAGCCTCGATGGCCGCGATGATCCCCGCCATGCGCGCTTGATCCTCGCCGGCGGCCAGGCCGGCCGAGACTTTGAGAATCGCCACCCCCTCCAGCAGCTCGCTGGTCAGGTCCGCGCCCGGCAGGTTCTTCTTGCCGATCTCATCGACCCAGGAGAGGTAGCGTTCAGCGTAGCCTTCGACAGTGTACTCCCAGCGGCCCAGCTCCGTGACGCTGAACTCGCCGCGCCAGCGGTCGTTGTCCCAGAAGGCCATGGGCGCGGTCTGCCAATCAGCTTGGCCCTGGCGGCGATACTTGACCGCCGCGGCCAGCTTGTCGTGTCCTTCCTTGTAGATGTCGGCATAGACCACGACCTTTTCGCCGACCACACGCTTGATGGGATAGCGGCCGCAGTCCACCTGCGGCGCAACAGCCTCGATGAGTACGCGGGGATAGTTCTGGGGAACCATGATGTGCTCCATGGGGAATGTCCAATGGTCAATGAGGAATGGTGAACGGTGAATGATCAATGAGGAATGGGAAATTGGGAATAGGAAATTGGGAATGGGGAACGGTGAATGGCTGATGAGGAGCGGAGCGTCGCCATGTCCGTTCACCGTTCACCGTTCACCGAATACCGTTCACCGCCCACCGCTCAGCGATTCATACAACGCCTTGGTCTGCTCGGCGATGCTGGCCCAACTGAACAGATCACGGGCGCGCTGCTGGCCGGCCGCGGCCATCGCGTCGCACAGCGCCGGATCGTCCAACACCTTGTTGATGGCCGCGGCCAGGTCACGGGCGAACTTGTCGGGATCCACCGGCTCGAAGGGCGCGACGTCGAGCTGCTCCACCGGCACGAGGTAGCCGGTGACGCCATCCACCACCACCTCCTTGATGCCCCCCACCGCGCTGGCCACCACAGCCGTGCGGCAGGCCATGGCCTCTAGGTTGATGATGCCAAAGGGCTCGTAGATGGAGGGGCAGCAGAACACCGCGGCGTGGCTGTACATCTGGATCACATCCGGCTTGCTGAGCATCTCCTGGATCCAGATCACATTCTGGCGGCCGCTGGCCCGCACCCGCTCCACCGCGGCCTCCATCTCGGCCGCGATCTCCTTGGTGTCGGGCGCGCCGGCGCAGAGCACGATCTGCACCTGCGGGTTGATGTGCTGGATGGCGTTGACCAGGTGCACGATCCCCTTCTGGCGGGTGATGCGGCCAACGAAGAGCACAAAGGGCTGCGTCGGATCCACGCCATACCTGAGCAGCGCGCTGGTCTCCGTCGTGGGCTGGTACTGCTCCACGTTGATGCCGTTGTAGATCACCTTGACCTTGTCCGGGTCCACGTCGAAATGGGCCAGCACATCCTCCCGGGTGCCCTCGGAGACGGCCACGACCGCGTCGGCCATCCCGATGGCGGTGCGCTCAATCCAGGAGGAGAGATCATAGCCGCGGCCGAGCTGCTCCCGCTTCCAGGGCCGCAGCGGCTCCAGCGAATGGACGGTCAGCACCAGCGGAATGCCATAGAGCAGCTTGGCCAGCACGCCGCCGAACTGGGCGTACCAAGTGTGGACATGCACCACATCCGCGTCCACCGGGGCGCTCAGGCTGGCCAGGTTGGTCTCCAGCGTGTCCAGCGCGCCGTTCAGCTTTTTGTCGACCTTGGCAAAGCTGCCCAGGGCGAAGGGGTAGCCCTTGACGGCCAGATGGGCGTTCAGCGTCGCCTCCTGGTCGCCAAAGCTGCGCACCTCCACGTCCATCAGTTTGGACAGCTCCTCGGACAGATATTCGACATGCACGCCCGCGCCGCCGTAGACGTGGGGCGGGTACTCCCGGGTCAGAAACAGGACTTTCATGGGGGGACTTCCTTGGGTTGATTGTGGTGGGCAGATATCGGAGCCCGCCAGCGGCCAGGGCCGGCCACTGGCGGGCTTCGGCCGGCGCCGCCCGCGGCGGCGGTCGAAATCGCAGCATGCGCCGATAGTATAACCGCAACTACCGGTTGTGTGAAATGACGCCTTTGTGCTACAATGGCGCCCAGGAAGACTGACCTTGTCCACCACCAAACGTGGCGCTCCACCCATCAACTACGATATTTCGAGCTGGCGCACGCAGGCCAGGGCCGCCCAACGCTGGCAGCCGGGACCGATCCCCGACCGGCCGCGCTTGCTGCGCGGCCAGTTTCCGGTCGGCGGCTTTCTGGACCTGGACAAGCAAGGCCAGGGCGGTCTGCTGCCCGACGCCGTGCCCTGGCCCGAGGCGCCCCACGTGCCGGCTCGCCTGGTGCGCGCCCTTGGCCTGCGCCTGGGCGACTGGGTCGAGGGGATCGCGGTCGAGGATCGCTACGGCCCGGCCGTGGAGACGGTCTGGCGGGTCAATGGCCACGGCGTGCAACACCTGGCCGACCGGCCCGACTTCAGAGAGCTGGTGCCGATCCATCCCCGCCAACAGATCATCCTGGGCTACCACCCGCGCGCCGTCGCCGGCCGGCTGCTCGATCTGATCGCGCCCATCGGCCGCGGCCAGCGCGGGCTGATCGTCGCCCCGCCCCAGGCCGGCAAGACCACCGTGCTGGCCCAGATCGCCGAAGGCGTTTCGGCCGACCCAGAGCTGGAGCTGCTGGTGCTGCTGGTGGGAGAGCGGCCGGAGGAGGCCACCGAACTGCGCCGCATTGTCGATGGCCTGGTGCTGGTGGCCGACCTGGACGCGCCCAACCGCGAGCAGACGGCCGTGATCACCCTGGCCATGGCCCACGCCCGGCGGCTGTGCGAAGAGGGCCGCCACGTGGTGGTGCTGCTGGACAGCCTGACCCGCCTGGCCCGCGTGCAGAACCTGGCCGCACCCGGCGGCGGCAAGACCCTCTCCGGCGGCATGGATGCCTCGGCCCTGACCCCGCTGCGCCAGGTTTTCGGCGCAGCCCGCTCCATCGAGGATGGCGGCAGCCTGACCCTCATCGCCACCTGTCTGATCGACACCAACAGCCGGCTGGATCAGGTAGTCTACGAGGAGTTCAAGGGCACCGGCAACATGGAGGTGCACCTGGATCGCAAGCTGGCCCAGCTTGGCCTCTACCCGGCCGTCAGCCTGCGCCGCTCCAGCACGCGCCAGGAGGCCCTGTTGCTGGACGATGCCACCCTGGAAGGCATGACGCGCGCCCGGCGCGCCCTGGCTCGCATGGACGACGAAGAAGCGCTGGCCGTGCTGCTGGAAGCCCTGCGCGTCTTCCCCGACAACGCGCTGGCGTTGGCGCGTCTGTTGGACTGAGGTGAACGATGACCCGCCCCCTCACCCTTCTGGCTGTTTTTGCCCATCCCGACGACGAGTCTTTCGGCCCTGGCGGCACGCTGGCCCGCTATGCCCGCTCTGGCGTCGATGTCTGGCTGGTCTGCGGCACCGACGGCGACGCCGGCACCGTGGACGCCGAGCTGCTGGCCGACGTCGCCAGCACCGCCCAACTGCGCGCGGCCGAGCTGTGCTGCGCGGCCCAGACTCTGGGCCTGCGCGGCGTCGATTGGCTGGGCTACCGCGACAGCGGCATGGCCGGCAGTCCCGACAACCAGCACCCGGCCTCGCTCTACCAGGCGCCGATGGACGAGGTGGTGGGCAAGATCGTGGCGTCGATGCGCACCCACCGCCCCCAGGTGGTGATCTGCGACAATCAATTCGGCGGCTATGGCCATCCCGACCACATCAAGCTGCACCAGGCCACCGTGGCCGCGTTCGGGATTGCCAACGACCCAACGCAGTACCCGGAGGCCGGCCCGCCCTGGCAGCCGCAGCGCCTTTATTTCACCGCCTTTACCCCTGGCCTGCTCAAGCTGCTGGTGCGGGTGATGCCGCTGCTGCGCAAAGACCCGCGCAAGTTCGGCCGCAACCACGACATCGACCTGGTGCAGATCGTCTCCTGGGAGACGCCGGTCCACGCCCGCGTCGACGTGCGCCCCTACCTGAAGATCAAGGACCAGGCCTCAGCCTGCCACAAAAGCCAGGGGGGCGACCAGGACCGCTTCAAGTGGATCCCGCAGTTCATCCAGCGCCGCTACTGGGGCGCGGAGACCTTCATCCGCGGCATCCCCGCGCCCGCGCCCGGCGCGCCGGTGGAGCGCGATCTGTTTGCGGATGTGGTGGGCGGTGAACGGTGAACGGTGAACGGTGGGCGGTGGGCGGTGAACGGTGTCAGTGGATGATGGGGCGTTATCTGCTATGCACTGCTCACTGTTGATCGACGAGACTTCGGACGGTGCCGCACCGGCCGAGTCCTGAGCGCGAAGCCCTTTGCCGTCAAGAACCTGGCAGGGCTTCAACCTGCCGGCTTTGCCGTCCGAAGCCTGGGACGTTGAATACACCCAAGTCAATTTTGAACAGATACTTATGGCGTGCATAGTACCAAGGTAGTGTACGTCTTTCGGTTGAAATTCAGTGCAGTGCTTGTGTATGATTGAACGCATGTGTCTCTTGGGCCATCATGGCTTGCAGACCGGCGTCGGAATGATAGGCATTGGCGGCTTTCAACCGGAACCGGATAGTACGGTTGAAGCGTTCCAGGCGACTGGTGGTTCGCAGATGCTGACAGGACCAGTCAGGAAAGAGTTGCTCGAAGTGGTAGTAGGTGACGGTGTCGCGGAAATCTCGGCGCAGGGTAGCCACGGCTTTGGGCTGAGATGATCGGTAGACACAGACGACTTTGAGATAGCGACGCAACATGGTTTGGTAGTGCTTGGCCTCCCAGATGTCGCGGAAGTCCTGGAAGATGGCCTTCTTGTGACGTCGACGCTGTTTTGGTGAGAGGTTTTCTGGCGCCTCGATGGCGTTGTAGATGTTCTGCAGTTTGTGGAAGAGACAACGCTGCTGTTCGGCATCAAAGTGAACCATACGCAAGGCAGAACAGAGACCACTGCCGCCATCATGGATGATCAGTTGCAAGCCATTGGCGCCGCGAATACCTTGTTCTTCCAGCGAACTGAGGAAAGTGACCCAGGCTTCGGCCTCCTCGTTCTCGCCCAATTGCCAGTCCAGGATTTCGTAGCGGTCTTCGTCGGGCCAGATGCCCATGGCAATGAAGATGGGGCGTTTCACTCGCCCTTTGATCGCACGGCGTCGGCCTTTCCTGTCCAGCTTGTAGTGGCCGTTGGGCCGCAATTGGGTGGCCCAGATGGCGTCCGCTGACAGGATAGGCGGCACATCTTTGGGTCTCTAGCCGGATTGAGTGCCTTCAGACGGTGTAAACGCTCGGTCAACGTGCTGAGCGCCAGCGGCCCCAGGTGCAGATGAGCTAGCTCTGACTGCATGTGGCGCACACTGAGACCTAGTTTGCCCCAGCGCTGGACTTGCTCATCGACATCATCACCAAGCCGCTGATAGGGACGCAGGATGCCGCCGAAGTCCAGTCTGACACTGCCACCACAAACGCATACCACTCGGGGCAAACGCAGAGACAAGGTGAAATCCAGATAGTGCAGGGTCCGAGATCGGCTGCCATTACGGCTGAAACGCCTGCTTTCGTGCGAATGGCACTTGGCACACTCACCATTCTGCTCAACCCAATGCCGTACATGCGCCCGTCGCTCGTGTGGCTCTCGGCCCAGCAGGGTCGTCAACGCTGTCTCCAACCAAAGTGTTAACCGCTGGGCTATCGCCTGCTCGATGCTACGATAGGCCTCTTCGAACATCTGATTAAGGACTGCTCGTCCGTTGACAGATTGTCGTTCTGGTAGTACGCTTGCCATGCGAGGCGGTCTCCTTTCAGGTTTTTGGTTTGCACCTATACCTTACTTGGATTCCGCCTCGCTCGCAATTTCAACCGAAAACCATACACTACCGTATACGATACCGTTCTTAGAGATGGCGTCAATCTAGGACGGTCAGGGATCTTCGATGGTGTCCAGACATGGGATGTGCCTAAGCATGTTTACCGGCGTTACTGACGGACCGAGAACATGCAGATCAAATCTAACAAATGG
>JAKQCW010000043.1 GCA_029558955.1 Chloroflexota bacterium
CTACGACCAGGCGCAGTTGGCCCGGCTGTACGTCGAAGCCTGGCAGGTGACGGGCGACGCGGAGTTGCGCCGCGTGGCCGAGGAGACGCTGGACTACGTGGCGCGCGAGATGACCGATCCCAGCGGCGCGTTCTATTCCTCCCAGGACGCGGACAGCGAGGGAGAGGAGGGGAAGTTCTTCGTCTGGGAGCTGCGGGAGCTGGAGGAGCTGCTCGGCGTGGACTCATGGCCGACGGCGAAGTACTACGACGTGACCGCCCGCGGCAACTTCGAGGGCAAGAACATCCTGCACGTCCCGCGCGAGCTGGCGGACGCGGCGGCCAAAGCGGAGGTGACGCCCGACTACATGGCCGAGGCGTTGGCGCGCAGCAGGCCCATCCTCTTCGCCGCGCGCCAGCAGCGCATCAAGCCAGGCCGCGACGACAAGGCGCTGGCCGAGTGGAACGGCATGATGCTGCGCACCTTTGCCTACGCGGCCGGCGCGCTGCAGCGCGCCGACTACCGCCAGATCGCCGAGCGCAACGCCGGGTTCATCCTGCGCCAGTTGGTTCTGTCCGGCGAATCGGTCGGGGACCGGCCACAGCGCGGGCGGCGCCTGCTCCGCTCCTGGGCTCCCGCCTCGCTCACCGGCGGCCAGCCGCAGGCCAAACTCAACGCCTACCTGGAGGACTACGCCAATGTGGCCGATGGGCTGATCGAGCTCTACCAGCTGACCTTCGAGCTTCGCTGGCTGGAGGCTGCCCGCGACCTGGTGGACACCATGCTCGACCTGTTCTGGGATCAGCGCCAGGGCGGCTTTTTCCAGACCAGCCGCGACCACGAGGGGCTGATCGCCCGGCCCAAGGACTTCGTGGACAACGCCACCCCCTCGGGCAACTCGGCGGCGACTGACGTGCTGCTGCATCTCCACGCCCTGACCGGCGAAGAACGCTACTTCACCCACGCCGAGTCGATCCTGCTGCTGCTGCGCGAGGGCATGGCCCGCCAGCCGCTGGCCTTTGGCCACCTGCTGGGCGCGCTGGAGCGCTTCATCAGCCGGCCCCAGGAGGTCGCGATCATCGGCGATCTGGCCGACGCCCGCACGGCCGCGCTGTTGACCCAGGTCAGAAGCCGTTTTCTGCCCCACACCGCGCTGGCCGGGGCCGCGTCGGACCAGGCTGCTGCGGAGGCCGCCGCTCTGATCCCCCTGCTGGCAGACCGCGTGCAGCGGGGTGGGCTTCCCACGGCCTATGTGTGCGAAAGCTTTGCCTGCCAGATGCCAGTGACGGAGCCGGCCGCGCTGGCGCAGCAGTTGCGGGGACGCCCGGCGTAGCAGAAGAGGCCCAGCCGCTTCACGGGGTTTTGGGGGGACCGTCGATGCAGCAGGACGGGCAGCCTGGGGGGACTGTTTGATCTCATTACCTGCTCGTTTCTGCTCATTCTCGCACGTTTCTTGATAATCTGCTCGAAAACCTATTGACAAAGATGCAACAGTGTGCTAGAATTAGCATGTTCCCGCTCTTTATCACCGGTTGTCCACCTTATCCGTTCAGGAAGCAGGG
>JAKQCW010000346.1 GCA_029558955.1 Chloroflexota bacterium
CAGAGGAACGCCGTCGCTTCCTGCACGAGCAGGCGCGCCTCCCTACAGGTTAGCCGCGAAGAAGTCGGCCGTGCGCTGCATGAAGGCGCGCCAGGCGTCGCCGCGCAGGGCATGGCCCTGGCCCTCGTAGCTGAAGTATTCTACTTGCTTGCCGGCAGCTTGCAGCGCACGCTGGATGGCCTCGGCCCAGCGGGGCGGCGTGGTGGCGTCAGCCGTGCCCTGATGGATCTGCACCACGCCAGACACTGCATCGAAGTAATTGATCGGGGAGATTTTGTCCAGGAAGGTGGGGTCGTCGCTCCACAGCCGGTCGTCGCCGCTGGGGTTGCCGCTGCCGCCGCCGAAGCGCCGCCGGTCGCGTGCATCCGCGCTGACCGGCGCGTAGAGCAGGCTGGCCTTGACGCGCGGGTCGACCGCCATCACCCAGGACACGGCGCCGCCGCCCATGCTGTGGCCCCAGATGCCCACGCGCGCAGGGTCGGCCTGCGGCAATGAGGGCAGCGAGCTGATCAGGTTCATGACGTCGATGGCCAGGCCGGTGCGAAAGATGTTCTCGCCGCTGTCCGACCGGCCCCAACCGCGGAAATCGGGGCTGATGGTCAGAAAGCCGCGGCTGGCCAGATAGGTGGAGGCGTCATAGGTGTCGGCGCCGGTCCAGTACTCGGAGGGCGGAATGTAGCCGTGGTTGAGGATGATGACCGGAAACGGTCCCTGACCCTTGGGCACGGCCATCATGCCGCTGATGGTCAGGTCGTCGCTGGGGTAGGTGATGTAGTAACGGGTGAAGGCGTCGGTCTCCTCCCAGTAACTGGTGATGCTGATCTCCCCGCCGGGGTATGCGCGCGTCCGTAGTCCCTCCACCGTGTAGGCCAGGTACGGGTTGGGCGTGGGGGTGGGAGTAACGGTGGGCGTGGGCGACGATGTCGGGCTGGGTGTTGCCGTCGACGTGGCGCTGGCTGTGGCCGCCGGCGTTATGGTGGGCGTTTCCGTGGGCGCGGGGCTGGGCGTTGTGTTGGCGGTCGCTTCGACTGCCTGAGCCAGCCGGTCAGGCTGGCCGGACGCGCCAAACGTAACTGCTAGGGCTGCCAATGCAGCCAGCAGGCCAAGCGCCAGCACGGCAACGACGATTCGTTTGGACATGGCGCCAGCGTAGCCCAGATTGCCGTTTCCTTCAGGAGCGCGTCATCCAGTCTTAACAAGTTACAACCAAGACGCCGGGCGCTTCTGGCCGATGGTGGATTGCCGCGGCCGGCGTCCCGCCCAGGGCCAGACGATCACGTCAGAACTATCGCGGTTGGCAGCGCCGAGACCCTTCGCCGAGCCTCAGAGACTGTTTGAAGAGCCACGGCCTCGCCGGAATCAGAGGTTGAAACCATCTGGCTGAAAGCACAAAGCGGCCTCAGCCGCTGGATTCTAGGCCCTGAGGGGCTTTTGTGCTGTCAGCCGCCAGGTTTCCAACCACCGGTCCGGGGCTTTTCAAACAGCCTCTTCAGGGTGACGGGACGCGTCAACGTTGGGCCACGTAAGCGACCCACTCGTCGGCGTCGTAGAGGTCGAGACCATCCCAGGCGGGATAGGCCGCGGCCTGGCTGAAGCCGCTGGCCCGCAGCAGCGTCAACAGCTCCTCGCGCTCATAGCCGTTGTCGGACAGGCCGATCTCCTGCAAGGCGCCGGTGTGGAGGTCGAGCACCCAGAAGCGGTCGATGGAGGCGCGCTGGTCGGCGTCCCAGAAGCGCTCGCCCAGGGTCAGGAAGGGGGCGTCCCCCCACAGCCCCGTGTCGTCGGTGTACCACCAGGTGCTGTGGGTCTTGTCGATGCGCTCGAAGTTCAGCAGCTCCAGCGCCAGCCGGCCGCCGGGCCGCAGCGCGCCGGCCGCGCCGGTCAGCAGCGCGGCGGCCTCGGCCCGGGTGAAGACGGCCAACTGGCCATAGATGAAGAGCGCGGCGTCGTACTCCCCGCCGGCCTGGCGCGGCAGCTCGGCGCGCACGTCGGCCTGGATGAAGCGGCAGCGCCCGGCCTGCCCTTGCGCCTCGGCCAGCTCGCGGGCATAGGCCAGGCTGGCCGGGCTGAAGTCGACGCCGGTCACATCGACGCCGCGGCGGGCCAGCTCGACCGCGTACAGCCCCGGCCCGCAGGTGATATCCAGCAGGCGCGCGCCGGGCTGCAGGTCGAGCCTGGCCCAGAGCCAATCGACCTGACGGAGGATCTCCGGGCGCTGGCGGCTGGCCGCGCCGTGGCCCTGGTTCAGGTGTTCGCGCAACATGCGCTGGCTGAAGGCGGGCTCATCCCAGGGCAGGTTGGCGCCATCGCGCCAGGGCACGGCCGGGGTGGATCGGTGAAAGATGCGCCAGAGCGCCTGGCTGAACAGTTCGTCGTTG
>JAKQCW010000056.1 GCA_029558955.1 Chloroflexota bacterium
ACCTGCTGCTCTGGCCGGTCTCCTGACCGAGCCAGCCCAAACCTACCACACCTGCTGCTCTGGCCGGTCTCCTGACCGAGCCAGCCCAAACCTACCACACCTGCTGCTCTGGCCGGTCTCCTGACCGAGCCAGCCCGAACCTACCACGTCATATGCCGCACCTCGTCCCACCGGCCGATGGGCACATAGACGATCCCACCCACGAAACCCTGGCAGCGGTAGCCATCCACGTCGAACTCGCCGGTCATGGGCACGCCCAGATTGTTGGCGCGGGCATAGCGGCCGATGGCAGCATCGGGGTTGAAGGGGATCTGCAACGCATCCCAGGCGCTGCGCCGGATCGTTGCCAACGGGTCGGCGACCGGCGGCGTCACCGGCGGCGTCACCGGCGGCGTGACTGGCGGCGTAACGGGCGGCGTGACTGGGGGCGTGACCGGCGGCGCGCCAGTCTGGCGCCGCTCGGCCCGCCAGACCGCGAAGGTGGAGACGTGCCAGCCCATGCCGGGCAGCCCGCCGCCGGTGACCACATCGGCCGCGCCGGCCGGGCACCATGACCAAGGCCCGCGCTCGCCGCGCGTGTGGTCATAGCGGGCGTAGATGTCCTGATTGGCCCAGCCGGAATGGCTCTTGGGGGTGATGCGCACATAGCCCCGATAGCCGGGATCGCCCAACTGCTGCACGCCATCCGACCAGACCAGCACCAACTCCGACGTGGTCAACGGCCTGCCCTCCAGATCCAGCACGCGGGCAAAGAGGTGATGGTCGCCGCCGGCATCGTCGAAGTAGTCGGGCGCGTCCGAGGGCCGCAGATAGCTCTCCCGCGCCCAGGCCGGCAGCCGGCCGGGCGTGTCCACGCTGGGATCCCACGAGCCATCGCGCGTCGTCCACAGGTCCACCAGGCGGTAGACGATCTCGCCCTGTGGCCGATCAGGCCGCTCCTCACAGCGCACCACCTGGAGATTGAAGGGATCGACCCAGTCCCCCTTGCGCACCGTCGGCAGCAGCGCGGGGGGCGGATCGGCCGGCGGCGGCACGACGGGCGGCGGATCAACCGGCGGCGGCACGACCGGCGGCGGATCGGCCGGCGGCGTGGTCCCCTGCCAGGAGAAGCTCCGCTCGAAGGGTGGGATCGCCTGCATCGCCTCGATGGTCTGCGTCAGCTTGCCGTCAGGCATCAGCGGATTGTCCCACCAGTTCTGGCCCTGGAAGGTCCAGGAGCCGGCAATCCAGGCAGTGATGCTGAAGAGGTAGTCGGGCAGCGGCTGGCCGTTGGAGAGCACGCCGGTGCGCAGCCACTGGAACATCTCGCTGGTATAGGCGGCGTGCAGCGGCGGTTCCACCTTGGGATAGCGCTTGTCCTCCTCGGAGCCGGGCAGCCAGCCCCCTTCGCCGCCGATCAGCGGCAGCACAAAGCCCAGCCGCTCCTGCATCCAGGCGGCGTGGGCCTGAAACTTCAGCGCACAGATGTAGTCCTGCAAGATGGTGCAGCCCGGCTTGTCCTGCTGGTTGCGCGCATCGTAGGGGTAGCTCGGCGGATGGTTCTCGCCGTAGTTGTGATGGACGAAAAAGGCCCGCTGCCAGATGTCACGCCGGTTCATGGCGGCGATGGCGTCCACCGCCACATCGAAGCCATCGCGGTCCAGGGTCTGAATGCCGGGATAGCCGCCCGCGTCGTAGACGCGCACCGCCTGGTGAGCCCAGTTGCGACCGAAGATCTGCGGCCAGTCCTCGGGCTTCTGCCAGCCCGGCGGCTTCTCGTGCGGCAGCCACTCGCGCCAATCCTCCGGCTCGTTGTAGATCTGCACATAGAGCGGCGGGCGGGCGGGGTCATGGGGGAAATCGCTGGCGGCCAGGGCGCGGCGCAGGCCGTGGACGTAAGGCGCCGGGTCGAAGCCCTCGTCGATCAGCTTGCCGATGCGCACCACAGGCATGATGCCGGCGCGGAAGCAGGCCAGCGCCGCGTTCTCAGCCAGCATCTCATCCTGGGCAAAGATCAGCGTCCAGGTAGCGCGAATCGATTTCAGATTGGCCACGGTGCGCTGGATCAGCTCCGGGGTCAGGTCCACGTGAAAGTGCAGGCCGATGCCGTTGTCGTGGGGCGGGCGGGGATAGGTTCGGAGTTGCGCCAGGTTCTCGGCGCTGAGCGTCACCTGCGGTGGGCGTGTGATGGTCATGGGACGTCTCCTTGGTCCAAAGCAAGCAGAGTCTGCGCTGGCCGGGCTGCCGGCGCAGATAAACGACTCAGTCGGCGGCGCTCAGCCGTCGAAAAGCCTCGATGGCCGCAGCCAGCGCGCCGGCCAGGTGCGCCGCATCGCCGTGACTGGCCGCTGCCATACAGCCGGGTGATGATCTCGACATTGGGATTCTCGCGCTTCATCCGCTCGAAGTGGTGCGGCCGGGTCTGGCTCATGGCCTTGACTACTTCAAGGCCCGCGTCGCGCAGCACCTGAAAATCAAGGTCATGCCATTCTGCGTGATTGCGGCCGTGAACGCCGACTTTGCAGGTTCGGGTGGACATGGTCTCCTTTCCTTTTGCCATTGAACGACGATCCTGACGTTTTGTTGCGCCTCATGCACCTCTGCGAGCATAGCCTGCCGGTTGCGGGTACGGCGGCTGTCCGCTGGCCGTCGGCGTCACCTGGGCGCCAGATTCTGGGACTGTAGATGCGGCGGCAGGCCCGAATCTGTCAGCGCTCGGACGCAGGGTTCAGAAGAGCAAAGCCACGGCCTGTTGCCAGATCCATCTGGGCTGGATGGTCAGCGCCTGAGACAGGGCATAGTCGCCGTAGCGCCAGCCGCGCCCAGTTCGATCGCATCCTCCACAAGATCGCCGAGGCCGACCTGGAGCCCGCTCCGGAGGACCAACTGCCAGAGGGAGCCGCGGTCGAGGCGGCGTGATGGTCAGCGCACGGCCCGCCAGCAGTGTGGTCCAGTGACCACGCCACGAACCTTGTGCGCTACACCGTCAGCGGCAACAGGTTGAGCTTCAGGCCCTTCTCCACCTGTTCCGTCTCGCACGCCCACCAGCCGTGGTAGTCGGTCTGCCACCACAGACGGCTGTGGTGGTCGCACGTTGGTTTGCCCAGAACGGTGAGCGTGTCGCCGGCTGTAAGCTGACCCATGACCTCATAGCCGCCGCCCGGCCCGCTGAGCAGTTGCAGCTTGCCCGTTGGCACATAAGCCCGTTTGCCCGCGGCGAGATAGGACTTGAGCGGCGGTTGGCCTGGCTCGTCACAGGCATAGGCACGTCGGATCACGGGCAGCAGGAACTCCTTCCACTGGCCGACGAGGGGGCCATAACCCGCCGTCCAGGCGTTGATCACCTGGCCATGGGCCGCGGCCGGGTCGCCCTGGAAGGAACGCACATACCACCAAGTGATGCCGGTCTCGGGCGGCTGGAAGGGGTTACGGTAGGTCACCTGGCGGCCGTCGATCTTCACCGACACCGTTCTGGCGCTGAGGACATACATGGCCGCGCCTTCCGGCGCCGTTCCAATGAAGTTGTCCTCGTCCACATCGGGCCATTTGCGCAGGAAGTTGGGCTTATCGCCCGGCTGGTAGGCGACGTAGACGAGGTCGCCGCGGTTGATGGTGGACATGGGTGGGTTTCTCCTTTATAGATTAGCCTTTGCCGGTTGATGCTCGTGGATCTGGATAGTCGATGCCAGGTACCGGCTGGTCTTCGCAGAGCGTTTTGGGATCTTGCGGTGCGATGAACTCCCGCCAATCAGCCGATCCCAGATTGCGAACGGCCGCCTGGCAAGCGATGGTGATCAAGTCCTCGGATCGGGCAGGAAGCAGCTCGATCCCAGAAGACTGTGTCTCAAGGAGAATGTACTTGCCATCGGGACTGAACCCGGCAACTGCATAGTCGCTCCCTGTTCCGGTGTCGATCGAGGCAACGGCAATAGGGTCATCAAGGCTCCAAAGCCGTACTTTGCCATCCGCGCCCCGAGAGACTAAGCGCCTGCCATCGATACGATCCCAGTCAATCTTGTTAACATCGCCTCTATGTCCGATGAACTGCCTGAGTTCCGCGTCGGCAACGGCATCCCAGATGATGATCGCTCCATCTGATCTGTCGGCAGCCAGGTATGCGCCGTCCGGCGACCAGGCGATGGCGTCACCCTCCACCTCAGGCACCAGACGCCAGTCTCCTGGTTGCCACAAAAATACCTTCCAGTTATCTGTGACTGCGGCCAGAAAGTCGCCGTTCGCATTCCAAACCGCTTCCCGAACCTCCGAACCATCCCCGACCAAAGCGGCAATCTGCTCACCGGTCTCGCCATTCCAGACACGCGTATGGTCGTCCTCGGCGTCGTATGGGCGAACCGAAACCAGGAGAGGGCTGCCCGGCTGAGGGTTCCACAGGACCCGGTGCACCGGCCCGCTGTGCCCCGTCAAAACGTGCATCTGTTCCCCGGTGTCGGCTTGCCAGACACGGACAGTCCCATCCACGCTCGCCGATGCGATGGCGGCGCCATCCGGACTCCAGTCCACATCGTTGACAGCGCCTTTGTGGCCGCGCAGAACGTGGATTGCTGCGCCGTTTTCGGCATTCCAAACGCGAACGGTGCCATCTTCGCTGGCTGTTGCCAGGCGATCTCCTGCCGGCGACCATGCTGCGTCCGTAAGCTGGCCGGCATGCCCTTCGAGATCCACATAGGCGTTCCAATCGGCCGTATCCAGGATGCGGGCAACGTTGTACCGGGGATAGGTCACGAGCTTTGTGCTATCGAGACTCCATCCACCGAATTGGTGACCGGCGACCTCCAGATCAGCAACGGGTGTTCCACGGGTTGCATCCCAGACCTGAGCGAAGGCGCCCGAGGTGCTTGAGCTTTCTGTGACAGGATACTGCCCATCCGGACTCCATGACCAGTACTGCTGGTCTTCGAACGTAGTCGGTGCAAGGATGGGATCGAGACCCCATACGCGCAGCTGCCCGGTTTTGTTGATCCCTAAGACTAGGTTGCTCGCAGGGCTCCATTCCACACGGGTAAGATCTATGTCAGCCTCGCTGTTGAAGGAGGCAATTTCCGAACCACTGTCGGCGTCCCACACGCGCACTCTGTTCTGGTTCACAGTCAGGACTTTGCGCCCATCAGCGCTCCATGGCTCGTAAATGGCTTTCCAGGAAACATTGATGCTCTCCGTGCCATCAAGTCGAACCGGATCCTGGTTGCTGCCATCTGCGCTCACAATCCGGACCTGTTGACCGTCATCGATCAGAACGCGGCTACCGTCCGGACTCCAATGTGCGCCGAGTTCGGAGGTCCCGCCATTGTGCAGTGTTGTGATTAGGCCACCCTCGTCGGCATCCCAGATCTGCACGCGGTCTTTGGTTGTCAAGATACGGGACCCGTCTGGGCTCCAATACAAGCGACCGCGCCAGTCCCCAGGATCATAGTTGACATCTGTGATTATCAGCAGGTCTGAATTCTGAGATTGAGGCGCGTCCGGCAAAGTCGCCAATTCGACAGTCGCCTCTTTCCCAACGGTCCACACGCGCAACCTGCCGTCGGCGCCGATGACGAGCAGGCGACTCTGTTTGGGACTCCACACTGCGCCGCCAGCCGACGCCAGGTCAGGTGCGACGGCGAGCGAGGCGCCATCACGGGTGTCCCAGATTTCCAATCTGCCGTCGGAAAGGGTATACAAGTAGCTGCCATCCGCGCTCCATGCACTTTCTGATGCTCCACTCGCGGCGAGCGCTACCCTCTGATCGGTTTTCCAGTCCCAGATGAAAGGGCCCTCATCCCCTTGAAGAGCAATTCTGGAGCCATCGGGGCTCCAGGCATTGTCTCCCAACCAAACTGTCCCCGGGGTTGCTGCAACACGTTGGCGCGGGGTGGTTGACCATACCTGCACGCCGCTGTCATCCTCAAGCAGGAAATATGCGTCATCCGGGCTCCAACCCCGAAACGAGACGTCGCCATGGTGATCGATTGGCGCCAGATGGTTCGCTCCTGTCTTTGCATCCACAATGATGACAGGGTTCTCAGGGGTTTCCATCATCAGATGGTTGCCGGAATGACTCCAGACGGGCTTTCCCCGGACTGCCGGTTCAAACCAGTACGTATGACCCGGGCTGGCGAGCACCCTGCGCAACGCGTTGTCCGCGAATGCCGAAGCACCTTGTTTGGCGGCGTAAACGGCCAATAGCAGCGCACGCTCCTTGTCGGTGGCCACCTGATCGATGGCCGACAGGGCAACGCGTGCCGCCTCAGCTCTGGCGCGCTGTTCCGCCTCGCCGTCCGCAGCTGCTTCTGCCGTCGCTTGGGCGACAACTGCTGTTGCCTGGGCAGCCTCAGCCGTGGCCTTTTGCAGGTTGGCCAGTTGGGCGTTGGCATCCGAGGTGGCGCGCGCCTCTGCTTCTGCCGTCGCTGCTGTCTCGGCCGTTCTTTTGGCTGTCACTGCTTCATCGCGAGCCTCTTGTGCTGTCACGGCAAAATACCCAACCAAAGCGATGACCAACACCGCCAGCGCCAGGCCTCCCGCGAAGAGACGCGAGCGTTGGCGGTTGCGCATCGCATCTGCCTCTTTGGCTCTTGCCTGCATCAATGCCGTATTGCTAACCTGCACCAGGTCGGTCAGGTCCTGGCTGTAGCCCAACTCCCCCGCGTCCTCGCTGGCCAGCCAGTGCTCGGCCTCTTGCAGCTCATATTCGTCCAGCAGGCCGCCGCGCTTGTCCGTCTGCACCCATTCGACCGCCTTGCCCTCCAGCCGGCGACGGGTCTGCTCGGCGGTCCGGCGCTGGCCCAACCACTCTTGCAGCCGCGGCCAGCCGGCGATCAGCGCTTCGTGGGCGATGTCCACCCGGCGGTTGGGATCGCCTGCTTCGCCGCTGGCGGTCAGCAGCCGGCTCTCGGTCAGCCTGGCCAGGGTCTGATCGAACAGAACGGGGTCGTCGCCGCTGGCCCGCAGCTCGGCCGCGGTCTGCTGGCGGCGGGTGTCGGCCCGGCCCTCGCCGAACTGCACCAGGCGCAGGAAGATGCGCCGGGCCATGGGCTGCGCCGCGGCGGGCAGGTTGTCGTAGACCAGGCTGGCGCGGCGGTCGATGGCCACCTGCAGGCCGCTGCGCCCATCCCGCGCCATCTCCTGATAGGCTTGCAGCCGCAACTGCCGCTCCTCCACCCGCTCCCAGAGCAGCACCAGCGTCTCCTGCACCAGCGGCAGGCTGCCCCGCTGGCCGGCCGCGTCGGCGATCAGCCTGACCGCCAGCGCCTCGTCCACCACCACGCCGACCTGGTTGGCCGGCTCGACGATGGCCGCCCACAGCTCGTCGTCGCCCAACGGCGGCAGCTCCAGCCGGTTGGCCTTGATCCGCGGCCAGAGGGTGCAGGCCATCAGCTCGGGGTAGAAGTCGGCGCGGGCGGTCAGCAGAATGGAGAGGTTGGGCCGGCCCATCAGGCTGGCCAGCGCGTCCAGGAAGGCCTGGGCCTCATCGGGCGCGGCCAGGGTGAAAAGCTCCTCGAACTGGTCGACGAAGAGCAGGGTCGGGGTGGAGGGATTGGGAGATGGGGAGACGGGGGGATTGGCAGGCTGATCGCCTGGTGTTTGGGGCGTCAGACCGAGCAGTTCCGCCAGCGCCTGCATGGGCGCGGCCCGGCCATCGGGCGTGCGGCGGTCGCTGGGGCGCATGGTCTTGATCTGCCACTCCCCCGCGCCGCCGCGCCGGGACTTGCGCAGGGCGGGGATGAGGCCGGCATAGATCAGCGAGGATTTGCCGCTGCCTGAGGGGCCGATGACCGCCAGGAAGGGGTGCTGGCGCAGCCGGGCGGTCGCCTCCTCGATCTCGCGCGCGCGGCCGAAGAACAGGTCCTTCTGCGCCTCGCTGAAGGGAACCATGCCGGGATAGGGACAGTCGGGCGTGGGCAGCACCCCGCGGATGTCGAAGAGGCGGTTGTCGGGCGAGCGGCTGAAGAGCACGGGAATGGCCCATTCGCCGCTGCCGGTCGCGCTGAGCGCGACGCGCGCCTGGGTCAGCGCGGCATCCACCGGCCGGCCGGCGGCCAGGGCGGTGTAGAAGGTGCGGGCCAGCTCGATCGCGCCGGGGTCGCTGATCTCGGCCTGCATGGCCACGGCCGCGGGCACGCCCTCGCGCACCAGCGCCTGGGCGACGCCGGTGAAGACCGACTGCCCGGAGGCCAGCGCACCCTGGCAGGCGTTGAGGTAGGCCAGACGCACGGCGGAATTGTCGCGCAGCAGCTTGGCCAGGTCATCGCCTCGCACCAGGTGGGGTCGGTTGTGGGCGTCGGCGAAGGCCAGGCCGCCGGTCTGGTTGGCTTCGTCGAAGCGACCATGGCCGATGAAGTGCAGGATATGCACCGGTTCGCCCAGCAACCGCGCCTGCAAGGCGTCGAGGGTGGGGCTGGCCAGCCGTTCCAGCACGAACTTGCCGTCGGCCACCAGGCCGGCCAGCGCCGTCTGGATGGTCTGCCACTCCTGCTTCACGTCCAGCGGAGGCAGGCCGGCCGGGCTGGCGAGCAGGGCCAGCACGCGCAGGGGCGGTTTCACCGGCAGGGCCGAGCGGGAGCGGGGCAGGGCCAGGTAACGCAGGATGGGCGACGCCTCGCCCAGGCCGACGAAATGGCCCTGCGCCGGGTCGTAGAGGGTCTCCCAGGGCAGCAGGGCCAGCTCGGCCGCGTCCGCCTCGAAGCGCAGCCGCAGGCGCAGGCCGGTAGGCTGCTTCTCGGCGGCCACGCTGGCCAGGCTGGCGGCCAGCAGCGTCCCCACCTGGCCGCCGAAAACCGCGGCGAAGAGCTGGCTGCCCAGGTCGGTCAGGCTGGTTGTGGCGCCGGGGTCGTCGGCCGCGCCGATGTTGCGGGTCGCGCCGCGGGCCAGCCCCTCCAGGCGCGGGAGCGCATCGGCGGCGAAGGGTGGGTCGAAGAGGACGCTCTCCTCCCCCGCCGGCGAGTCCACGACGATGGCCTTGTAGCGCGCGCCGGCGCGGGTGAGGAGGAGGTCGAAGTTGTGGTAGGTGGTGAGGGTCATGGGTGGGCCTCGTCTTCTGTGTGCGCCGGCGTCAGGCTGTGATCGTCGCCTCCGCCGGCCGCAACACCGTCGTCGCTACCTCCAGGGTCGTCCAGTCAGCGAAGGTCTCGTCGCCGCCCGGCGCGGCGCCGAAGTCGCGGGTGTGAACGCGCGCCATCAGACGGTTGAGGGTGTTGAGGCGGCCTGGCATGGCGCGCATGACGGGCGTCACCTTCACCGGCAATTCGCTCTGTTGCAGCAGCGTCGCGTCCGCCTCTTCCGTGCTGACGATCAGCTTGATGATGTCGTGCAGTTCGGTCACGCCCTGGCGCCACAGATCGTCGGGGATGAACAGGTCGAGGGTCTTGCGCAGTTGGCCGCGCACCAGCACCGTCGCCCACGCCTCCTGGCCGGGATCCAGCCAGACGCCGCCGCGCGGCAACAGGCCGGCGTAGATGCTGTATTTCTCCGTCAGGTCCAGCAACATGCAGAACAGGCGCCGGTCATCTGTCGTGTTGGTCAGGCGCAGCTGCAGCCGCGGCCAGCGCCAGCCGCCGTCCACCTGTTCGTAGGCCAGGCGCAGCCCGGACGACGCTTCCAGAAGCTCCGTGGCGCCATCCGCGCCGACGCGGAAGATGTCCAGCCGCACGGCGTCGCGCGGCAACAGCGTGGCCGGGTTGACCAGCCGCGCCGCGCTGACCCAGCGCGCGATGTGTTCCAGCCGCTGGGCCGCCACCAGTGCGCCCTCCGCGGCAAGGCCAGGTGTCTCGACGGCCAGGTTTTTGGCGTCGGTTGTCCGGCGAATGCTGGTGCGCCCCGCGGCTGCATCGGCCAGGAGACGGTACTCGGCGCCGGCCGCCTGCGCGCGCTCGCACACCAGCAGCGACGGCGCGCCCGGCCCGTTGATGTTGTCCAGCGCCTCGCGCACCAACGCCAGGGCAGCCGCATCCCCCTCGAACGCCACCGTCAGCGGCGGCAGCGGGACGGAGGTCACGACCGCCTTGTAGGTGGTGTGCGTGTTCAGCGGCGCGCGGTCGAAGCGCAGCGGCGCGACCAGGCTGTAACCGGGCGAAACCTGGGTTACGCTGGCCTGGCCCGCGGCAGCGTCCAGGCTGCGCAAGGCGGCAGCGTCGGCGTCGAAAGGAAAGAAGGCCAGCCGCGTCGTCTCGCCGCCTTCGACCGGCTGCGGAATGCCATGCACCGCGCCGGCGTCCACCATCCAGCCCAGCTCCTTGTCGGCCCGAAGGGTGAACATGGCCGGAGCAGCCAGGATGGCGCCGCCCAGAAAGGGCTGCTCCAGGTCGGCCGGCTCGCTGGCCTCCAGTTGCGGATGCTGGTTGCTCACCCGCGACTGCACCAGGGCGTTGACGCGCGTCAGCAGGTCGCGATAGCTGAGGGACGCGCCGGTTTGCTGCAAGGTGTCTTGCAGGTAGTAGGAGAACGCGCCGCGACGCTCCAGGCCGTTGGGTCCAGGGAAGAGGGTTTCCTTGGCAGTCTGTTCCGGCCGGCAGGCAGCCAGCAGGATGTGGCGGCCGGAGGCGATGGCCGCCCAGGGCGTGGCCGGGCTGGCTGCGCTGGCCGGCTGGCCGTGCAACTGCGCCGCCTGCTGCGGCGTCACGATGTAGCTGGCGATGGGCCGGGTGCGCGTGTCGGCCCGCTCCTGACGGACCGTGATATCCTCGGCGTCACGCGTGCCGGAGCCGGAGTGGCAGCAGTCCAGGATCACCGCGCAGTGCGGGCCGTTGGCCGCCGTTTCGGCGATGAGCTGCGCCAGTTCCTTGTCAGCCAGGTCCCAGCCGCCGGGCGCGCGGCTGTCGTGACAGACCAGCGTTTCGTTGAGATGGTCCGGCTCGAAGTCCCAGAACTCCGGCGGCGCGTTTTCCTGCGAGCCGTGGCCGGCGTAGCAGAAGAGCGCCACGTCGCCCGGGCCAGCCTGGCCCAGATGTGCGCGCCAGGCGTCGATGATCCCCTGGCGGGTGGCCTGCCCGTTGGTCAGCAGCAGCGGATTGAAGCGGTCGCTGCCGCCGGCCAGCCGGGTCGTCAGCAGGTCATGCAGGCGGGTCACGTCGTTGACGCAGCCGCGCAACGAGTTGACGCTGCCCAGGTAGTCGTCGATGCCGACGAAGAGTGCGTAGATGGTGCGGGGCATGGTTGCGGGCTCCCTGTTAGTTAGTGCGATAGTTTGTTGGTGCGATGGTGCGGTGGTGCGGCTGTGTGGCGACGCTGGAGAGGCTGGGGCGCTGCGGAGTTCGCATCGGTGAATGCGAACTCCGCAGCAATGACGGTTACAGGCTGAGGGTGACGTTGCCGTCCGTGTCGGTCTGCGCCATCCAGCCGTTGAGGGAGCGTCCGTCGTTGGTCACCAGGCTGACGGGCCACCAACGCAGACGGTCGCGCTCGACCATTGTCCCGGTGACGGCGACCTGGCCGCGCTGGGGCATCTTATAGATCTCGGCCTCGCCGATGCCTGGCCCAGCGCGCAGCCGCAGTCCCGCCACGGCAAATGCCTTCTGGCCGCTGGCCAGTTTGCTGGTCGGAACCGGCACATCGCGTGTCTCGCCTGCCAGCTTGTCTGCCCAGGAGCGCAACAGCCCGGTGACGTCGTTCCAGTCGTTGTTGTGCTCCTTCTGGTCGATTCCCAAATCGTTGTCGCCGTCCTTGTTGTCGTGTCCAGCCATAAACCCCCACGGCATATAGCCGGCGGCGCGGGTTCCGTCGCCGCCCATCAGGTGCTCCAGCTCGCGGGCGTACAGATCGCGCCGGTTCTGGCCGGGCGCCTTGAAGCCTGCCTCCTCCACCAGCAGCGGCTTGTTCCAGCGAACCGCCAGGCCGTGGTCATCCTCCCGACTGGGGGTCTGGTTTTCCTGGTCTGGGTTGGTGTTGGGATCCTCGTCGCCGTGATAGGCATGATTGGTGATGAAGTCGATGTTGCTTGAGCTGTAGAGCTTATCGCGCAGGTCTTGTCTGCCCTCCATGAACGCGTGGCGGGTGCTGATCATGCCGGTGCTGATCATGTGGTTGGGATCCCAGGCGCGCATCTTGGCAGCCATATCCAGCATGAAGTTCACCAGAAGATCGGGACGCTCCTGAGCCTTGAGTTCATTGCCGATGTTCCAGGCCATGATCGTCGGCTCGTTTCTGAAAGTCCTCAGAATATCTTCGACGAAATGGACGTAGGATCTCTTATATCCGTCCTGAAACCAGTCGGGGGCCAACAGGTCGTGACCGTCCTGCCTGAACGTATAGGCGCCCTTGTTTTCCGGGCCAAAGCCCGAATCGCCGGGTACGTTGAATCCAACGTCGCCGTAGAGGTTGGTCAATGCCACGATCAGGTTCATCTCCCGGTACTCGCTCTTCATCAGCTCGATGGTTCGGCGGAGGCGGTTCTTGATCTCGTCTACCGAGAGATCGCGATGCGGCAGGAAGATGCGAATCACCCGGGCGCCGATGTCGCGCGCGGCGTTTAGTTGCTGACGGGCGTTGGCATGCGGCAGGATCGACGTTTCATAATGGACCAGGCCGCGCAGGTTGACGCCGATGAAGCGGAAGGAGCGGCCGCCGATGTGGAAAAGTCGGCCAGCAGGGCGCACAAATGTGTCGCCACGCGTGACCTCGATTTCCAACAGTTGGAGCTCGAAAGCGACGGCCTGGTCGCCGGAGATCGTGATCGGCTGCGATAGCCGTTGGTAGCCGTCGGCGGCGATCTCAAGCCGGTAGCTGCCGGCCGGCAAGTCATCGAACACGAAGCCGCCGGTGGGGTTGGCATAGGCGACCCGAATGAAGTCGTGACGCCCCGGGTTCTGCGGCAGGTTGTACGTCTGACCAGCTTCGAAGCGGCCGCCGCTGGCGGCCAACTGCGGGTTGTGGCGCATCACCTGGTCGTCGAACGCCGTCCAGTCCAACCCCACGACCTTGCCCTGCACGAAAAGACGCCAACAGTCCCAGCGGCTGCCGGCGAAGCCGGCCAGCGGCCGGTCCCAGGCTAGCACCGGCGCCGCGCTGCGTGTGTCAGCAAAGGTCCGGTTCTCGGGAAAGGCGTAGATTTCGTCCGCCCGCAACTCGTCATCGGACAGGCGCAGCGACGGGTTGTAGCGCGGCGCCAGCACGCGGAAGTCCTCCCAGGCGATAGCAGCGACCTCGCGCGCCACGAACCTCTGCCAGGCATTCCAAAGGGTGCCCGACCATCCTGTGACCGCCCGGGTCCAGGTGATCGTGCCCGGCAAGTCTGCCACGGCGCGCGGGTCGCTGCCCAGAGTTGCCAGGTCGCCAGCCAGGCTGACGCGGGCGCCCAACACCGGTTCCCCAAAGCTCGTAATCGTTCCAAGTAGCCGATGGGTCATGATTTGTACCTCCATGCCTTTCGCGTCTCCGCGGCGAAGTGGTTTACCCTACCAATCGTTCAGCCACCCAGTCCATCAGGCGAATCGGGTTGCCGTTGTTGTCGTCGCCAGTCAGGCGGAAGGACTTCCACTTGTCGGTCCAGCCGACCTGGTAGAGACAGGCCCCCAGAACCGAGCTCTCCTGCAAGAGCAAGCCGTTGTACCACTGCAACGAAGTCCAGTAGTCCTCCTGCGTCTGCGGCTCGACCTCTGTCAGCCAGCCCACGTCGCCGGCGCCGTCGCCGCTGTGCAGATGGGCGCGCGCCAGGCCAGCCTCGGTGATGATGGCCTTGAAGCGGTCGCCGTGCCGGGCGCGAATGCCCTGCATGATGGCCGGGAAGAGGCCGGCGTCGGTCTTGGTCGGTCGGGCGGTCAACTGCGCCGCCATGGCCGGCCAGCCATACTCGTGGAAGCCGAGGTAGGTGTACTCCCGCAGCGTCTCCGGGTAGAGGTCGAGGTACTGCTGGGCGGTCTTGAAATTGCCGGCGCCGAAGTTGAAGGCCACCGCCTCGACGCCCGGCACGTGCTCACGCAGCCGCCGGCGAAAGGCCACCTGCATGATGTCGTAGCGGCGATGCTTCTCGCGGTTCTCGGCGTGCCAGGCGGCGTTCTGCTGGGCGGCGCCTTCCCAGGACGGGCCTTCGATGGGCTCGTTGAGGCTCATCCAGGCATCCACCAACAGCCGGCCCGATGGTTCATTGGGGAAGCGCTTCAACAGAAAGCTGCGGTCGTAGTCGAAAATCCGATCGGCCAGCCGCCGGCCGGCGGCCTCAGGGTCCGGGTCGTTCAACAGGTCGTTCTGTTCCGGGCCGCTCATTCCCAAACGGCCGACCACAAAGGTGTCCGGTGAGCGCCATTCGCGCATCTGGGTCAACAGCGTGTCGTTCTTGAACTCCAGATGGATCACAGCCACGGGGGGCTTGATGCGCTGAAACAGATTCCACAGGCCGT
>JAKQCW010000094.1 GCA_029558955.1 Chloroflexota bacterium
GCGGCTGGCGCGGCCGGCCGATGAGGAGAGCCACAAGGCCCTGGCGCTGGCCGAGAGCAACGCCTTCGAGGCGCTGCGCACCCTGCGCGCGGTGCGCGAGGCCGACAAGAGCAAGCAGGTGCTGGCCTTGCAGGAGCTGCAGAACGCGCTGGGGCTGGAGACGCCCCCCGGCCGCATCGAGTGCTACGACATCTCGACCCTGCAAGGCACCAACACCGTGGGCAGCATGGTGGTCTTCGCCGAGGGCACCCCGCGCAAGTCAGACTACCGCCGCTTCAAGATCCGCGGCCGCGGCAGCCAGGGCGAGCCGGACGATTTCGCCTCCATGCGCGAGATGCTGCGCCGCCGCTTTCGCCGCGCCGTGGAGCCGCAGGGCGACGACCCCGGCGCCAAGGCCCGCCAGAGCAGCGCAGCCTGGGCCATCCTGCCCGACCTGGTGATTGTCGACGGCGGCAAGGGGCAGCTCGGCGTGGCCGTGGAGGTGCTCAAGGAATTCGATTTGCTGGACCAGGTGCCGGTGGTGGGACTGGCCAAGCAGCGCGAGGAACTGTTCCAGCCCGGCAAACGCACGTCGATCCTCCTGCCGCGCGACTCGGAGGGCCTCTTTCTGGTGCAGCGCATCCGCGACGAGACCCACCGCACCGCCATCACCTATCACCGCAACCAGCGCAGCAAGGCCAGCCTGGCCTCCACGCTAGAAAACGCGCCCGGCATCGGCCCCAAACGCCGCCAGGCCCTGCTCAAAGCCTTCGAAGGCGACGTGGCCGTGATCAAGGCCGCCAGCGTCGAGGAGCTGGCCGCGGTGCCGGGCATGACGCTGGCCGCCGCGCAGGCGCTGAAGGAACATCTGTAGCGACCCGTAACTCGTAACCAGAAGACCCCTCCCGCAGACTCCGGGTTACGTGTTACTCGCTACGCATTACGCTTCACCAGGCCACACCCATGCTCACTATCGACGGCAGCACCGGCGAAGGAGGCGGCCAGATTGTGCGCAGCGCGCTCAGCCTGGCGGCGATCCTCGGCCAGCCGGTGGAAATCACCAACATCCGCGCCGGCCGCAAACAGCCGGGCCTGCGGCCGCAACACGTGCAGGCGGTGCGGGCTGCAGCCGCCATCTGCAACGCGCGGCTGGAGGGCGTCCAGGAGCACAGCCGCGCGCTGCGCTTCGAGCCGCAGACGCCGCCCCAGGCCGGCGCTTACGGCTTCGAGATCGGCACGGCTGGCGCGACAACGTTGGTGCTGCAAACCATATTGCCGCCCCTGGCCCTGGCCGGCGGGCCATCCAGCGTCGTCGTGCGCGGCGGTACCCATGTGGCCTGGAGCCCGCCATTCGATTATGTCGAGCAAGTTTATCTGCCCGCGCTGGCTGCGCTGGGCATCGACTGCCGGGTCGAGCTGGTCAAATGGGGCTTCTACCCCAAGGGCGGCGGCGAAATCCGCGCAACCATCCAGCCCTCCCCCGAAGCACCCGCTCTGGCCGGTCTCCGACCGAGCCAGCCCACACCCCCACCCGTTCCACCCGCTCTGGCCGGTCTCCGACCGAGCCAGCCCGAACACCCACCCGTTCCACCCGCTCTGGCCGGTCTCCGACCGAGCCAGCCCACACTCCCAGCCGCTCTGGCCGGTCTCCGACCGAGCCAGCCCGAACACCCACCCGTTCCACCCGCTCTGGCCGGTCTCCGACCGAGCCAGCCCGAACCCTGGTGGACCGAGCCGCGCGGCCCGCTCTCTGCCCTCTCCGTGCTCTCCGCCTCGGCCAACGTCGGCAACCAGGTCACCGCGCGCCTGGCCAGCCGCGCCTACAACCGTCTGGCCGCGACCCGTTTGGGCGTGACGCCGCAGACACGGCTCGTCAACCCGCCCTCCAGCGGTCCCGGCGCCTGCCTCTTCGTGCTGGCTGAATACGAAGGGGGCGTGCGCGCCGGATTCACCGGCTATGGCCGGCAAGGCTATCCGGCCGAACGCGTCGCGGACGACGCGGTGGATGCATTTCTGGCCTTCCAGGCGTCGGATGCGCCGGTGGACCCGCACCTGGCCGACCAGTTGATCCTGCCGCTGGCGCTGGCCGATCAGCCGTTGACCTTTCGCACCAGCCAGATCAGCCAGCACCTGCTGACCAACATCTGGGTGGTGGAGCAGTTCCTCGGCCCGCGCTTCGCCGTCAGC
>JAKQCW010000107.1 GCA_029558955.1 Chloroflexota bacterium
AGCACCGTCGAAGTCAGCGCCGGCATGGTCACCGTCAACGCCGGCATGTCCAAGTTCAGCGGCGTCGTCCAGTGCGACACGCTGATCAGCAACGCGGTGGTCAGCGCGTCGTACACGCCGGGCGCGGGCAATATTTGGTGAGTAATGCGTAATGCGTAATGCGTAACAGGGAGCCCGTAATGCGTAATGCGTAATGCGTAACCCGGAAGTGTGTGTTGGTGGGATGGGTTTGTGGGTTGCGTAGTCTGGTGCTCTGGCCGGTCTCCGACCGAGCCAGTTTCGGGCAATCGCCGATGACGCTGTGGCTGGTCAGCACGGTCGGAGACCGGCCCAAGCATGGCAACGCAGGGGCACGGTCGGAGACCGGCTCAAGCATACCAAAACTGACCGCCAACTCCCACCAACCGCCAACCCTCCGGGTTACGGGTTACGGGTTACGAGTTACGAGTTACGAACGCCAACTCCCACCAACCGCCAACCCTCCGGGTTACGCATTACGCATTACGAGTTACGCCTCATCTCGACATAAACACAACCATGTCCCAACACTACACCTGGCTCAAGCCTCACCCGCTCTGGCAGGCGGCCGGCGATGATTTTCGCCAGCCGGCCTTCTTCCAGCCGCATCTCTTCCGCTACGACTCCGATGCCTTCGTGGAGGAGTTCATGGCCGCGGCCGCTGCGGGCGATGCCGGCGCGCTGGCTGGGAACGTGGCGCAGTCGGTGGAGGCGGGTCAGACGCTGAAGCTGTTCCAGCCCGCGCATGGCAGTTTCTACCTGGTCAGCGGCTCGCTTTGCTGTCTGGAGCCGGGTTTCCCCCAGCGCGCGGTGAGCCTGGCCGACGGCGAGAGTGTCTTTTTCGTGCTGCGCAAGCTGATGGGCGATGGCGAGTACGGCTGGCGTTCGGCCAACGGTGTGCCCGCCGGCTGGCAGGCGGTCGGCGAGGGTGGGCGTGGTCTGTTGGAGCACGAGGAGCGACTGCCCCTCAACCTGGCCGCGCCCGACGCGTCCGGCCGCACGCTGCTCTTTGGCTACATCCCCGTTTCCAGCAAGGAGACCTACAGCGCCGGCCCGGCGACGCTGGCCCAGTTGACCGGCGCGCCGGAAAGCTCCTTCACCGACCCGCGCGCCGACGAGCTGCAGTCGCGGTTCATCGATCAGGCCGCCGTGCTGGTGGGCATGCCTCTCAACCGGCAGATTGAGCCGCCCCCCGCGCCGACTACGCCGATCCGTCTGCACATGTCGGTGTTCACGCTGCTGGACCTGTGGGAACTGCTCGCCCGCCCCGACGTGCTGCCTGATGTGGCGACGGCGCTGCGCGACAACCCCAACGCCACCTTCACCGGACCGCAGGCCGCGGCCAAGGCGCAGTTGCTGAGTTTCCTCAAGACTACGCAATGGACTGCCAGCCGCACCCTGGCCAGCGCGCTGGGTGAGGTCGCGAAGAAGCAGAGTCAGCTTAACGCCAGCGAGGCTGACCCGGCGGCCCTGGGCTTCGACAACAGCTACCGGCTGGATGCGGTCTTGTTCAACGGCGACACCCTGCGCAGCCGCTTCGAGGCGGCCTTGTCGGCCGACGCCCGCCCGCCCGTCGAGCTGCCCAAGATCGAGCCGGGCAGCGATGCGACCTACGTGCTGCGCTGCGTCTACGAGCGGCCGCAGTGCGACCCGGTGCAGCGGGTGATCAGCCGCCGGTCGGAGCCATTTCGCCTGGCCCCTTTCTTCGACCGGGACGCGCCCGCCCGTCAGGTCAAGATCCCGCTGCCCAGCAACGTCAGCCTGTCGGACATGCGCCGATTCAAGAAGGGCGTCACCTTCATGATCTCCGAGCCGATGCAACGCAAGATCGCCGCCATCACCGGCAAGGAGAAGGACCTGCTGGAGAGCAACCCCAGCCTCAATCCGGAGGATTCCGGCGGCTTCGCCTTCATCTGTTCCTTTTCCATCGAGATCATCTTCATCGTCGCCTTCTTCCTGCTGCTGATGTTCGTCATCATCCTGAACTTCGTCTTCTGGTGGATCCTCTTCTTCCGCATCTGCCTGCCGGTGCCGAAGAAGCTGCTGGGAGGTACGTAGGTCAGGGTGAACGGTAAACGGTGAACGGTGAACGGTGAACGGTGCGTCCGTTGGTCGAGTAGGCGCTGCGCCGTGTCGGGACCGTTCCGTTGGTCGAGTAGGCGCTGCGCCGTATCGAGACCATCCGGCGGATAGCGACGGTGAACGGTAAACGGTGAACGGTGTGTCCGTTGGTCGAGTAGGCGCTGCGCCGTATCGAGACCTCCGGCACGCTTCGCCGCCAAACACCAGACGGCGAACAAACACACACCCTTCCGGGTTACGCATTACGCATTACGAGTTACGCTATGGCGACACGCACCACCAACATCTTCGGACAAGGTCTCGGCTTCCCGCCGCGCGTCGGCGGCGATGGACGGCTCTACTGGGCCGTCGGCGAGCAGAATGTGCGCGAGTCGATCCGCATCATCCTGCTGACCGAGCCGGGCGAGCGGCTGATGCGCGAGAGCTTCGGCTGCGGCCTGCGCCGCTTCCTCTTCGAGCCCAACACCGTCGCCACCCGCCAGTTGATCAAGGAGCGCATCAGCGGCGCCATCGGACTCTGGGAGCCGCGGGTGGCGCTGCAAGAGGTCGCCGTCGAGGAATCGCCCGCCGATCCGCGGCTGGTCGAGATCACCATTCAATACCGCTTGATCGCCACGCAGAGCGTCGAGCGGCTGAGCCTGAGCCTGCAATTGGAGGGCTGAGCCATGCCGTTGCAACTGCCCGTCCTGGACGACCGCAATTTCGAACAGCTCCTGGAAGACGCCAAGCGCCGCATCCCTTCGCACACGCCGGAGTGGACCAACTTCGACGTGGAGAGCGATCCGGGCATCACCCTGGTGCAGCTTTTCGCCTTCCTGACCGACAACCTGCTCTACCGCGCCAACCGCATTCCGGAGCGCAACCGGCTCAAGTTCCTGCAACTGCTGGGCATTCCCTTGCAGCCGGCCGCGGCCGCCGAGGGCCTGGTGACCATTTGCAACGAGCGCGGCCCGGTGCAGGCGCTGACCCTCAAGCCGGGCGTGGTGGTCACAGCCGGCAACGTGCGCTTTCTGACCCGCGGCGGCCTGACCGTGCTGCCGGTGGAGGGGCAGGTCTATTTCAAGCGGCCGGTGGACCCCGCCAGCCCCCGCCATGCCGAGCTGGAACGCCAGTTCGACGCCCTGCGCCAGGCGCATCTGGCGCAGGCAGCAGCTACCGGCGCCGCTTCGCCCGACGCCGCGCCGGATCTGCGCTTCTACGAGACCATGCCGCTCAAGCTGCCCACGGCCAGCGAGCCCAACCCGGTCTTTGACCTGGTGAGCGACACGCTGGACGGCGCGGTCTACATCGCCCTGCTGGCGCCGAAAAACGTTCCCCTGGACACGGTGCGCGAGGCCATCGCCAACAAGACGCTCTCCATCGGCGTCGCGCCGGCGCTGGCCGACGACGCGCCCCCGCTCCTGCCCCTTTCCCGGGCCAACGACCAGCGCCTGCCCCGCCCGACGCTGACCTACGAGCTGCCCGATCCCAGCTTTGCTCTCTCCACCCGCTACACGCGGCTGCGGGTGATCCAGGAGCCGGACGTGCTGGGCGTTGTGGGGGTGGTGCAACTGGAACTGCCCGGCGCAGCGGCCCTGCACACCTGGGAGTTCAGCGAGCCGCTGGACGAAGGGTCGGGCGACTATCCGCCGCGGCTGGAGGATGAGCAGGTGCGGGCGCGGCTGCTGACCTGGCTGCGCATCAAGGTGGCTGCACCGGCCACGACCGGCGTCAACGCGCCGCCCGTCATCGCCCGGCTGAGCTGGCTGGGCGTCAACGCCGTAGCCGTGCGCCAGGCGGTCGCGGTGAGCAACGAGCCGCTGGGCAGCGGCAACGGCGAGCCTGACCAAGCGGCCCGGCTGGCCAACGCGCCGGTCATCGGCGATTCCCTGCGCCTGGAGACGCAGAACGCCGATGGGACCTGGCAGCTTTGGCGGCTGACCGATGACCTGCTGGCCGCGGACGAGGATGACCGGGTCTTTGTGCTGGACCCAGAGGCGGGCGAGATCCGCTTTGGCGACGGGCTGGCCGGCGCGCGGCCGGCCGCCGGCCAGCGCATCCGCGCCAGCTACGAATACGGCGGCGGCGTGGCCGGCAACGTGGCCGTGGGCGCGATCAACGCCTCCCCTGACCCGGGGCTGCAAGGGGGCTTCAAGGTCGAAAACCCGCTGCCCACGTGGGGCGGCGACCAGGGAGAGACCACCGACCAGGGCGAGCGCAACATCCCCGCCTATCTGCGCCACCGCGACCGGCTGGTGACGGCCCAGGATTTCGAGGATGTGGCCATGCGCACCCCCGGCGTGGACATGGGCCGCGTCGAGGTGTTGCCGCTCTTCCACCCGGCCCGCAGCGGCGCCAGCCCCGGCGTGGTCACGTTGATGGTGGCGCCTGAGCACGACGCGATCCGCCCGCGCTGGCCGCAGCCTGACCGGCTCTTCTTGCAGACCGTGTGCGATCACCTGGACCCGCGACGGCTGATCACCACCGAGATCTACGTGCGGGGGCCGGAGTATCTCGACGTGTATCTGTCGGTGGGCCTGCACGTGCGGGAGGGGCATTTCCGCGATGTGGTGATCCAGGACGTGCGCACGCGGCTGGAGGAGTACCTGTCCGCGCTGCCGCCGGGCGGACCCGATGCCGACGGCTGGCCGCTGAACCGCCGGCTGATGAAGAAAGACCTGGAGGCCGCCGTCACCCGCGTGGCCGGCGTCGAATACGTTCAGTCGATGCAGATGGGCGTCGGCTCGGCCGCGGACATCGACTTCCGCGACCTGACCGGGCTGCAACTGCCCCGCCTGGCCCGTCTCGGCGTGCGCGAGGGCGAGGCCGAGACGCTGGCCGCCCTGCTGGGCGACGTCGCCCCCAGCGGAACCCCGGCAGATGTGCTGCCGGTGCCGGTGAGCAGGACGAAATGTTGAGTAACACGTAACACGTAACCCGTAACCGGATAGCTATGTGAGTTGTGTTTCCTCATGAACTGTGCTCTCCATGCTTCACAGCCATCGATCACGATTCCGGTTACGAGTTACTCGTTACGAGTTACGGGCTTCTGGCGAGCCGCACGGGTACTTCGTAACACGTAACGAGTAATGCGTAACCGGATAGCCATGTGACATGTGTTACCTCATGAACGACACACCTCATACACCGCAGCCACCGTCCGCGATTCCGGTTACGCATTACGCATTACGCATTACGGGCTTCTGGCGAGCCGCACAACCAACAAATAACCCGCACCCTCTCTGGACCTAACCATGGACGTCAACGGCACCCGTTTCCATCTATTTCGCGGCGAGGCTGACTGGCGGCGCTGCAGCGAGCCGGGCCAGGCCGGCGGCTGGGCCGACGTGGCTTGGGACCCGCGCGCCGATGCGCTGACCCTGCGGCCGCTGCTGTCGATCTTCCCGCGCGGCCGGCGTGATGCACCGTTGACGGCTGAGGCGCGGCGCGGCGCGGCTGTGGATCGCTTCGGCAACGTCTACTGGATCAGCCAGGATCGCCGGCGCATCCACTGGCAGCCCGGCGGCGACCCCCGCCCCTCGGTCTGGTGGCAGCGCCCCGCGACCCCCGCGCCCGCGCCGACCGGCGACTTCGGTCCCGCCCCGCTCCCCCCGGCAGCCGGCCAGGGCGAGGGCGAGCTGGCCGGCCTGGTCATCACCGGCCATCACTACCTGGTGGCCGGCGACCTGACCAGCCGCGGCCTGTTGATCTTCGACCTGCACGCGGGCGGCCAGCCGTCGCAGCTTCTCTTTCCCGCCAGCGTGCCTTTCGAGCCGTTCGACCTGGCCGCCGCGCCCGACGACGGCTTCTGGGTGCTCGATCGCCGCCACCGGGTCTACTGGGGCTTCGACCGCAGATTCCAACTGGCGACCGAGCCGGCCATGCTGACGGTGGTGGAGCCGGCCGGGCAGGTCGATTTCCGGCCGGTGGGCGGCGGCGCGGTAGTGCGTCCGGGGCGCAGCTTCCCCGCCGGCTTTCCCCTGGACGCGGCCGATCCCATCGCCATCGAGGGGCTGCCCGACGGCACGGTGTTGATCCTGGACAGCCCGGCCGACGCGGCCCTTTCCTCGCTCTGGCGCTACGAGCTGAGCGCGCGGCTGGAGGGGCCGCTGCCGCTGGAGGACGCCCTGGGCCTGGAGGAGCAGGTGCGTCTGGCCGCCCACGACATGGCCTATGACCCGGCCAGCGGCCTGCTCTATCTGGTGCAGCGCGACGGCAATCAGGCCATGGCCTGGCGGCTGCGTCTGGACGATTCGCCCCCGGGCCTGGACTTGCAGGCCACCTACCTGCCCATGCACTACCACGGCGGGCGGGCATTGCTGGCCGCCAACGGCCGCGTGCGCTACGACGTCGGTCCCGCCGGCCCGCTGCCCTTCGGCGCCGATCTGGACGCGGCCGCGCGCTGGGCCGAGCTGGTGGCCGTGGACCAGCCGAAATTTGCCCGCGATGCCATGCTGGAGACGCCAGCGCTGGACGGACGGACGCGCAACTGCACCTGGCACCGGCTGCTGCTGGATGCCTGTCTGCCGGCCGGCGCGGCCGTCCGTGTCTGGACGCGGGCGCACAACGACCTGGCGCTGCTGCCCACCGTGCCCTGGACGCCTGAGCCGGCCCTGGCGCTGCGCCGGAACGACGGCGAGCTGCCCTTCTACCGCCCGGCGTTGCTGCAGCGGGCGGCCGCCAACGGCCAGGACGCGGCCACGCTGGATGACGCCGGCGTCTGGGAGCTGTTGATCCAGGCCGCGCACGGGCGCTACGCTCAGGTGCGGCTGGAGCTGGCCGGCAACGGGCGGGTGACGCCGATGCTGCAGACGCTGCGGATCTGGTACCCGCGCTTTTCCTACCCGGAGCATTACCTGCCCGCGCTGTACCGTGACGTGGCCGACGCCGACGCGACCTCCTTTCTGGAGCGTCTGCTGGCCAACCCGGAGGGCTTCTACAGCGAGATCGAAGGCAAGATGCGCGATGTGCCCGTGCTGTTCGACGCACGCGGCGCGCCGGGCGAGGCGCTGGACTGGCTGGCGGGCTGGTATGGGCTGTTGGTGGATCCGCTGTGGGCGGGCATTCAGGCGCGGCGGGTGACGGGCGCGGGCGGGTTGCCGGCCGGGCCGTGGCCACCCTGGCACCCGCGCTGGGACCGGCGCCGGCTCTTCATCCGCTATGCGCGCAAGCTCTATCAGCGGCGCGGCACGTTGGACGGCATCCGCTTCGCCCTGCTGTTGCTGCTGGACCCGTGCCTCGAGATCCTGTTGGAGCGCTTCAAGCAGGCCGCGCTCAACCCGGCCCACCCGCTGCACCGCGACCTGGACCGGCTGGGCATGACGCACCCGACCCCCAGCACCGGCGAGCAGGCGCTGGAGGACATGCTCTACGACTACGTGCTGGCCCAGCCGTCGCAGGTGCGTATCATCGAGCGCTTCATGACCCGCGGCGGCCGCGAGCTGGCCGCGGGCGATCCCACCGCGGTCGGGGCCGGCCCGCGCGCCTTCGAGGACGACGCCCACCGCTTCTCGGTTCTGACGCCGCAGGGCATGTCAGCCGAGGAGGAGCGGATGGTCGGGCGCATCATCAACCTGGAGAAGCCGGCCCACGCCCAGTTCGAGGTGCGCCGCTTCTGGGACGCCTTTCGCATCGGCGAGATCAGGCTGGGCATGGACACCGTCGTCGGCCCCGAAAGCCGTTTCGCACCCATCATCGTTGGTCAACACTACCTGGCCGACGGCTATCTGGTTCCCGGCCATCCCATGGACGTGCGTGAGCGCGTTGTCAGCGATCGGGACGTCTTGCGGTGAACGGTGAACGGTAAACGGTATACGGTAAACGGTGAACGGTAAACGGTATACGGTAAACGGTGAACGGTGAACGGTAAGCGGTGAATGGTAAGCGGTGAATTGTGAACTGTGAATGATGAATGGTGAACCGAAGTTGTCGGGTATGCTGGTCGTCTTATCGCTTGGGCCGGTCTCCGACCGTGCCCCTACGTTGTTGCTCGGGCCGGTCTCCGACCGTGCCCGCCGGCGCCGCCAACAATGTTGCGTCAAACGCACGATTTCCGTTCACCGTTCACCGTTCACCGTTCACCGTTAACCGTTCACCCCGCCGGCGCCGCCAACAACGGTGCGTCAAACGCACGATTTCCGTTTACCGTTAACCGTTCACCGTTCACCGTTCACCCCGCCGGCGCCGCCAACAATGGTGCGTCAAACGCACGATTTCCGTAACCGTTCACCGTTCACCGTTAACCGTTAACCGTTCACCGTTCACCCCTTGCCGCCATCATCTTCTGCCAAAGGAGACACACATGAGAGATTGCATCACATCCCCGGCTGAGTGCTCGCCGTTGCCGCCCAACAAGCGGGTCAACTACACCTTTGGCATGGTGCTGGGCGAGCAGGACTTTCGTCAGGAACAGGCGCACTTCGAGTGGAAGCACCGCATCAGCAACCTGCTGCTGCACGGCTACGGCACCGTCTGCGGCCTGCATGTCACCGCCCGCCCGCTGGATGACGGCTCCGACGTGGAGATCTACGTCAGCAGCGGCTATGCCATCAGCCCGCGCGGCGACTGGATCTGGGTGGATCACGATCAGTGCGCGCGCCTGGGCGCCTGGCTGCAGCGCCACAGCGCCGACCTGCCCGGCTTCGCCGGCCCCGGCTCCTACACCGCCTACGTCAGCCTTTGCTACGACGAATGCCAGGTGGACCTGGTGCCGGTGGCCGGACGCGCCTGCGCCTCCGAGGAGGACACCCGCGCGCCGTCGCGCATTCTGGAAACCTTCCGCACCGGATTCTCCTGGGACGCGCCGGAGCAGGGCCGCGAGGATCACTTCCGCGCCTTTGGCGACCTCTTGCAGCGCATCGAGATCATCCCGGAAAGCGGCTCGCCCCCTGACCCCGACGACAGCGCCTACCTGATCGACCTGGTGCGCAATCTGGGTCTGGAGCAGTCGCCGCCCGCGTTCTCGCCGCCGGAGGAGAGCATCGGCCTCTACGCCTCGAGCCTCTGCGAAACCCTGCGCGAGGCGCTGACCGTCTGGGCGACGCAGGTCTGCCCGCGCTTCGAGCCGACCGGCGACTGCATCCTGCTGGCCGCCATCCACTTCGACGTGGACGCGGCCGGCGCGCTGCTGGTGGACAGCGTCGCGATCGACAACGACGCACGGCCGGTGCTGATACCTGACCGGCTGAAGCAGGAGCTCTTCTGCCTGATCGGTGGGCAGGGCGGAGGGGCGGGGGCGCCTGGTCCGGCCGGCCCTCCTGGCCCGCAAGGCGAAGCTGGTCCCGCTGGCCCTGCCGGGCCTCAGGGTGAAGCTGGCCCGGCCGGCCCCGCCGGGCCGCAAGGTGAACCCGGTCCCGCCGGCCCTCCCGGTGGGGGAGTGCCCGGTCCAGCCGG
>JAKQCW010000123.1 GCA_029558955.1 Chloroflexota bacterium
GGCCGCCAAAGCGGGGGCCGACCTTTTCAGCCAGCACCTCGGTGGCCTCGCCCAGCAGGCCGGCCAGCGGAATCACCGCCAGGGCCGACGCGGCGAAGATGGCCAGCGGCGGCCAGTGCAGCAGCTCGGCCACGACGGCAAGGGGCAGGAAGAAGAGCAGGAAGTAGATGGGACGCATGAGGCCTCCGGGAAAAAAGGTGGGGGTGTGGCTACTCAGTCGGCTGATGCGAGCGCGTGGATTTCGATACGGCGGCCTACTCAATCCACGCGCCCACACCAGCGGAGGGTTTCGATACGCCTCAGAAGGCTACTCAACCAGCGGAGGGTTTCGATACGCCTCAGAAGGCTACTCAACCAGCGGAGGGTTTCGATACGCCTCAGAAGGCTACTCAACCAGCGGAGGGTGATCAGGCGGTGCGCAGGCGGCTGGCCCGCTGCGGCACGCGCGGCCCGTGTTGCGCGGCCAGCTCCGGGGCCATGTCGGCGTTGACGTACAAGGGCACGGGGGTGATGTCCACCGGCTGGCGCTCTTTGCCGCGGCCCAGCGCAGGACAGCCCCAGGCGTTGTCGGGCACGGCGCGGCGGTAGTGCTTGAACAGCCCCAGGATGCCACAGGAATAGCAGTGCTCGCGGCAGTCATCCACCACCGCGCCCTTGAGCGAGTTCATGTAGTCCAGCGTCAGGAACTCCTTGCTGACGCCGGCGTTGATGTGCTCCCACGGCAGCACTTCGTCGATGGTTCGCTCCCGACGCGCGTACCACTCCGGGTCCAGTCCCTGCTCCTGGAAGGCCTGCATCCAGAGGCTGTAGCGCCGCTCCTCCTGCCAGCCGTCGAACTTGGCGCCCAACTGCCAGGCGCGCTCGATCACATCGGCCAGCCGGCGGTCGCCGCGGGTCAAAAAGGCCTCCACCAGCGTATCGCGCGGGTCGTTCCAACTGAACTCGAAGCCCTTGCCGCGGATGCGCGCCTGCAGGTGTTTGATCTGCGCCTCCAGCATGGCTGCCTCCTCCACCGGCGCCCACTGGAAGGGGGTGTGCGGCTTGGGCACCAGGGTGCTGACGCCGACCCGCACCTTGGCCTTGCCGCCGATGTGCTTCTTGCCGATCTTCAAGACCGCGTGGGCCAGCTCAGCGATCGCGTCCACATCTTCCATGGTTTGGGTGGGGTGGCCGATCATGAAATAGAGCTTGAGGGTGGTCCAGCCGCGGCTGAACACCTCCTCAGCCGTGCGCAGCAGCTCCTCGGTGGCGATGGGCTTGTTGATCACATCGCGCAGGCGGTCGGTGGCCGCCTCGGGCGCGAAGGTGAAGCCGCTGCGTCGCCGGCCCTTGGCCAGTTGCTCCATCAGGTCCACCGAAAAGCTCTCGATGCGCAGGCTGGGCAGGCCGACGCTCAGCCGCTTGTCGCCGTGGCGGGCCATGATCGCCTCCACCAGCTCGGCCACACCGTTGTAGTCGCTGCTGCTCAGGCTGAGCAGGCCGATCTCCTCGAAGCCGGTGGCCGCGATGATCTTGTCCACCGCCTCCAGCACCTCCTCCATCGGCCGCCCGCGCACCGGCCGGAAGATCATGCCGGCCTGGCAGAAGCGGCAGCCGCGGGTGCAGCCCCGCTGGATCTCGATGGCCGCGCGGTTGTGTACGATATCGACATAAGGAACGATGAAATTGGTGACCGGCGGCGGCATGGTGGGCAGGATGCGCTTGTGCACCGCGGGGGGCGCGGCCTCGTCGATGGGCTCCACCTGCGCCACGACGCCATCGGCGTGGTAGCTGACGGCGTAGAGATGCGGCACGTACACGCCGGAGATGCGCGCCAGGCGCTGCCAGAGGTCGAGGCGGGGGTGAGCGGTGAGCGGTGAACGGTGAGCGGTCTGCTGGGCGGCGGCGGCTTCGCGCTCCTGGCCCCGGTCCGCCTGCCGGGCGACCTCCCGTTTCCATGCCTGGTAGGCCTCGATCACCTCGAAGATCACCGCTTCCCCTTCGCCGATGACCATGGCGTCGAAGAAGGCCGACATGGGCTCCGGGTTGTAGCAGCCGCTGCCGCCGGCGATCACCAGGGGGTGCTGCGCGCTGCGCTGTTCGGCGCGCAGGG
>JAKQCW010000163.1 GCA_029558955.1 Chloroflexota bacterium
GAATGGTGAATTGGTGAATGGCGAATGGTGAACGGATTCTCCGAACCGATGACCGTTTACCGTTTACCGTTTACCGTTCACCGTATACCGTTCACCGTTCACCGTATACCGTTCACCGCTCACCGCGGCCCGGCCTGATAGTTCGGCGCTTCTTTGGTGATGAAGATGCTGTGCGGGTGGCTTTCGATCAGGCCGGCGTTGGTGATGCGCACGAAGCGGGCCTTGCGGCGCAGTTCCTCCAGATTGGCTGCGCCCACGTAGCCCATGCCGCTGCGCAGGCCGCCGGTCAACTGGAACATGTAGTCGCTCAGCGCGCCTTTGTAGGGCACCTGGCCTTCGATCCCTTCCGGCACCAGCTTGCCGAAGGTGCCCAGGTTGGCGCCGCTGCCGTCGCCCTGGGCCGTGGCGTAGCGGTCGCTGGCCCGACCCTTCATCGCGCCCATGGAGCCCATGCCGCGGTATTCCTTGAAGCGCCGCCCCTCGTAGATCACCAGATCGCCGGGCGATTCTTCCAGGCCGGCCAGCAGCGAGCCGAGCATCACCGCGCTGGCGCCGGCCGCCAGCGCCTTGACCATGTCGCCGGAGTATTTGATGCCGCCGTCGGCGATCACCGGCACGCCGTAGCGCCGCGCGGCCTGGGCGCAGTCGGCGATGGCTGTCATCTGCGGCACGCCGGCGCCGGCCACGATGCGAGTCGTGCAGATGGAACCGGCCCCGACGCCCACCTTGACCACATCGGCGCCGGCCTCGACCAGCGCCTCGACGCCCTCGGCCGTCACCACGTTGCCGGCCAGCACCGGCAGGTCGGGCGCGATCATCTTGATGCGCTGAATGGCCTTGAGCACGCCGGCCGAGTGGCCGTGAGCCGTGTCAACTGCGGCCGCGTCGACGCCGGCGTCCAGCAGCAGCTCCAGCCGTTCGTCCAGCTCCGCGCCCACACCCACGGCTGCGGCCACCAGCAGGCGGCCCCGCTCGTCGGTGGCCGCGTTGGGGAAGTCCAGCTTCTTGAGGATGTCTTTGTAGGTGATCAGCCCCTTGAGGTTGTAGTCCTCATCCACCAGCGGCAGCTTCTCGATGCGGTGCAGGTGCAGGATGGCCTTGGCCTCCTCCAGCGAGGTGCCCACCGGCGCGGTGATCAGGTTCTGGCTGGTCATGTAGGCCGTGACGGGCGCGGCCCGGTCGGTGGCAAAGCGCACATCGCGGTTGGTGAGGATGCCCACCAGCTTGCCGTTGTCGGTCACGGGCAGGCCGGAGATGTGGTAGCGCATCATGATGGCCTCGGCGTCGGCCAGGGTGTTGTCGGGGCGCAGGGTGATAGGGTCGACGATCATGCCGGCCTCGGAGCGCTTGACCTTGTCCACCTCGTCGGCCTGGGCGACTGGGCTAAGGTTGCGGTGCAGGACGCCGATGCCCCCCTGGCGGGCCAGGGCGATGGCCAGCCGCGCCTCGGTTACAGTGTCCATGGCGGCCGACAACACGGGGATGTTCAGATGGAGCTTATCGTGCAACTGGGTGCGGATATCGACCTGCGCCGGCAGCACCTCGGCAAAGCCAGGCGCCAGCAGCACGTCGTCGAAGGTGAGGGCCTCGAGGCCCAGCAGATCGGCAAATTGCATCGCGACCTCCCGGTGTGTGCGCTAGGACTGGCAGTCCTTCGGAGGACCGCCAGCCCTGGAAATGCAACAAAAAAACGAAAGCCCTGGCCAACATTGGCTACCAGCCGTTGGTAGGGCGTCTGTAGGGTTTTCTTCTCAGGCTGCCGGCGCTGCGGAGTTCAGCGGGCGGGAAGCCCATCCAGTGGGCAGCCATCGTCGGCATTGTACACCCAAGCGCAATCCGTGACAAACCCAGGGCCAGCCGAACAGAGAGATGATCGTCAACTTCCCTCACGACCCGAAACTCGTCGCGCTCCAGTATCGAGCGCCCGGCGAGACGGAGCAGGTATCGCTCGTGCTCTATCGGAGCCATCCGATTATCCTGCGCACGAAGCGGGTGCTTGAACTCCCCGAAGGGTGTGGCTTCCTGTCAACACGCCGCTGAGGTGTCATCGATAGCTTTCAGCTGCGCGAAAGCGATTAAGTGCTAGTCCGTAATTAACTTAGCGCTTTGGCCGGTCTCCGACCGAGCCAACCCACGACGTTATTTGCTGACAGTTACTCAGTGATCACTGCACTTCTTGCGTGGTCGCTGCCTGCTTTTGGTTGCTACGGTGACGCTCGTCTCATCTCTATCATCCTCCCCTGTCCACCACCAGATCTCCCATCACCCGCGCCCGCTCCGCCTCGCCGTCGAACGACAGGTAGATGGTCTGCTGGCGGGCGGCCAGCTTGCTCTTCTCCTTGCCCCATTGCAGGCCCCAGGCGTCCATAACCGCGTTCTTGTCCGGCAGCGTCTGCTCCACCAACAGACGGAGCGCGGGGCGGCGGCTGCGGCCAAAGCTCAGCACGCCCGGCTGCACCTGGCGCAGCTCGCTATGCTTGACGAAGATGTACCACATGCCCAGATCCTCCGCCGGCCATTGGGCCAGGCCGGCCAGCCGGCGGGGAGGCTGCACCACGGCCATGATGGCGTGCTCGCGCGTGCTGAAGCTGCGGTAATAGGCGGGCAACTCGCTGAAGCGCTGCGTCTTGCCCTCCACCTCGAAGAGGCCGGTGGCGTGTATGACCAGTTTTTCAGTCGGGTTGATGGGGACTGAAGCCGCTGCCGGCTGACCAGCCGGCTGTGGCCGAAAATGCACGTACTGGCGGCCTTCTGCCAGGCGCTGGCCCGCCGCCAGTGCGAGCGTCAACAGCAGCAGGGCCAGACCGCCGGTCACTCCGCCCGGCAGCAGGCCGATGGCCATGAAGAAGGCGGCCAACAGCAGCGCCATGACGATCCCGCTCTGCAAGGGCGCGCCCATGAGCCGATAGCGGCGCAGGATGTAGAAGGTTTGCAGCAGATAAGCAGACATGGCGGATATGAGAGCTTGAACAACAGAGGAGGGCGGACGATTTCATGCTGAACGGGTCGAGCGGGCACGGTTGATAGCGCACACACCGTCTCAAACAGCCGCGCAACCCAGGGACAGCCAACGCCGCAGCAAAACGCGCTGGCCGATGCGGCCAACGCGTTTGCAGAATCTCGGTAAAGCCGGGCAGGAGGCCCTTGCAATCGACGGTAAGAAAGAGCTCTACGCCGTCACCAGCCGCTTGAACGCGCCTTGGTCCAGCGTTTCGACCTCCATCAACTGCTCGGCGATCTTGTTCAGCAGATCGCGGTAAGTGGTGATGATCTGGCGGGTGCGCTGATGGGCCTCGTTGACGATGCGCTGCACCTCGCGGTCGATGGCCTCGGCCACCTCCTCGCTGTAGTTGCGCTGTTCAGCGATCTCACGGCCCAGGAAGATCATCTCCTCTTTCTGGCCATAGGTCAGCGGCCCCATGCGCTCGCTCATGCCCAACGTGGTCACCATGCGCCGCGCGATCTTCGTCACCTGCTCCAGGTCGTTGGATGCGCCGGTGGTCACCTGACCAAAGACGATCTCTTCGGCCACCCGGCCGGCCAGCGCCACCGAGATCTCCTGCTCCATCTCCGTGCGGCTGCGCAACATGCTGTCCTTGTCCAGCGGCCACATGTAGCCGCCCGCCATGCCGCGGCCTACGATGGTCACCTTCAGCACCGGCGTGGTGTGCGACAGCTTCTCCTGCACCAGCGCATGGCCCGCCTCGTGATAGGCGATGACCCGCTTCTGCTGCTCGGAAATGACGCGGCCCTTGCGCTCCGGGCCAATGGCCACCCGCTCGATGGCCTCGGTCAGGTCGGTCATGGTGATGTTGCGGCGGTTGCGGCGGGCAGCCAGGATCGCGGCCTCGTTGACCATGTTCTCCAGGTCGGCGCCGACGAAACCAGGCGTGGCGCGGGCCAACGTCTCCAGGTCCACATCCTCGGCCAGCGGCTTGCCGCGCACATGCACCTTCATGATCTCCTCGCGGCCCTTGATGTCGGGCTGATCCATCACCACGCGGCGGTCGAAGCGGCCGGGCCGCAGCAGCGCCGGGTCCAGAATGTCAGGCCGGTTGGTGGCAGCGATGATGATGATGTTGGTGTCGGTGTCGAAGCCGTCCATTTCCACCAGGATCTGGTTCAGCGTCTGCTCGCGCTCGTCGTGGGAGCCGCCCAGCCCCGCGCCGCGGTGGCGGCCCACCGCGTCGATCTCATCGATGAAGATGATGCAGGGGGAGTTGCGCTTGGCCTGCTCGAAGAGGTCGCGCACGCGGCTGGCGCCGACGCCCACGAACATCTCGACGAACTCGGAACCGGAGATGGAGAAGAAGGGCACGCCGGCCTCGCCGGAGACAGCCTTGGCCATCAGGGTCTTGCCGGTGCCGGGGGGGCCGACCAGCAGCACCCCCTTGGGGATGCGTGCGCCCAGGGCCGCGAACTTCTGCGGCTCCTTGAGGAATTCGACGACTTCCTTGAGCTCTTCCTTGGACTCGTGCGCGCCGGCCACATCGTCGAAGGTCACGGTGGGCTTGTCGCCGGTGAACATGCGGGCCCGGCTTTTGCCGAAGGAAAAGGCCTGGTTGCCTGCGCCCTGCGCCTGGCGCAGAATGAAAAAGAAGAAGGCGCCGATCAGCAGAATGGGCAGGAACGCGCCCAGAATCGGGGCCCAGTTTTCCCAACGGCTGGTCGGCGGGAAGATCAGCGTCACGCTGGCCAACTGCTCGCTGGTGACGCCCAACTCGTTGAGGGTCTGCACCAGGTTGGCGTCGCTCTCGATGCGCGATTGCACCTGGGGCGCGTTCTCTTCCGCGCCGACGTAGGTCACTTGCAGCGCGCCATCCTTCTCAGAGATGGACTTGACCTTGCCCGCGATCACATCGTCGGCCACCTGGCTGATGGGCACGGTCTCCACTGTGTCCCGACCCTGTCGCAGCGTCGAGAACAGGAAGGTGGCCAGAATGGCCAGCAAGATGATATACAGAAAGCCGTTTCGCAACGAACCTTGTCCCATGGTCTCCTCAAAAAACCGCCATCGAAAATCAACCGATACTGCTCAGCTACTGCTCAGTCATCGGCGCCGGACGCTTGATGCTGCCTGGGCGAGGGTTTTTACCTGGTCACGCCAAGCACGTAGCCGAGTGAAAACGCCCAACGCCTGAGTCGCAACAATCGATCCGGCCCTGGCAGTCTAGCATAGCGGCCGGATCATGTCAATTGTATCCTATCATTGACCTGTCTGGCAGGCAGTAGGGCGCATTACCGGAGGGGGCCATCCCCGCGCCGTCGGGCTGCATCAGCCCGCCAGCAGCGCTTGCAACTGTTCCACCGCTTGCTGCGGCGTCGCCGCCAGGCTCAACAGCCGCAAGGCCGACGAACCCATCTGCGTCACGGCGTATATGGCGTTGATCACCTGCGGCCATTCCGGCCCCACCACCACCAACGGCTTGATCGCCAGCTCGCCGGCCAGCATCATGTTCCAGACCAGCGCCAGCTCGGTCAAGGTGCCCAGGCCGCCGTAAACCACCACAAAGGCGTCGCTCTCCTCGGCCAGGCGCTGGATGCGGGTCGAGAGAACGCGGGTCTTGCGTTCCTCGGCCACCCAGCGGTTGGGCTGGAACTCAGCCTCGAAGGTGGCGCAGGTGTAGCCGATGGTGTGGGAGCCGGCCTCGCTGGCCCCGCGCAGCACCGCCTCCATGGCGCCGGTGTAGCCGCCGGTGGCCACCACAAAGCCCGCCTCGCCCAGCAGCCGGCCGAGATGGACACACTCTGCATACAGCCTGTCGGCGTCGGGCACGCGCGCGCCGCCAAATACAGTGACAATCTGGGAGTTATCGTTCATCGTTCATCGTTTCTACGTCGATAATGCGCCACGGATAGACGTTGATCACCGTGGTGCTGCCATGCCGGGTCTGGGTGACCTCGTCCTGGCGATAGACATGTTTGTGGCCGTGCAGCAGGTAGCGCGGCCTGAAGGTGCGCATCAGCCAGTGAAAGGCGGCAAAGCCCTGGTGGGCGCGGTCGGGGCCGTCGTGAATGCCGGCCGGCGGGCTGTGGGTCACCAGAATGTCCAGGCTGCGGCCATGAGCCAGGCGGTTCCACAGCAGTTGCGGCGCCAGTCGCAGCGCCTTGAGATGCATCTCGTTCTGGGTGTACTGAAAGCGCGGGTTGCGGTTGTACCGAATCGAGCCGTCCAGCCCAGCCAGCAGCAGGCCTTGCGCGTTCACCGTCCGCTCGTCGATGTCCATCGGGTCACGCGGCGGCGCGTCCAGCGCGCCGCCATCGACAAACTCCATGCCCGAGGCATGGTTGCCATGCACCATCAGACAGCGCACCCCCAACATGCTGGCCACATAGTCGATGTAGTAGCCGGGCAGGTCGCCGCAGCTCACCACCAAATCGACCGCGCCCACGGTCTCCCGCACGACCGGGCTGTAGAGGATGGGCACAACTTTGTCGCTGATGGCCAGAATGCGCATGGGGAGTGAATTCGTAACTCGGAGTGTGTGGGGATGGGAGGTGGTTGCGTGATGCGTGATGCGTAATGCGTAATTCGGAGTGTGTGGGGATGGGGAGTGGTTTTGTGATGCGTAATGCGTAATTCGGAGTGTGTGAGGATGGGAGGTGGTTGCGTGAACCGTAATGCGTAACTCGTAACTCGTAACTCGTAACTCGTAACCCGGAGTGTGTGGGGATGAGAGGTGGTTGCGTGATGCGCTACCCTTTGTGTCTATAATAGGTGAAACAGCTTACTCGACGAATTTAGTGTACAATACACCGAACACCGAAGGAGTCAAGAAGATGTCACACAAGCAATCGGTCAAGGTTAACAACAACGGATCATTGAACGGCCATTCGCC
>JAKQCW010000180.1 GCA_029558955.1 Chloroflexota bacterium
AGGACTGACACCTTATTTTTGCGCAGTAACAGGCCGTTTCTACTCGGCGCAAGCAATAACAGGCCAGTTCTACTCGGTTATGGTTAAGCTGAGGGTCAGGATTGACCCTCAGAACAGTACTTTTCCAAGCACACAGCAAGATCGGACGCGAATTGCTTTTGACTTAGCAGCTCGACCCGGACGAGCCGATCGTCGCTAAGGAAGAGACGGCCAGGCGTGTTGAGCAGGTCGCGGACGATGCGCAAAGGGCCGTAGCCCTCGAAACGGGAGCCAACCAGCGCTCGATGATGGAAGTCGGCCAGCAGATTGTGGGCCAGGTCGGTCAACAGGATGTAAGCTGTCTGGCTCCAGAAATCGTGTTTGCGCCGGGCTGTCAGGCCGAGACCGCTCTTGTCATTGCGGAATTGCTCGACTTCGGCTCCGCCGCGGTCGTCATAATGAGCCATGTAAGCTCGTTTGGAAGGCAAAGCCAGGCTCGACAGGTAGTAGCTATGCTGATATTGGCCCTTTTCGAGGCGCCGTTTGACGATAACTCGCACCGGACGGCCATAGTTGATGGGTGGTGCAACCTCACCGAGCCAGACATCGCGATAGGGATCCCAGCGTTGCACCCGCCGAGCCAGCGCCTGAGCTCGCTGATGGTTGAAGCCCTTGGCTAGCACGTGATAGCCTCGAGCGAGCAGCCAAAGCACTTGTTCGTCGCTGCCAGCGCCGCCATCCAGACGCCAGACGATGCGCTGACGGCGCTGAGCGGCTAAGTCAAAAGCAATTTTGGCGTCGGGCGGCGCAGGAGCTAAGTCTAAAGCAGTTTCGGCGGCTTGGACGGCTGGCTGCACGCAGACCACGGTGTGTCGGCTGCCAGGAAACAGGCCAGACCAGACGGTTTCCCGATAACGCAGCACACTCACCCGTCCCAACTGCCGGCCATGACTGTTTTTTTACCGCTGAAGTACCCTTTCTGGCTCTCTTGAGCGCGAGCACTGCATGGTAAACCCGATAGATCGAACTCCAGCCACAGGTAACCACGCCAATCATGATGGGGTATCTGGCTGTGGGCTCGCCAAATCTGGGTCGTGCTTTGGCGCAGTTGCTCAATCTGCTTTTGAGTTAGGTCATCCAGGGTCCGAGACAGCCAACTGCTTTCGAGATAGCGCGACCAACCGCTCACGGCAGCTAGCGCCTGCTCCGATCTTAACCGCATGTTGATCTCTGACAGGGTCTCGCACCCGGCCAGGATGCTCACCAGCACCTGGCTCAGCTTGTCACAGCCGCTGAAATCACCGTTTGTCACCGCCATCTCGACCTCTTTCAGCGGTTTCAGGGTCTGATGGCGTCGATAACAGGCCAATAACACCGCCAGCGGTGCATACTGGGTGTTGCTCAGGTCATCATCGGTCAAGCCAATCTGGAGTGGCATCGGTCTGCTCCTTTGCTGCTAAGTCTAAAGCAATTTCGCCGTAACGTCCCGATGATACCCGATTTGGCTCACTTTGGCCCGTTTTCGCCTGCCAAAAACGGCTTCAGGCGAGTAGAAACCGCCTGTTATTGTTTTTTCCGAGTAGAAATGCACCGTTATTGCGCAAAAATAAGGTGTCAGTCCTTCTTCGTTGCGCGCAGGACTGACAGTCCTTTTTCGTTGCGCGACGAGCGTTGTGGAGGATGTTCTCCTGCCGGCTGCCGACATGCTCCATCTCCAGCCAGCGCGAGGTGTACAGTGTAGAGCTGCGGTCGGTAGGTCGGTACTCGCACAGGACTCCTCAGCTTGTTCAGACGTTATCTAGACAGCGATCAGGCGTCTGCCTGAATTGGCTCCATCGGAAAAATGGTTTCACTTCATGGCCGGAAATCAAACTTGCCTCCGTTTAACGTGGTGCGACGAAGTTGCCGCGTTCTGCGGTCACAATTTTCATTCCGAGGAGTCACCTATGCGTTTCAATACATGGCGATGGATTGTGCTGTTGTCAATGGTCATCCTGTTGGGTGCTTTGGCCGCGTGCGGAGGGGCCAGTAAGAACGCCGCCTCACCGACCGCGACCAGCGTTCCGCCAGCGACTGCCACCGCGGCGCCGCCTACGGCCACCCCGGCGCCGCCTACAGCGACACCGTTGCCGCCGACACCCACGCCTCTCCCGACCGACACGCCGACTGCTGAGGCAACATCAGCGGTGGACAGCGACAGCGTGGCAATGACCGTGGCCGACTGGCCGACACCGCCTGACGCCACAGAGGTCGAAATCTCTGATGAAACCCTGAGCTTCAAGACCGCGCTCTTGCTGACGGACGTTGCCGAGTTTTATCGCCCGGTGTACGAATCGAAGGGCCTGGATGCCAGTTGCCTGGAAGACGTTGGCGACTACACCTCCATCTCGTGCAGCTACAGCAACGGCGATATGACGATCAGTTTCTTCGCCTTCGAGGGTTTTGCCGACACCGAAGTGGAGATCGAGGTCATCAACTATGGCATGGAGTCCTCGGTCGACTCCGATGAACTGGGCGTGACGGAAGAAGAGGGCCTGCCCCTGCCCAATGACCACACCGGCTATAGCTTCGAGGGGGGCGAGTTCCGCCGCATGATCGCTGTCTACTCCCCGTCAGATGTCGAGACCCTGACGGCCTTCTTCCAGACTGAGCTGGCCAGCCGCGGCTGGACGCTGGACGACTCGGAAGCGACCGAGACCGAGACGACCCTGCGGTTCAGCGGCAGCGACGGCGAGCTGGTGGTCACTCTGACACCCGGCGACGAGACCGAGGCCCTGCTGGTCCTGCGGAATCAGGCTGCCGCAGAAGAGGCCGGTATGTTGCCGCCGGCCGGCCAGGCGCGGCTCTATCTGGTCAACTTCACCGAGGGGGAGTTGACAGTGACCATCGATGGTCAGACGATCGATGTGCCTCCCAGCGCAGGGATGGAATCGACCAGCGACGCGCCGATGCTCGACCTGCCGCCGGGGACGTATGACGTCACGACCACGGTGGACGGCGCCAGCGTCACCGACGAGATCGTCGTCGGCGCCGACGAATCCTGGGGCCTGCTGCTGGACGAGTATGGCGCGCTGCCGATGCAGCTATACTAAAGGCGCAGCGCGTCGCTCCTGAGCCGACACGCGTGATGCGCCAGGCTGACATGACAGTCAGCCTGGCGCATCGCTTTTGGCGCGGACGAGCGGGTCACTGTCCGCTCGTTTCCACCGGCTCCTCCCACACCCGGTAGAACATCAGCCACTGCTCCGGACGCGCCGCGATCAGCTCCTCCCCCACGGCCAGCACCCGACGCGCGTTGTGGAGGATGTTCTCCTGCCGGCTGCCGACATGTTCCATCTCCAGCCAGCGCGAGAGATGCACGGTGTAGCTGCGGTCGGTAGGCCGGTACTCGCAGTGGGCCACCAACACCGGCGAATCGGTCTGCAAGGCCAGCCGCACGTGGCCCACCGGCAGGCGCGCCGGCCGGCCGAAGAAGGGCAACATCTCGCCGGCGCCAAAAGGATCAGGCCGGTCGATGCCGGTGACCACCAACTGGCCGGCGCGCAGCGCCTCCAGCGACTTGCGCAGCGCGCCGACGTCGATGGGCATCAGGTTGATCCCCCCCTTGAGGCGGATCTTGTTCTGCAAATCGTAGCCGCTGGTGGGGTTGGCATAGGCCAGGACGTTGAGGTACAGCCCGCGGTAGGCGAAGGCCAGCCCGGCCAGATCAAAATTGCTCATGTGGACGGTGACCACCACCGCGCCCTGCTTCTCCCGCGCCAACCGGTCCAGGTAATAGTCGGTCAGCGGCGTGCTGCCCACCGCGGCCAGAAAGGCCTCTGGTCCCGCGCCCAGCGCGTGGTAGAGGTCGAAATAGGACATGCCGGCGTGGCGCAGCGCGGCCCGCGCCGTTGCATAGACCTGCTCGTCCGAGGCGTCGGGGCCCAGCGCCATGCGCATGTTGACCTGCAAGATGCGCATCAGCTCCGAATCGCGCCGGCGCGCCAGGCCGCGCGTGAACCCGTCGGCCAGGCGAAAACCCAGCCCGGCCGGCATCGTGCGACCCAGCCAATGGCCGAAACGCAAGGCGCCGGCGCTGTTGAAGACTTTGCGCAGATCCATACCGACGAATTCCCCGTCAGGCCACCCGGCTCAACCAGTTTGCTGGAAGCTCATCGCAACGTGTTTCGATCCAGGCCTGACCAAGCCGACGCGGCCGGCGGGGCCGTTTCCCGGCCAGCGCCTCGCCATCGCCCATGCCGCAGGGAAGCTTCAGGCTCGGCCCAACTGGCGTGGATGGCGCCGGACTGTGCGGCCTGGCGTCGATCTGCTGTGGTCGGATGATGGCGTGGAACATCGAATTGACGGGCATGTCTCGTCTCCTGGCGCGAGTATAGCATCAGGGTAGGCTGGCGTCAACCTTCGACGATCTACGCCCGATGAAGGGAACCACCTGCAACACCCGGCGAATGTCCGGATGGCTGAAGGTTTTCAACAGCAGGAGGATGGCCAGATAGACCAGCGAGCTGACGCCGGCCGCGATCCAGGGCTGGCCGCGCAGCAGCAGGACCGCCAGCGCCATGCCGGCCGCGGCCACCCCCTGCCGCCACACCAGGTCGACCCACGGCAACGGCGCCACGTGGCGGCGCACCGCGTAGTAGAAGGGGAAGAGGAGGCTCCATTCGCTGAGAATCGTCGCCACGGCTGCGCCGGCAAAGCCATAGCGCGGGATCAGGATCAGGTTGGCGGTCACGTTGAAGGCGACGCCGATCAGAAAGGCGCGCGTCAGAAAACGCTGTTGCCCCACCGCAATCAGCACATACTGGGTCACGCTGTTGACGAAGCCGATCGGAATCGACCAGATCAGCAGCGTCAGCGCCACGGCCGAATCGGGCAGGAAGGCCGCGCCGCCCAGGATGCGAATCAACGGCGTGGCCAGCGTCGTCACCAGAATGGCGATGGGCAACGCCACCAGCACCAGCAGCCGGATGGCCAACTGATAGGCGCGCACCAGCGACTCGTGGCTGTCCTTGGCGTAGCGGCTCATCAGCGGGAAGATGGCCAGGGTGAAATAGCTGGGGATGACGTTGAAGCCGTCCAGATATTTGACGCCAGCCGAGTAGATGCCCACCGAGGCGGTGCCGGCCAGCGGCTTGAGCAGCCAGAGGTCGATGCGCCAGAAAATGCTGGCCAGCAGGTGGTTCAGCATCAGCGGATAGCTGGCGACCAGCATGGCCTTCTGCAAGACCCAATCCAGCCGGCCCAGATGGAAGGGGATCTGGCGGCGCAACACCACCCACAGCCAGACCGACTGAACGATGTTCATCAGCAGGCTGACGCCGGCCAGACCGACGAAGCCGAGGCTGAAGGGGGGAAGCAGCACCAGCGCGCCCAGCGCGACCTTGGCCGTGGCAATGGCGGTGGCGATGCCGGCCGGGTACTCCATCTTCTCAAAGGCCATGAAGACCGAGCTGAAGCTGTCGGCCACGCTGGCGAAAAGCAGCGCCAGGGCGAAGATCGCCAGCGCCTGCGCCTCCTGCATGGAAAGGTTGCCGCTGGCCGCGTAGATGCCCGCCACCAACAGCAACACCGGCAGCGACAGCAGCCACAGCATCACCCGCAACGACAGGACGTTGGCCAGATAGCGCCCCGCGTCCTCCTTGTTCTGCGCCACATCCCGGGTTAGCAGCGTGCCCAGGCCGAAGCGCACCACCACCTCGAAGAAGCCATAGACCGCGATGACAAAGGCGTAGCTGCCCTCCCCCACCGGCGCCAGAATGCGCAGCCGCAGCATGGCAAAGGCAAAGTCGATGCCGCGGTTGAGCAGGGAAAGGATCATCTGCACGCCGGTGTTCTTGGCCACGCGGCGCACCTCGGCGTTCTCGTCCTCCACCTCGCGGTAGTAGCGCCCCCACGCCCACCAGCCCAGCAGCAACATCAGCGTGACCACCGCCAGGAAGGTGACGTAGATGCCCAACTGCACCGGGCGCGGGGAGTAGACAAAGCGCACCGTCCACTGCCCGTCGGCCGGGATGTAGACCGCGCGGAAATTGCCGTCAGCGCGGAAGACGGGCAGCTCGGTCTCGATGGCGTTGCCCGCGGCATCCACCCCTTCCCCCTCGACGCCGAAGGGCCGCAGATAGGCCTTCCAGCCGGGGAACCAGGCGTCGGTCAGCACCAGCCAGCCGCGGTCGCTCAGGTTCAGATCTACGAAGACCTCGCGCGTGCCATAGCTGCTGATGGTCGCGGTGCGCAGCTCAGGCGACGATGGCGGCGGCAGCTCGGCGGCCGGCAATTGGCCGCTGTAGTCGACCGGCAGGCGTTGGAAGCCGCTGGCCGCGGCCCGCTGCGCTAATTCGGCCTCGCCGCCATACTCAGCCCGTTGGCCGGTCTGCTGCGTCTCCTCCTCCAGCACCACCACCTGGCGCAGGTCCACGGTACGGGTGCGGCTAATGACCTCGCCGGCCGGGACCAGCGCTGCCTCCTGGGCGATGAAGACGCGCGGGAAGGCATCGGCGTTGCGGTAGATGCGCAGCCCGCCGGCGTCCTCATGGGCCAGCTCCCAGCCGGGCGCGTCCAGCGGCAGCTCGCTGGCCACATAGCGCACCCCCAGCAGGTCGGTCAGCGGATCATCCAGGCTGGCCCGATCGTAGAAGGGGGAGATGCGGTTGTAGAGCAGTTGGCCCTGTGGCTCGATGGCCTGCATGTAGTCAACATACTGCTTGGGGATGATGGAGTCGTAGCCGCGCACATCTTGCAGGCCGACCAGCCAGGGGGTGTTGGCGTTGAAGGTCTTGGTCGTCTCCGCGCCCTCGAAGGTGGTCATGCGCCAAGGCTGGCCAGCCTGGCGTGCCTGCTCAGCCTCCTGGTGCAAAAAGGCCACGCTGGGCGGCGTCACATCCAGCAGATCGGGATCGACGGCCGGGTTGAAGCGCCCCAACACCAGGTAGAGGTCCAACAGCAGGAGCAGCATGGCCGCGGCCGCGAAGGCCCACCGACCGATGGCCGCTGAACGGCGCAGGACGACCACCAGCCAAAGGCCGGCCAGCAGGGTGAAGAGGCCCAGGTGAACCACGTTCTGCCATTGATAGCCCCAGAAATCGGCGCCGCCGGCAAAGACCCCGCGCGCCAGGTCGGACGAATCGACCACCCGCTGGCCCAGGGCGTGGAAGGGGTCGGGCGCGACCAGGCTGAGCAGCGCGCCGGCCAGCAGCGCAAGACCGGCGAGCAGCAGGCCATAGGCGGCAAGACGCGCCGCGCGCCGCGGGAAATCTGACGACCGTTCACGGTTCACGGCCGTCAGCAACCACTGCAGCCCAAAGCCGGCCAGCGCGGCCATAGCCACCGTGTAGGGGAAGACCCAGCGAAAGGCCGAGTGCAACTGCTTGTAGCCGGGCGCGCCGTAGAAGAGCAGCGCATACAAAGGGGTGCCGAAGGCGAAGAGCAGGCTGATCAACGCCAGGCCGGCCAGCAGCCACACCAAACGCCCATCGATCCTCTCCGCTCCCTCGCTCCCCTGCCCTCCCTGGCCCCGTCGCCCACGCACCGTCCCCAGCAACGCCGTCAAGGCCAGGGCCAGCGTGATGATTCCCAGGTAGTTGCCCCCCTCCACGTAGTTCTTGACCCCCCAGAAGATGTCGCGCACCGGCTGGCCGGCCGCGTTGGGTCCAGCCTCCCGCCAGGCGCGCAGCGCCGGGTCCCACCAACCGTGGTGGCTGGGGTTGCCAAAGAAATCGGGCAAGAGGAAGGTGAGGATCTGGCGCGTCGGCCAGGCCCAGCCCACCACCTCGGCAAAGCTGGCCGAGCCCTGGCGGAAGCTGGTGTTGACCAGCTCGAAGAGCGGAATCAACTGCACGCCGCCCAGCGCCAGGCCCAAGCCGACCATGGCCAGCAGCCAGCCAGCCAGGCGCAGCGACCGGCCGGGACTGCCCAGCCGCCGCCAGGTCATCAACAGCCGCGCCAAGGTGTAGAAACCGGCCACCAACAGGGTGATGACGGTGATCTCAGGATGGCCGGCCAGCGCCTGCACCCCCAGCGCCAGCGCGCCGACCACCACGTAGGGAATGGGCGAATAGGCCGCGTCCCCCTTTTCCTCCTGCTTGCGAAAGATGGTCTCGATGCAGGCCAGCACCACCGGCAGCCAGGCCACGGCCGCGATGATCATGGTGAAGACCACGCTGACCATCACGAAACCGCTGAAGGCAAAGGTCAGGCCGGCGAACAGGCTGGCGCCTCGCCCCAGGCGCAGCGCGCGGGCGAAGAGGTACATCCCCCAGCCGATGACGCTGACCTGCAGCCAGGTGAAGACGCCGTAGGCCAACGACAAGGGGAGCAGGTAGAAGACCAGCGACAGCGGGTAAAGCGCCGAATGCTGGCCGGCCGCCAGAAAGGGCACGCCGGTGAAGATGTTGGGGTTCCACAGGGGCAACTCGCCCTGCGCCAGGGTCTCGCGCAGGAAGGTCTTCCAGACCAGGTTCTCCAGCACCAGATCGCTGAGCAGCTCGTTGTGGGGCACGGCGGCGCCCAGCTCCGCGGCCAAGGGGGCCCAGGGCTGGAACTGATAGAGGTTATCGGCCGGCAGCAGGGTCTTGCCCCCCAACACCACCGGCGCAAACCAAAGCAGCGGCGCCAGCAACAGGACCAGCGCCGCCAGGATGTTGGGATGGTTGGTGATTCGTCTCATAGGCTGGGATCGATGAGCCGGCAGCGGGGCGCGGCGCTCAGGCCGGCCGGTCGTCCGACGCCAGGGCAGGTGTGCGCATGCGGCCCTGACGGGCCAGGTGGCGATGACGCCAGCGCAAGGCCGCGGTGCGCCAGGTGGCCTCGACCTTGACCCCCCAGCTCATCTTGGAGCTGCCCACCCGCCGGTCCTCGAAGAAGATGGGGATCTCGACGATGCGATAGCCCAGGCGCTCGGCCATGAAGCTCATTTCGACCTGGAAAACGTAGCCGTTGGAGCGCACCCGCTGCAGGCCGATCCCCTCCAGCGTGGCGCGCCGCCAGCAGCGAAAACCTGCCGTGGCGTCATGGATGCGCGTGCCCAGAAAGAGCTGAGCCCACACCTTGTTGGCCCACCAACTGAGAAAGCGGCGGGACCAGTTCCAGTCGCTGTCCAGCCCTCCGCCTTCCACGTAGCGGGAGCCGATCACCAGGTCAGCCTGTTGGGCGGCGGCCAGCAGGCGCGGCACATCTTCGGGGTTGTGGGAGAAATCGGCGTCCATCTGGACCACGAACTGTGCGCCCAGGCGCAGCGCCCAGTCAAAGCCTTCCACGTAGGCCCGGCCCAGGCCGCGCTCGCCGGTGCGGTGCAGCACATAAACCTCTCCTGGGTGCAGATTGGCCAGGCGGTCGGCCACCTGACCGGTGCCGTCGGGGGATGCATCGTCCACCACCACCACTACCAGTTGGGGGATGGCCAGCGCCAGCAGCGCGGCCACCATGGCGGGCAGATTGTCGGCCTCGTTGTAGGTGGGGAGGACGACGCAAACGAGGGGATCGGCAACCCGTTCGCCGCCGAAGCCGCCGGGTTGCCTGTCAATGGCTGTGGTCATGGAGGAGGATTATACACCGATGCAGAAAAGTGGCCAATGGTGCAAGGGCCGCGCCGCGCAGGACTGACAGTGCTGATCGCCCGCAAACCAAAAGTGCAGTCAGCTAGCACTGTCAGTCCTCCGCCCGCGTCGCGCCGCTGTTGCCAAAGCAATCGATTGGCTGTATAATGCAGCGGCCGTCAGCGCCAGAGATGCGGGTGAGTCCTTCAGGGGGCGCAGCCTGCACCACGCCGGATCGTCCGGCAACCGCCGCACCCATCGCAACAACCGCCGCACCATGTCGACCCACATTCTTTTCGTTGGCCGTCAGCCTGACATCTACGCGCCGCTTTGGCGTCAGTTGCTGCTGGGCGACACGCTGGTGTCCTTTGCCGCCAGCCAGACGCGCGCGCTGCGCGAGCTGGACAACATCGCGGCCGACGTCATCGTGTTGGATGCCGCTTCGCTGCGCCTGTCGCCTGAGCCGCTGGCCCGCACGCTGCGCCAGCGAGCGCCCGCGGCGCGTCTGGTGTTGATTGCAGACAGCGACGTCTCCATCGGCTACAGCTACGACTACCTGCTCTCCAGCCCTGTGGCCTGGCATCGGGTGCTCAAGGTCATCGAAGAGGCGCTGGCCTGCGAACGCCGCCAGGTGTTGGTGCAGGGGCCTTTCGTGCTCGATCTGGTGGAGCGCACCATCATCGGCCCGGCCGGCGAGGCGCGTCTGACCAGCAAGCTGTTTGGCCTGCTGGCGCTGCTGATGCGCAACGCCGGCTGCTACATCAGCCGCAACCAAATCATGCAAGAGATCTGGCACACCTCCTACCTGGACGACACGCGCACGCTGGATGTACACATGAGCTGGCTGCGCCGCCTGGTGGAGCCAGATCCTAAGAAGCCGATCTTTCTGCGCACCAAGCGGGGTGTGGGCTACATCTTTACTCCTGGCGGCGCGGCCGACAGCCTGCCGACGCCGCTCAACGGGGAAGCCGTTTCCACCAGCAACAACGTCTAGCGCCCGACGGCGCCGGCCTGGCAATGGCAGCTCCCCAACGGGCAGGTCGCGCCGCCGTTGCCCCGGCTCAGACCAACATAAAAGGGAACTGGAGCCCAGTTCCCTTCGATGGTTGCGGTTGCGACGAACGGCGTTCAGGTTAAGCTGCGGCCGCCTGTTTCGCCTGGTTCAGTTGGCGCATCAAGCGCGACTTGCGGCGGGCAGCGGCGTTCTTGTGAATCACGCCCTTGGCCGCGGCCTTGTCCAGCGCCGACACCGCGCTGTGCACCGATGTCTCGGCCACAGCCATGTCCTTGCCGGCGATGCCGATGCGGGCCCGCTTGACCGCGGTGCGGGTGCTGCCGCGCACGACGCGGTTGCGCTGACGGCGCTTTTCCGAGCTGCGAATACGTTTCAAAGCAGATTTGTGGTTAGCCACGAACGTCCTCCATGGGAGTCAACTATCCAGATAGTTTTGCGACAAGCTCCGGCTTTGTCTTTGCTCTGTCGGCCGCACGAACGTGAGAGGACGAACGGGATGCGCAACGGGCCAGGTCTTGCATGCCCATGTGCCAGCCAACAGCGGGGGATTATACATGATCTGCGCTGCGCTGTCCAATTCACCACCCATACTTCTTCTCGACATTGGCGCGGATCTCGTCCATCGATTCCTGGATGTAGGGATAGGTTAGCCACACCACCCCCAGGCCAAACAGCGCGCCGGTGAGGGAGCGCAGCCACCAGTTGCTGGTGCGCAGACCCAACAACTGGGACACCCCGTCCACGGCAATGGGCAGGAGGAAGAGGATAAAGACCAGCGGCGACAGACGCGGCGCCCGTCTTCGCACCAGGGCAAAGAGCATGCCGGCCGCGATCATCGTGCCATAGATGGCCACATCCCGCTGGCAGAGCGCCGTCTTCCAGCCCAGCGCCTCATCGCCAACAAAGCGGCGGCGCTCCATCAGGCCGCTGCCCGGCAACACGTTGGCCGCCTCCAGCTCTTCCAGGGAATAGACGTGCTGTTCGCCGAAGAGAAAATAGGAACGGTCAGGCAGTTGATGGCAGGCTGGCGAGTAGATCAGATAGATCACGCGGGCCGGCCCGGTCAACCCCACCTGCATCAACAGCGGCGCCAAAAAGGGAATGCCCACGTAGAGCAGCAGCGCAATGCAAAACAAGGCCACCCAGTGGCGGGCGATGCCCAACACCAGGCGGTCGGCGACACGGGCGACCTGCGCAGCGCCCGGCGGCGGCGGGGGGGGCGGCGACGCGCCGCCAGGGGGCAACTGACCGGAGGAGGAGGTGTTTGTCATGGCTATCAACCTGTTGCGGCGGCCAGCGCGCTGCGCAATTGCCGCAGGGAGATGGGCGCGGTCAGCAGCGTCCCCGCCAGCTCGACCACAGGAACGGCCAACAGGTAGCGCTCTTGTAGCCGCGGATCGCTGGTCACATCCACCTGGCGCAGCTCCAGGTCATGCTCGGCCGCCAGCAGCTCCAGATCTTCCAGCACGGCGCGGCAAAGGGTGCAGCCTGGCGCGCTGTAGAGGGTGACCAACTGCGCCATGGCTACTGGATCTCCGCCAGCGATTCTTCCAGCGCGCGGCGGTCCAGCAGACCGGGCCACCGCTCCACGACCCGTCCCTCGCGGTCGATGAACACCGTGGTCGGCAGGCCGCGCACGTTGTAGAGCTGCTGTATCTCGCCGCGGCTGTCCAGCGCCACGGGGAAAGTGATGCCGTAGTCTTCGACGAAGGTCGCAGCCTGGGCGGCCGATTCCTGGGCGTTAACGCCGACGATCACCAGCCCCTCCTCCTGGCGTTCCTGGAAGAGCTCCACGAAGGCCGGCATCTCCTCGCGACAGGGCGCACACCAGGTGGCCCAGAAGTTGAGCACCACCGGCTGGCCCTGCCAATCGCTCAGGCGGGTGTGTGTGCCGTCGGCGAACTGCAAGGCAAAATCTGGGGCCAACTGCCCCTTCTCCAGCCCGCGGTTGGCGTTGTTGACGCCGCGGGTGCTGATCTCGGCCAGGTTGGGCAGCCCGGTGGCCACCACCTCCTCGCTGGCCGCGCGGCTGCAGCCGCCCAGCCACAAGGCCGCGGCCAGCCAGGCCAGAGCGATCAGCCATCGGTAAGGTTTTTGGTGTCGGTTCATGGGAATGCGACCTTTGGCCCGCCGGCGCTTGCCCGCAACTCAGCGTTCCATGCCCAGGACGCCCAGCAGCCAGCTCTCCAGCTCCACCTGTGGAACCACGGTGGCCATGAGCTGCAGGCCGCCGGTGTAGATCACCACGCCGACCACCACCAGCAACAGGCCGCTCACCAGGCTGATGGTGGGCAAATAGCGGTAGATCTTGGGCAGATAGCGGCTCAACTGATTGAAGAGCAGGCCAGCCAGCAGGAAGGGCACGGCCAGGCCCAGCGAATAGAAGAAGAGCAGCAGCGCGCCGCGGCCGATGCTCTGCTCGGCCGCGGCCAGCGTCAGGATGCTGGCCAGAATCGGCCCGACGCAGGGGGTCCAGCCGGCCGCAAAGACGATGCCGGTCAGGAAGGAGGTCAGATAGCCGCGGCTGCGCGTCTGGCCCAGGTCGATACGCTTCTCCATCATGAAGAGGTCAGTGCGGCTGGCCCAGGCCACCAGAAGTGCGATCAGCGCGCTTTCAGCCAGCGCCATGACGGTGGGGGTGAAGCCGCCCAGCGTGGGCAGACCCGCCAGCGCGGCGCTGCCCTCCCAGACGGCGATGAAGTTCAGCACGCCAGCCACGATTCCCAGAAGGGTGTGTACCCGGATCGACCAGCCATAGCCGGCCAGGGCGATCACCGCGATCATGATGGCCTGCAACAGCCGGTTGACGGTGGTCTCGCGCACGTTGACTACAAAGGCCAGCAGCGCCAGCGCCAGGGCCAGCAGCGCCCAGCCCTGCTTGCGCCACGGGATATGGGCGATGCGCAGGCCGAAGACCACCAGCATCACGCCGCCGACGCGGGTGATCACCGGCGTGGCGCGGCTGAGCATCATGCCCAGCGCGCCGCCCAGCGCGCCCAGCGCCACGAAGACCAGGGTGAAACCGGCCACCAGCGCGACGGCATGGGAGAAGGTGAACCAGCGGCTGATCCTGCCGCTGGCGTCCGCGCCCGCCACGGTGGCGCCGGTCAGGTAGCCCAGATAGACAGGCACCAGCGGCAGCACGCAGGGGGAGAAGAAGGACACCAGCCCGAACAGCGTCGCCAGCAACAGATTCAGGTTTTGTGAGTCCACTCAGTCACCTGGATGCGCTCAAGAGCTTCAAGGTTTTCTGCAACCTGGAAGGTCTGCTTCATGTCTTTGCGCGTTACTACTCAGCCGGCGGGTGCGAGCACGTGGATTGAGTAGGCCGCCGTATCGAAATCACGTGCTTCACGCCGACGCGTCGGCCGCCGTATCGAAATCACGTGCTTCACACCGACGCGTCGGCCGACTTGTCCACCACCTCTTGCAGCACGGCCACCTCTTCCTCCAGCTTGTTCTGGCGGCGGGAGATGCTCCACACGAAGGCAAAGGTGGCAAACCAGAAGATGATCATGCCAAGAACCAGATAACTCATCGAAGTACTCCTGAGATGAATGGTGAGGGACGGGGCTGAAGGCTGAAGGAGCGCCCGGCAATGGCGGCGAGCTGCACCTGGCCCAGCGGGACGCCTGCGATCATTCAACGCTCGGTGAGGCTGATCGCAGCAGCGTCCTGGCGCTACCCCTCGATCAAGGCGCGTGTCTTCAGGTCATCGACCTGTTCGCGCAGGTTCTCCAGCCGCAGCCGGTAGTGCAGCAGCACCACGTAGAGCAGGCTGAAGGTGAAGATCGCATAGAGCAGCACCACCACCATGTCGCCGCTCATGTCGAAGCCGCCCTGCGAGGTTTCGCTGCCCGTGCCGATGACGGCCGGATGAATGGTGCGCCAGATGCGCACGGAGATGAAGGAGAGGGGCACGCTGAGAAAGCCGACAATGCCGTAGATCGACGCCAGCCGGGCGCGCCGCTCCGGCTCGTCGATGGCGTTGCGCAGCATCAGGTAGGCGATATAGACCAGGAGCACGATCGCAGCCAGGGTCAGGCGCGGATCGTCCCACGACCACCAGGTGCCCCAGGTCGGCCGCGCCCAGACCGCGCCGCTGACCAGGTTGGCCGCGGTGAAAAGGACGCCGATCTCGGCCGATGAGACGGCCACATGATCCCAGCGACGCTGGCGCTTGAGCAGATAGAGGATGCCCGCGCCGGCGGTCACGCCGAAGGCCACGTAGCCGACCCAGCCAGCCGCCACGTGGAAGTAGAAGATGCGCTGGGCCATCTGCTCTGCCTCGGTGGGCAGGTTGACGGCCGTGGGCGCCCAAAGCACTGCCAGGTAGACGCCCACTGCAACCAGCACGGCCGTCACGCCCAGCAGCAGTGGCCACAGCTTGCTCTCGCCACGAGTTCTCTTCGAGGTCACCACGATGTCTCCTTTCAAACTATTATTCCTCGACCACGTAGTCGAACAACAACATGGCCGCAGCCAAAAAGATGGCGTCATAGGCCACCAACAACTGTATCCAACGCACAATGTCGGCCAGGCTGTCGCCGTCCAGCAGCCGGCTGACCGCCTGCACGCCGGCCACGAAGACCGGCACCATCACCGGGAAGAGCAGGATCGGCAGCATCACCTCGCGCGCGCGGGTGTTGATGCTCAGCGCGGCGAACAGGGTGCCCACGGCCGCATAGCCGACGGTGCCCAGCGCCACCACCAGCAACAGGGCCGGCGACAGCAGCCAGACGTTGAAGAGCACGGTCATCAGCGGCAAGAGCAGCAGCTCGACGGCGAAAATGAAGAGCAGATTGCCGATCAGCTTGCCGAAATAGATCGCGCTGCGGTCCACCGGCGCCAGCAAGAGCCCTTCCAGCGAGCCGCGGTCCTGCTCCAGGATGAAGGAGCGGTTCAGCCCCAGCACGCCGGCGAAGGTGATGGCGATCCACAGCACGCCGGGCAGCACCAGCCGCACGTTGTCGGCCCGCAGGTCGAAGGCGAACTGGAAGATCAACACCGACAGCCCGGCGAAGACCAGCATGGAGCTGAGGATGTCCTTGGTGCGCAGCTCAGCCCGCACATCCTTCCAGACGATGGCCAGCACCTTGCGCAGATAGCTCATACGCCGCCCACCGTCTCGGTGTAGATGCGGCGGAAGTGGCCGCCGCCCAGATCGCCCGTGGCCGCGTCGAAGCGCACGCGACCGCCGTTCAGGATCAGGGCGCGGTCGGCCCATTCGATGCCGCGCTCCAGGTTGTGGGTGGTCAGCAGCACGGTGCGGTCGCCGCTGCCCAGCTCCACCAGCAGCTTGCGCAGCATGTCGGCCGCCTGCTGGTCCAGGCCGGTGTCAGGCTCGTCCAGCAGCAGAATGGGCGGGTTGTGCAGGATGGCCCGGCCGATGGCCAGGCGCTGGATCATGCCGCGGCTGAAGGTGCGCACCACATCCTTGCGCCGGCCGGCCAGCCCCACCTGCTCCAGCACCTGGTTGATGCGCTCGGGCAGATCCGGCGTCTCGTACATCCGGCCAAAGAAGTGCAGATTCTCCTCGGCCGTCAGGCTGTCGTAGATCAGCGGACTGTGCGAAACGAAGCCGATGTAGCGCCGCAGGGCCGGGCCAGCCTTTTGGGCATCCTGGCCGCCCAACAACACCTGGCCCGAGCTCAGCTTGCTCAGGCCGGCGATGATGCGAATCAGGGTGGTCTTGCCGGCGCCGTTGGGGCCAAAGAGGGCCACCGACTGCCCGGCCGGCACCTCCAGATCGATGCCGCGCAGCACCGGCCGGCGGCCAAAGGCCTTGATGAGCTTGCTGATGGTGATCACAGCCCTGACCGCGCCCCCTCGTCTTCGACGTCGCCGGGGCGACCGGCCGGCTCGGAGCGTGTCTCGCCGCCGTGCGCGTCGCTGAGCTCGCTGGCGACGGCGGCTGTCTCCGACCGCGTCCCATCGGCCATCTGCTGACTGACCAGCACCAGGCTGCGTTTCTGCGCCTGCCGCGCGCTCTGATAGCTCTCGTCGGCCAGTTGGCCGGAGGCATATAGATCATCCAACTGGGCGATGGAGGCCAGCAACCGTTGCCGCTCCGCCGCGGGGTCGGGCGCGGCCGCAGGCGCCAGGGCCAACTGCGGCGCATCCTCCGCTGGCTTGGGCTTCAGCCACAGGTAGGCTGCCAACAGGGCCAGCGCGACCAGCAGCGTCGCCACGCCGACGCCGAACAAGAGGTTGGGGTTGTAGGCCACCACGGCCTTGGCGTCGGACGCAGCCGCCGTCGTCGCCACGCTGCTGCCGGCCTCGGTCAGGCCGCTCAGGCGCAGCTCGATGGCCGCGTTGGCCGGCAGATCGACCCCCTCGAAGCTGTTCCACTGCTCCTCGGCGACCGTCTGAGCGCCCAAGCTTTGCAGCGGCGTGCTCACTTCGATGCCGTCGATCACCAGCACATTCAGGCGTTGGACCGGGTAGGGGACGCTGTGCGCCAGCTCGGCCTGGTCGCCAGCGGCGGGCAGCAGGTAGCGCAGCAGGATCTGCGTGCCGCCGGGCGGCAGGGGCTGGGTATCCACCACCCCCTCAGCCGTGCGCACGAAGCGCTCGCCGACCTGCCCGCCGTCCAGCGTGACCGAGGTGGCCCCGGCCGGCAGGTTCAGGCGCAGGACCGCATGCTTGCCCGGTGCGATCTCCTCGCTGCCGGTGTAGACGGTGTCGCTGTCATGGCTGATGCGGTAGAGCTCGCCGACCAGCAGCGCGCCCTGGTGCGAATCGACGAACCACTGCGCCAGGTCCACGGTGATCTCACCGGGGGTGGCGCTGGCGTCGTAGACCTGCAGCGGCGTCTCCAGCGTCGTTTCTCCCTCGCCAAAGCGGACGATGTTGCTGCCGAAGCTGGCGTCGCTGTAGGTGGTGCTCAGCATGAACGCATACTGGGCGCCGGTGGGCAGATCGGCAAAGCTGAACGAGCCGTCGGCGCCGCTCTCCACCTGCTGCGGCTGCAACGCTTGGAAATTGTCGAAGATGTTGAGCGTCACCAGGGCCTGCACCGGCTGGCCGGTCGTGCCGTTGAGCAACTGGCCGCTCAATTGGCCGGCGCCGGCCGGCGCGGCCGCCGCGACCGCTGGCGCAAAGGTGAAGCTGCGGGCATAGGCGACCGCCGCCCAGATCTCCTCGTCGGACAACGAGCTGGCGAAGGGGGGCATCTCGCCCTGGCCCGCGGCGGTGAGCGCGTGCCAGTCGGCCAGCGATCGGCCGGCCGTCAGCGCGGGGTCGGTCAAATCGGGCATGGCCAGGCCATCGGCGACCGCCTGGGGGCCGTCGCCGGCGCCGCCCGCGCCGTGGCAGGCCGCGCATTGTTGCTCCCACACCGCCGCGCCCTGGGCCAGCGCCGCGTCGCTGTTGTGCAGGTTCAGCGCATAGGCTGTCACGTCCCAGATCTGCTGGTCGCTCAGCCGGTTTTTCCAGGGGGGCATCATCTGCACCATGCGCCCCTCCTTGATCACCTCGAACCAGCCGGCCGGGGTGGCCTGGCGCGCCAGCGCGGGATCGGCCAGCACCAGCGCGTCGACATCGGGCAGATCGACGGCGGTGGGGCCGTCGCCCAGGCCGGTGGTCCCATGGCAAGGTGCGCAGTTCTCGGCGAAGAGCGCCTGCCCGTTGCGCGCGGCCGGGGGATCGGTGGGGATCTGATGGTCGGGGCGGGCGGAGGCCGGCGCGGGTGCGCTGAGCAGCGCCAGCAGCGCCCAGGCCATGCCGGCCAGGGCGCACAGGGCCAGTGTCAGCAGGCGTCGCTGGGGCCGGGCGGGCCGAAACCGTTCATCCCCCGGAGTGCCGATAGCTGTGGGCATGGCGCGCGACGGCGCCCTCTTGTTTGGTTGATCAGTCATGCCAAGCTGGACAAGAAAAGCGGTCGCCCGCCCCTGGGAACGAGCGACCGCAGATGATAGATGATACGGCGTGTGGGGACTTCCGAAGTCCTGAAGCTGAGTGGATCTCAGCCCATCATCAAGTCAGCGCTCGGGCCGGTCTCCGACCGAGCCCGCAGCCTCATCTCACTGCTCTCTCACTGCTCGGGCCGGTCTCCGACCGAGCCCGTGGACTTCAGGTCGCTCGGGCCGGTCTCCGACCGAGCCCGTGGACTTCAGGTCATCTGCTCAGCCAATCGATTCGACCTGAATCTCCTCGTAGTCCATCGGCTTCTGCTCGCCGCCATGCTCCTCGTAGCGCGAGGGGCATTTGAGCAGCAGCGAGTTGGCGTAGAGCACGCCATCCTCGCCCAGCTTGCCCTCGACGATAGCCTCGGCCGCGCGCACGAAGTTGTCAGGCCGCGGGCCGTGGAAGTAGATGGGCAGTTGGTTCCCCTCTTCGCCGATGCTGAAGCGCAGGATCAGCTCGGAGGCGTTGTAATCGACGCTTTCATCGATAACCACGCCGCTGACGCGCACATTTTTGCCCACGTACTGCTCAGCCTGGGCCGTCAGCTCAGGCACGGTCATGTAGTAAGCGCCGGCGCTGCTCATGGCATTGAAGACCAGGAAGCCGATCGCGACGAAAATCACCACCGCGCCGATGAGGAACTTGAACTTGCGATTGGCTGGCTTGGCCTCCAGTTGAGGGCCAGTCAGAATTGTCGACTCTGTCATAGAGACTCTCCTAGCATGCTGAGGTCAGTTGGCTGGTGATGCGCGAGTATAGCATCAAAGCCGTCCGGTGTCAACGCCATTGTGCCACAGTTCTCAGCAATCAGGTATGATGTAGATCACAAAAAGCCACAAGTTTTCCGAAATCAGCCCTGGACAGCAGCAGCGCCCATGAGAAGAACGGCCAGACGTCCCGCCGGTTCAGGAGCAGATTGACTGCCAGAGCCAGGCGGGACGCCCTTGGGATCGTGGCATGGGGCCGGTGTCTGCAACACCAGGCGCACCTATGCCACAGCGCGCTAACAAGTTGGCGTAAATAACTCTTCAGTTTACCTGCTCCCGGCGGATCCGTGATCCGCCGGGTTTGCGCCCACAACGCCGCCGGTTCACGGAACCGGCTTGAGCAGTGAGTGAAGACCGATTTAGGCCGACGTGTACTAGTTGGCCAGCGCCTGCTGGATCAACTGCTGGAAGGCCTCGATGGGGTAGGCGCCGGGCAGCGGGACACGGTTGACGAAGAAGCCCGGCGTGCCGCGCACGCCATAGCCGACGCCCTGCTGCAAGTTGGCCTCCACGGCGGCGGTATGTTTGCCGCTGTCCAGGCACTGATCGAAGGTGGCCTGATCCAGGCCGAGCTGGCCGGCGAAGCCCTTGAAGATCTCCGCGGCAGTGGCCTGGCCAGACCACTGCTGTTGGGTCTGGAAGAGCATGTCGTGCATCTCCCAGTAGGCCTCCTGATCGCCAGCGCAGCGGGCCGCTTCAGCAGCTTTGGGCGCCTGGGGATGGATGGAGGTCAGCGGGAAATCCTTGAAGACATACTGCACCGTGCCATCGTCGATGTATTTTTGCAGCTCAGGCCAGACCTGGGCGAAGTGGCGTTGGCAGAAGGGGCACTGATAGTCGGAGTATTCGACGATCACCACAGGCGCGTTGGGGTCGCCCTTGGTGGCCGCGGCATCGTCCAGCGGCGCATCCTCCGGCAGCGGCGCGGGGGTCGGCTCCGGCGCGGGGGTCGGCTGCGGGGGCGGGGCGATGCTCAGCCCCTCGTTGACCATGGCGATGGCCCGACGGAAATTCTCGATGGGCTGGGCGCCCACGAAGGGCTGGCCGTCCAGGAAGAAGGTGGGGGTGCCCTGCACGCCGAAGTTCAGCCCCTCCATCAGGTCGGCCTGAACGGCCTCGGCATGGCGGCCGCTGCTCAGGCACTCGCCGAAGGCGGCGGCATCGGCAACGCCCGCCTCGCTGGCATAGCCGGCGAACAGCGCGGAGGGATCCGCCTCGCCGCCCCAGGTCCCCTGGTTGGCAAAGAGGATATCGTGCATGGCCCAGAACGCGTCGTCGGCGCCGACCAGCTCCCGCACACAGCGGGCCGCCTCAGCCGCCTTCTGCGCGTTGGGATGGATCTGCTCCAGCGGGAAATCCTTGAAGACCAGCTTGGCCTGGCCGTTGTCGATGTATTCCTGCACCAACGTGGGCCAGGTCTGCGCGGCGAAACGGGCGCAGTAGGGGCACTGGAAATCGGAGTAGGTCACGATGGTCATGGGCGCGTTGGGGTCGCCCTTGACCGGCGCTCCCTCGATGGGGATGTCTACCCGCTGCGGGGCCTGAGCCTCCTGGCCGGCCGCGTTGGGATCGACCAGCGCGCCGCCTGCCAGCAGCGTGTCCAGCGCCTGCTGGAAGGCGGCCAGCGGCTGGGCGCCGACCACCAGGTTGCCATTGATCAGGAAGCTGGGGGTGCCGGAGATGCCCGCGGCCTGGCCATCTTGCAGATCCTGGGCGATGGCCGCATCGAACTCTCCGCTGCTCAGACAGGTCAGAAAGGCGGCCGTGTCCAGGCCCATCTGGCTGGCGTAGCTCTGGAAGGTCTCGCTGGGATCAGCCAGGCTCGACCATTCGTCCTGATTGCCGAAGAGCCGATCATGCATGCCCCAGTAGTCCCCCTGCTCGCCGGCGCAACGGGCAGCTACGGCCGCGGCCATGGCGTTGGGGTGCAGGCTCTCCAGCGGGAAATCGCGGAACTCCAGGCGCACCTTGCCGGCGTCGATGTATTGCTGCAACAGCGCGGGGTAGGTTTCTTCGACCCAGCGGGAGCAGAAGGGGCACTGATAGTCGGAGTATTCGACGATGGTCACGGCGGCGTCGGGGTTGCCCTTGCTGCGCACATCGTCGCTGGCGGCCGCGGGCGCCGCGGGCGCGGCGCCCTCCTGGCTGGGAACGCTCGGCGCGACGCAGCCGGCTGCCATGATCAACACAGTCAGAAACAGGACAAACAGCATGGGAGCCAGCCGGTTCTGCGGCAGGCGAAGGTAGTTGTGCATGATTGGATTCCTCATCGTTGCGGATAATGGGTATTGACGTCCATGGGAGTGAAGTTGGCCGGCGTTTCGGCGTTTTCCTGCACGCTCGGCGCGGCGATGTAGCCACATTCGCCCCCCACCAGCGGGCTGGCAGCCTGCGACTGAGAGACGGCGCTGGCGCTCCAGAGTGCAACAGCCAGGGCCAGGCTGATGGCCAGCCGGCGCAGCAGCCGTGGATCCAGGGATCTCCGGCCTGAGGGCTCGCCCTCCAAGAGGCGTTGGATGCGGCCAGCGGTGGCCGAGGGGCGGGCAGCCGCCAGGCTGGCGCGGGCTGGTGCAGGCGCGCCGGCCCGCAGCAGCTTCACCAGAGCCGCGGCCAGCGCGTGGTTTGCGCCGCAGGCCGCGTCGGCGTCAGCTTCCTTGGCTTCCATGTAGAGCTCACACAAGGCGGCGGCGGCGGGCAGGAAGAAAAGCGCCTGGGCCAGGCTGCGGGCCAACAGCACCCGCAGCGGGTCGCGCCGGCGCAGGTGATGGCGCTCATGGCGCAGCACCGCGGCCAGCTCGGCCTCATCCAGCAATGCCAGCAGGCCGCTGCTCAGCCAGATGGCCGGCCGCGCCAGGCCGGCGGCAAAGGCGTAGGGCTCCGGATCGTCCACCAGCGCCAGGCGGCCGGTCAGCCCCAGGGCGTCGACCAGTTGCGCCAGGCTGGGGGGGAGGGGGGAGCGCCGGCTGGCCAGATCCCCCAGCAGGGCGCGGGTGAAGCGCAGTTGGGAGAAGAGCTTGCCCAGGCCGGCCAGCGTCGCAGCCAGCAGCAGACCCAACGGCAGCAACAGCCCGGCCAGCGGCAGATAGCCCTCCACGGCCTGACTGGCGCTTTGGCAGGCCAGCCAGATGCCGCGCGCCAGGTGTGGACTCTGCCACGCCAGCAGCCCCAGCAGCAGGGCCGCCGTGGCCAGCGCCAACGCCAGCAGGGCAGCGAAGGCGGCGCTGGCGCTATTGCGGCTGGTCATCGCCGGCCTCCATCTGCGCGCGTCGCCGTTCCTGCACCAGGCGTTCCAGCTCGGCCAACTGCTCTGGGTCGATCTCATCCAGCGTCTCCACGAACTGGGCCACGGCCAGGCTGCCGAAATCGCGCACCAGGCCGCCCATGATGGCCCGTGAGACGCGGCAGAGAAAGGCCTCGCGGCTCTGGCTGGCGCGATAGACGAAGGCGCGCGATACCCGCTGCCGGGTCAGGGCGCGCTTCTCCACCAGACGGTTGAGCACGGTCATCACCGTCTTGTAGTTGTAACTGGGCCCCAGATGGTCGCAGACCTGCTGCACGGTGGGCTGCTGCAAATCCCACACGGCCTCCATGACCTTGGCCTCCAGCTCGCCGAAGACGCGCGCCATGCCCTCCTGATGCAGACGAAAGGACTGGATGGGTAGGCTGTGGCTCATATTGCCTCTGAATCCTGCTAAGAAGCTGGCCCAAGGGCCCGGACGATTCCTGATCTTCCGGCGCGCCGAGGGCGGCATGCGAAGTCTTACGGATTATAAGAGCATGGCCATTTTTGTCAAGATCGCCGAATCAACAAATGGGAACGCGCCCCACAAAAATACGCTGGTTGAGTAGGCCGCCGTATCGAAACCACCGTTGGTTGAGTAGGCCGCCGTATCGAAACCACCGTTGGTTGAGTAGGCCGCCGTATCGAAACCACCGTTGGTTGAGTAGGCCGCCGTAGCGAAACCACCGTTGGTTGAGTAGGCCGCCGTATCGAAACCACCGTTGGTTGAGTTGGCCGCCGTATCGAAACCACCGTTGGTTGAGTTGGCCGCCGTATCGAAACCACCGTTGGTTGAGTTGGCCGCCGTATCGAAACCAACCGTTGGCACCCAGCGGAGGGCTTCGACCCTTGCACCTGCGCTGCGCTTCGGCGCAAGTGCAGGTGTACGCCGCAGAAGGCTACTCAACCAGCGGCATCCGCCACGCCAAGGCAGGGCCGGCTATGCTGGCTCGGCCTCTTCCTCCTCCTCCCCGCCAGACTCCAGCAGCTCGATGGCCTGGGCGGCCAGCGGCTCCGGCACAAAGACCCGCACCTCGGCCATGCCGCCGATGGTGAACCCGTAGACTTTGCTGGCGGCATCGCCCTGCAACATCACCGGAATGCCGTTGCTCTCCAAGAAGCTCTTGACGATCTGAGCTTCCAGGTCGTTGGCGGCCACACACACCTCGACCGGCGGGCCGGGATGGATCGATTGGTCGTTGCTTGTCATCTTTCAATTCCCTTCGCAGATGCAGCGTTCTCCAAGATCGGGGTTTCCACCGTCACGCGTCGCCCGGTTCATCGACTGCGGCCGCGCTATCCACCGCCTCCGGCGCGCTGGCCGCGGGCGTGGGCTTCCAGTTGCGATGGCGCAGGATCAGACCGACGACGCCGATGACCAGCAACATCAGGCTGATCAACTGGGCCGTGGCCAGGCCGGGCAGGCCGCTGACCCAGGCGTCGGGCCGGAACATCTCGACGATCAGGCGGCCCAGGGGGTACCAGATCAGATAGAAGAGGAAGATATCGCCGTCGCGCAGCCGGTGATACCAGCGGCGGCCCAAGATCATCACCAGGGCAAAGCCGACGACATTCCAAAGCGATTCGTAGAAAAAGGTGGGGTGGAAGCGGGTGACCGTCACATACTCCAAGATCTCCTGCGGCGAGCGTCCCAGCATCTCGGTGGGCGTCTGGAAGGGGAAGTTGGTGTTGATCTTGAAGCCCCAGGGCAGGGTGGTGGGGGGGCCGTAGAGCTCCTGGTTGATGAAGTTGCCGAAGCGACCCAGCGCCTGCGCCAGCAAGACGCCGGGGATGACGATGTCGAACCAACGCGGGATGTTGAGCCGCCGCACGCGCAGGTAGATCAGCAGGGCGAGGAAACCGCCCAACACCGCGCCGAAAATGCCCAGCCCGCGAAAGCCGCCCGACCAGAAATTGATGATGTCCAGCGGATGTTCGCGGTACCAGCTCCAGCCCAGCCCGCCCACCGGGTTGGAGAAGACGTGGTAAAGCCGTGCGCCGATGATGCCGGCGATCAGGATCCAGGGCAGCACGTTCCAGATGTGTTCCGGGTCTTCGCCGCGGCGCTTGGCCTCGAGGGTGGCGATCCAGGCGCCGACCACAGCGCCCGCCACGATCAACAATCCATACCAGGTTACGGAAAAAGGACCGATCGATATCAACACGGGATTCATGCCACGCTCCAAAACAGACGAGATGGCGCCAGGGCGGCGCGGCTGCATTATACCCACAAGCAGACCACAGGCCAAGCTGCTGGCATGACAGCAATTCCAAATATGGCGATTGCCAAACTGGAGTCGAGGCTTCAGCCGGGTTTGCACGCTCAACTCGCATCGTCCAGACCCGGCTGAAGCCTCGACTCCGCCCATATTTGGAATTGCTGCTGGCATGAGCCGCGGCTTGGCGCTTCCACAGCAAGCGCATATAATATTTGGCTATGTGGCGAGCTCACTGCTTGAAGAACAGCCAGCCGGGCTGTCAAGGTCTGCCATGACCGGGCGCAAACCCATCGGCACCATTCAGGTCGACGTCGACGAACTGTGGGTATACTACGAAAGCATCGGCCGTCGGCCGCCGCCTGGCAGCCGCGCGCAGGTTTACCAGGAAGGCATCCCGCGTTTGCTGGCGCTCTTCGAACGTTTCGCCATACGCGCGACCTTTTTCGTCTGCGGCTGGGATGCACCAGCCCAGGCCGCTTGGCTGGCCGAGATGCTGCGTCAGGGGCACGAGGTTGCCAACCATACTACCTGGCATCGCACCGGCTTTGCCCGCCTTAGCCGCGCTGAGAAGCGCGCCGACATCGCAACGACCCACCACTTGATCGCGGCAGCCTGCGGCCAGGCGCCAGTGGGCTTCAAGTCGCCCGGCTTCAGCTTTGCCGCCGACCAGTTGGCGGTGTTGGCTGACCTGGGCTATCGCTACGACTCGTCGATCCTGCCAACGTATTATGCGCCGCTGTTGCGCGGGCTGCAAAGGACTCTGTCTGGCGGGCAGGTCGATCCCAGCCACTACGGCCGCGCCAGCCACGGACGCGCGCCGCTCCACCCATACTACCCTGACCCATCAGCACCCCACCGCGCCGCCCAGTCGTCCAGTCGCCCGATCATCGAGTCTCCCGTCACCACCATGCCCATCCTGCGCCTTCCCATGCACAGCACCTTCGTGTTGACGGCCGGCCGGCCGCTCTTCGACGCGGGCCTGGCGCTGGCGCAGGCTCGCCGCGTGCCCATCAATTATCTGCTGCACGCCGCCGATGTGATCGACGCCGCGAACGACCCGGCTCTGGCCTCCTATCGTTTCCTGGCCATGCCGTGGGCGTCCAAACAACTGCTCTACGAGCACATGCTGCGCCGCCTGAGCCAGACGTATCATCTGATACCCACCGCCGAGTTTCTGGCAAGCGCCGTCTGACCGCCCACCGTACACCGTTAACCATTTCCCATGTCCCGTCACCTGCTCATCCTCCCAGCGCACAACGAGGCCAACAACTTGCCGCGCGTCATCCCTGAAGCCCGCGCAGCCGCGACCGACTATGATCTGGTGGTGATCGACGACGGCAGCCGGGATGCCACCGCGGCCGTGGCAGCCAGCCTGAACGCAGACGTGGTGAGCTTGCCGGTCAACTTGGGCTATGGCGGCGCGGTGCAAACGGGCTTCCGCTACGCCGTTGAACATGGCTACGACCTGGCCGTAGTGATGGATTCCGATGGCCAGCACGACCCGGCCGGCATTGCGCTGCTGGCTGAGACAGTGCTCTCCGGGCAGGCTGACGTGGCGATCGGTTCCCGCTTCCGTGGCCGCATGGCCTACCACCAGCCGTGGGTGAAGCGCGTGGGTATGCACCTGTTCGCCTGGACCGTCTCCAGGATCACCCAGCGCGAGGTCACCGATCCTACGTCCGGCTTTCAGGCGCTGAACCGCGCAGCGCTGCTCTTCTTTGCTTATGACAACTATCCAGTGGATTATCCCGACGCCGACACCCTGCTGGTGCTGCACTTCGCCGGCTTCCGGGTGGTCGAAGTGCCCGTGACCATGCGCGAGCGGTTGAGCGGTGTGTCGATGCACAGCGGCTGGAAGCCCTTCTACTATGTTGTGAAGATGTGGCTGGCCATCAGCATGGTGCTGCTGCGCGAGCGAACCCACGTGTCGGCGCGGAGGATCTCGTCATGATGGCGCCGCTGCCCCGCCTGCTGGTCTTTGCCCTGGGTCTGACTGTGCTGCTGCTGGTGATCAACCTGGTGCGCAAGCGTCAGTTGCAGGAGCGCTATGCCATGCTGTGGCTGTTGGCCGGCCTGGCGCTGACCCTGGCGCCGGTGTTCATCCCCTGGCTGGATCACTTTGCCTTCAGCATCGGCTTCGAGTACCCGCCAGCCCTGCTGTTGCTGCTGGCGGTGGTAGGTCTGCTGCTGCTGATCTTCCAGCTCTCGCTGACCATCTCGCGAGACGAAGACCGTTTGAAAATCCTTACCCAGGAGCTTGGTCTGCTGCGCCACACCGTGGCCCACTTGCAGCGCGCCATCGACGACATGAACGACGACGCGCTGCCTGCGCCAGCAGAGTCCACTACCCCACCTGACCATGACTAACTTCGAACCCATGCCCTCGGACGACACCAGCGGCGCCGCCGTCAGCGCGACAGGCAGTGACGCGCTGCCGCCGTTGCGCATCCACGACAACATCGGCGTGTGCGGCGTGCGCCAGGATACCCGCATGTTGGCCGAGATCGCTGCCGGCGACGTTGCCCCAGGCCGCGCCCTGGATCTGGGCACGGGCACCGGCTACATCGGCCTGTACCTGGCGCAACGCGGCTGGACCGTCGATGCCGTCGATGTCAGCCCGCGCGCCGTGGAGCTGGCCCAGGCCAATGCACAGCGCAACGGGCTGACGGCGGCTGGCGATCCCGGCAGCATACGCGTCTTTCACTCTAACCTCTTTGACCAGGTAGAAGGATCTTACGACCTGATTGCCTTCAACCCGCCCATGCGCCCCGACGAGACCGAACTGAGTCGCATTGTCACCAGCCTGCTGCGGCGTCACCCAGCCATCAGCCGCCTGCTGATGAACCTGTTGGGTGAACGCTTTGAACAGGGTCGCTCACCCTTTCTTGTCCAGGTCGTGGACGACGCCCGGCGACACCTGCGACCTGGTGGACGTCTGGTGCTGGGCATCAGCAGCGAAGAGGCGCATGAATTGGCTGCGCTGCCGGGCCTGCATCTGGTGGACGCCCGGCCCATTCCCGGCATGGCGCGCCAGGAGATCGCCGTCTACCTTTTCGAGGACAGCCTATGAGCCGCGCGCCGGCAGACCGCTATGACCGCGCCGATTGGCTGGCGCTGGCCATTTTGCTGGCGTTGGGCGTCGCGGTTCGTCTGCACAGTCTCACGGTTCCCCGTGTCGTCTGGGGCGATGAGCCGTATTATCTGTGGATTGGCCAAAGCCTGTGGGCAGGAACCGGGCTGCACGCCATGGGCTACTCGGCGGCGCATTTTCCCCTGCTCTTCCCGCTGCTTGCGGGCGGACTGGCGCAGATAACGGGCAGTCTGCTCAGCGCCAGCAACCTGATCTTCATCGCCAGCGGCGCGCTGCTGGTTGTGCCGCTCTACGCCCTGGCGCGGGCGATCTACAGCCCCACGGCCGCCTGGATGGTGGGGTTGACCGTCGCGCTCTACCCGGCGCTGGCCACCGGCGTTCTGGCCTGGGGCACCTTGACGGAACCGATCTACCTGCTGTGGGTGGGCATTGCCATCTACCTGTTGTTTCAAGCGTTGGATCAGCAGCCGATGCGCTGGCGCGATTTTGCGCTGCTGGGGCTGGCTCTGGGACTGGCCTATCTGACCCGCACGGAAGCGCTGGTCTTTCTGGTGGCTGCGCTGGCGCTTCTGCTCATCGGCTGGCTGCTGCGCCGCGCCCCCATCGGCCCGCTGCTGGCCCGGCTGGCAGTGACCGTCGCGGTGTTTCTGTTGGTTGCGTTGCCCTATCTGCTCACCATGCACAGCACCACCGGACGCTGGAGCCTGACCGGCGCGGCCGGCATGGCCTTCGAAACCATGACCGGGCTCTCCGAGAACGATCCCGCCGCCTTCGACCGCGCGACGTGGAGCCTGGATCCGGCCAGCGGCGAGGTTTACCTCTTCGCTCCCAGCAGCGAAAGCGAGTCGCTGAGGTCAACGCTGCTGGCCGATCCGGTGGAGACGCTGCGCCGGCTGTACCGCGGCGCATTGGCGGCGGGCGCGCTCTTCTTCAGCATCAAGCTCATGCCCCTGGCCCTGGCCCTGGTGGCCGCGCTTGGTCTCTTTGCCCAACCCTGGCGGCCGCGGCGTCTGCGCGGTGAGTTGGCCCTGCTGGCGTCGTTGGCCGCGCCGCTGAGCTACCTGCTCTTCTTCGTTCAAGAGCGCTATCTGGCTGGCCTGCTGCTTCCGGCCATGGTCTGGGTCGGCGCTGGTCTGTGGATGCTGGGTCTGTGGCTGGCGGGCACCGCCGAGAATCTCTGGCGACGCCCGCTGTCGGCAATCACCCAGCGCAGCCTGCTGCTTGCGCCAGCCGTGGTAGCGGCTGCCCTGCTGCTGACGCTGGGGCCGCGCGTCTCGGCTTCCATGCAGCGCACACACTCGTTCCAGCCGGGCCACCTCGGCGCAGCCGCCGAGCTGCGGCGACTGGGTGCGCCCGATGACGCCGTGGTCATGAGCCGCTATCCCGCCATCGCCTTCCATGCGGGCACGCGTTGGGCTGCCACACCGGCAGAGAGCTGGCCTGCCGTGCTGGCCTATGCCCGGGAGCACAGCGCCGATTACCTGGTGATCGACGGCTGGGAGGCGCAGTTACGGCCTCAACTGGCCTTTCTGTTGGATCCTGCCCAGGCGCCGCCGCAGTTGCAGCACCTGGCAACCATAACCAGCGGCGTCGATCCGGTGGTTATCTACGCCTTCGCCGAATAGTCATCTCACCAGAGCGTGCTGCATGAGCGTTCTTTCCACCCACCCGCGCCAACTGCGCCGCTGGCATCTCGACTGGCCCTTGTTGGCGATCTATTTGGCGGGGCTGGCCACGCGCGCCGCCTTTGCCAGCCTGCCGCGGGTGGCGCGTTGGGATGAGGCAGCCTACCTGACCATCGCCCATAACCTGTTAACCGGCCGGGGCTATAGCGAACTGATGGGTGCGATGGATGTGCACCAACCGCCCATGGTCAGCCTGCTGGCCGCAGTCGGGCTGGCGCTGCGGCTGCCGCTGGAATGGGCCGCGGCCGCGCCAGCGCACCTGTTGCTGGGCAGCCTGGTGGTGTTGCCGCTTTATGCCCTGGGCAGTGCGCTGTTTGGCCGGCGGGCCGGCCTGATGGCTGCGCTGCTGGCCGCGTTCTACCCGGCGCTGGCCGTACACCCGCTGTACTGGGGCACCATGACCGAACCGCCCTACCTGCTGTTCATCCTCAGCGGAATCTATGCCACCTATCGCTGCGGCCGGGCGCTGGCCAGCGGCGCGCAGCCCTGGGGCTGGGCTGCCGCCATGGGGCTGGCCTTTGGTTTGGGCTTTCTGACCCGACCAGAAGCGCTGATCTTTCTGGCCGCCATGCTCGGCTATCTCGGCTTGCTCTGGCTCTGCGCCGGACCGCCGCGCGGCCGGCGGTTGGCGAGATTGGCAGCCTCAGGCGCGCTGGCCGCGGCCATGATGACGTTGCTCGCCCTGCCCTATATGTTCTATTTGCATCAAGTCACCGGGCGCTGGATGCTCAGCGGCAAGGCCGGCACCAGCATGGACATTGCCTGGGCCTTCGTCAACGACAGCCAGGCGATGCATGACCAGGCTGCAGCCTCGCTGGACAGCAGCGGGCAGGAGATCATGTGGCTGTCCCCCGAAGCCTTCGACGTCAGCATCAGCGGCTGGATCCTTGAAGATCCGGCCCGCTTTGCCACCCTGGTGCGCCAGAACATGATCGATAGCTGGCGCGAGCTGTTCAGTCAGGAGCTGTTCCAGCCCTGGCTTTGGGGGCTGATCGCGCTGGGCCTGTTCAGCCAGCCGTGGACGCGTGCGCGTCTGCGCGACAACCTGCTGATCCTGTGCGCGCTGGCCCCGCTGGCCAGCCTGTGGATCGTCTTCATCGAAACCCGTTTCATGGTCGCCTACCTGGCCATCAGCCTGCCCTGGGCCGGCGCAGGGTTGGCGCACCTGACCGGGTGGGCGGCGGACACGGTGCAGCCGGCGGGGAGGGGCAAGCCGGCAGCGCTGCACCGCGGCCTGGCCGGCGCGTTGCCCGCGGTGTTGGTCGTGGCAGCCATGCTCTGGAGCGGCATCCACGCCGCGCAGGACTTGATGCCACACCTGCCGTTCCATCGGGTCGAAGCAGCCCGCTGGCTGGCCGAGCAAACGCCGCCCGGCACGCCGATCATGACGCGCAACGCCGAGACGGCGCTCTATGCCGATCGCCCCATGGTTGCCTTCCCCAACGCGCCGTGGGAGCAGGTGTTGGCCTATGCCAAGGCGCGAGGCGCGCGCTATTTGGTGGTGGACGAGTGGGAGATCAACACGGTGCGACCGCAGCTCCAGCAAATGCTGGCAGGCGACGCTGCACCGCTGCCGGGAATCACCCTGGTGCAGCAATATGAGCACCCCGGACATACCATTATGCTCTTCCGCTTCGAGTGACGGCTGGCTTGCCCGTTCAGGCCAAGACGCGTATACTGACGCGTCGCCATAACGGTTTCCATGTGACCATACCAGAAGCTTGCAATAATGTAAGAATTCTGCCGCTCCTGAGGGCGGCGTTTTCATCTGCTTCTCATCTTGACCCGCTAGACTGGCGCAGTCGCCCCGCGACGACGTCCTTGGTGATGGGCCAGCGTAGCCCATACATATCCACGTGCAAGGAGATTTACTGCATGAACCGACAATCGCTCACCAAACAGGCTCGTTGGCTTGTACCGCTGGCGCTGATCATCGCGCTGGCGGCGCCGGCAAGCACCATCCTGCCCGCTGCGCTGCGCAACACATCCGAAGCTGCGCCGCTCCAACAAGCCAGCAACCTGACCTGGACCCAGGTCCATAGCGCGCCCGGCGTTTTTTGGTATACGGTTGACTTCCCCACCCCGCTGGTTGGCTATGCCTTGGGCGGGCCGGACTGGAACACCACCAGCGGCGGCACGGGCGCAGTGACCGTTGCCAAGACCACCGACGGCGGTCATACCTGGACCAATATCCCCGTCCCCGGCACCAACCGCTTTATGCGCGGCTTGACCTGCATCGACGCGAACCGCTGTTGGATCATCGGCGCCAGCAGCCCGCGCATTCTCTACACCACCAACGGTGGGGCGAGCTGGGCGCCTGGTACCATCGTGAACAATGCCTGGAGCGGCTGGCTGTGGTCGGCCGGCTACAGCGGCGTCGACACCACCATCTTCGCCGGCACCACCGGCTATGCCAACGAGCCGGGGCGCATGGCCAACGTGCTGCGCTCCACCGACGGCGTCAACTTCAACGCCGTCGTTGCCAATGACCCGCGCGAGTTCGTGATCTACGACTTTTCCTGCCCGTCGCCGGGTGTGTGCTATGCCGCGGCCAAGAACACGGCCTTCTACACGGCCAACAACGGCGCCACCTGGTCGCGCCGGGTGGTGCCTACCGGCCGCTACTACGGCGTCTCCTGTTCGGACAACTTATCCTGCTGGCAGGTGGGCGCAGCCGATGGCGGCGCCAACACCGGAGCCTACTACATTTTCCGCACCCAGGATGGCGGGAATATCTGGCAGCAGGCCAGTGCGATACCTGCCGGCAGCGGGCGCCCGCGCTTCTGGGGTATCGACATGGTGGATGGTCAGAACGGCTATGCCGTAGGCTGCACCAACGTGCCTGACCCCATCCTTGAGACTTGTTCCGGCCAGGGGCTGTTGATGCGCACCACCGATGGCGTCACCTGGCAGCAAGTGGCATCTCCTTCTACGGCCGATCTCATGGATGTGTATGCCCTGAGCATGGATGAGGTGATCGTGATCGACTGGAGCGGCAAGATTTGGCGCGGCGCGGGTGCGCCCACGCCGACCCCCACTGCCACCAACACGCCCACCGCCACGGCCACCCCAACCAGCACGCCGACGCGCACCCCAACGCCCACGGCCACCCCCACCAACACCCCGACCCCCACGGCTACCCCCAGCACGGCGACGATTCTGGGCATGGCCTTTGCCGACGCCAACGGCAACTTCTTCCCGGACGCCGGAGAGCCGGGCCTGGCTGGCGCCGTGATCGGACTGCAAGATGGCGCGTCCACCGTCATGAGCGCGACCTCGGACCCCAACGGGGCGTTCTCGTTCAGCGGCGTTGCGCCCGGGACCTACAGCGTGCGCGGGCTGGAAGCGCCGGCTGGCCATAGCCTGAGCGCGGGCGCTGCCATCATCCAGGTGCAGGCCAACACCTCCTGGATGCTCTACACCCCCTTCGTGGTGGGCATCCCGACGCCGCCGCGCTACTGCGCCTATCTGCCGCAGGTGGAGGCCAGTTTCTCCGGGCAGTAGACGATGACCGGGTGAACTTGTCGCCGTTGCCGCTCCCGCCGGGTCTGTGATCCGGCGGGAGTTTTTTTTGCCCCGGCTCTCGCGAGCTGAATGGCCCCGGTCGCCCTACATGGGACGCCGCCAACGGGGGGCGCGGTTCAGGTAAACCTGCTGCCGGAGCTCGTCCGCGGCCGCGCGCAATATGTCACGCACCTGGAACCAGGTCGCCTCGCTGAACTGCATGTCGCCCTGGTCCAGCAGATGCTGCAAGGCCTCCACCACCACCAGCACCCGCCCCTCGATGGCCTCGACGCTGCCGCCGTAGAGGCCCGGCGGGATCAGGAAGACCAGGAAGATCAGCGAGACCGCCACGCCCAGCAGCAGCATGACCGGGAACTGGGGCATGATGCGGGCGCCGATGAGGATCACGGACAGCCAGAAGGCCAACACCGCGGCCAACACCATGGCGCGCGTGATCGGCCGGACCGGCTTGAGGTGGGTCAGCCGCGGGGCCAGCTTGTCATAGCTGCGCACATGCACCAGGAACTGGTTGAATTCCTGGCACAACGCATAGTTCACGCTGTCCTGGTCGAAGTTGGCCAGCCGCATGGCGTAGGCGTGGCATTCCTTGGCCAGGGTGTAGAATTCCTTGCGGGTCAGTTCAGTCTGGGCGTCCATGGCGTGGGAGGGGGAGAGCTTGGCGGGCTTGGCGGGCTTGGCGTGAGGATCAGGAAGATTCTACCTGAAGTCGATCTCCCAGTCAAAGCCTTGTGCTGGCATCCAGCAATTCCACATGTGATGGCTGCAAACCGGAGCGGCGTCTACCGGCGATCCCCGCAGCGCGCAACAGGCTTCCAAGAGCCAAGAATCGCCGCCAGAACCGTATCGAGACCCAATGGTTGCCAGGTGCGGCCCGCTCGCTGGTCTCGCTACGCTGGAAGCGCGCGACCTCATGGGATTCATCTGCCCTCAACCCGCTACTCGACCAACGCTCGCTGGATTCGTTCCAAGAGCGGCAGGCAGCCAGACCTATAGCCGTATACGGAGACCCCTCCCACCATTCCGGGTTACGCATTACGCATCACGCATTACGCATTACGCATTACGCATCACGCATCACGCATCACGAGTTACGCTCCACGTTATCTTTGACATTGCCCCTCGGTGTAAGTACTATACCCCCATGTTCACCCTGACTCAGACAACCATCGAGGAGCGACTGCGCACCTCTCTGTTGGGCCGGCCGCTGGTCTGCCTGAAGAGCGTCGAATCGACCCAGACCATCGTGCGTGAGGCGGCGCGGCGGGGCGAGGCCGAAGGACTGGCCGTGGTGGCCGGTCAGCAGACGGCCGGCAAGGGCCGCGCCGGCCGCAGTTGGTGGTCGCCCCCCAGCGGCGGGCTCTACCTTTCCCTGCTGCTGCGCCCCAATCTGCCGGGCGACCTGACGTCATGGACGGTCATGACCCTGACCCTGGGCGCGGCCGAGGCCATCGAGCAGCTCTACGGCCTGCCTGTGGCGATCAAATGGCCCAACGACCTGCTGATTCAGGGGCGCAAGCTGGCCGGCGTGCTGGCCGAGGGCGCGTTCATCGGCAGCCGGCTGGACTACGTGGTGGCAGGCATCGGCCTGAACGTGGCCACGGATTTCAGCAGCCAGCCGGAGCTGGCTGACACGGCCATCAGCCTGGAGGCCGCGCTGGGCGCAGCCGTGGACCCGGCCAGCCTGCTGGTTGCCCTGCTGGAGCACAGCGAGCGACACTATCTGGCCATGCAGGCCGGCGTCAGCCCGCTGGCAGCCTGGCAGGCGCGGCTGGACACGCTGGGCCGGCCGGTGACGGTGCATCTGGCCGATGGCCGGCTGGTGCATGGCGTGGCCGGCGCGGTGCTGCCCGATGGCGCCCTGCGCATCGACCTGGACGACGGCGGCAGCCAGGAGGTGCGCGCCCACGATGTGACCCTGCGCCATCAGAGTTAGCTATGCAATCTGCGCTGCCGCCTGACCATTTCTACTATTTAGGCGAGGGGTTGGATCCCAGCATCGAGCTGTGGAACGCCGAGGAGATCCAGGAGGTGATCCCGCTGGCCTGGGTGGGCGATGGCCGCCACAGCGAGGAGAGCCTGTGGCTGGCCGAGCTGCCTGGATTGGCCGCGCGCGGGGGCGATGCGACCGGGCGCGAATGGCAGTTTCGCGTCAACCTGGGTGATGGCCGCCTGCTGCACCCCGAGTTCGCGCCGGCCTTCACCACCACCCTGGCCAGCCTGTGGCTGCAGGATGGCCAGATCTTCGCCTACCGTCCGGCGCCGGCCATCTCCCCGCCGATGGTGGTGAAATTCGAAGATTATCAGGGCAGCCTGGGGCCCCGGCCGCTCTACATCTATCTGCCGCGCGGCTATGCAGAACATGAGCAGCGGCGCTATCCGGTGCTTTACATGCACGACGGCCAGAACTGCTTCGATGCCTTCGTGGATGACAGCTACGCCGGCGCCTGGCAGGCCGATCTGGCCGCCAGCCTGCTGATCCGCCAGGGCCTGATGCGCGAGTGCCTGATCGTGGGGGTGAGCAACGGCCGGGAGCAGCGCATTCTGGAGTATCTGCCCCCCTACGCCAGGCATCTGCCGCCCCCGCGCCGGCCGCGTGCTGCCGTTGACCACGGCGACCACCCGCCCGCGCCGCGCCGGCCGCTGGTTCCTGTGCCAGGCCGGGCCAACGAGACACTGGCCTTCTACCGCGATGAGGTGGCGCCCTTCGTGGCGGCCCGCTACCGGGTGCAGCCGGGCCGGGAGAACACGGCCACCTGCGGCTCCTCCCTGGGCGGACTCTTCTCGGTCTACATCGCCTGGGAACAGACTGATTTTGCCCGCCATCACGCGGCCCTTTCCACCTCGTTTTGGATCACCCGCAACCGCGCCGGCCAGTTGGAGACCATCGAACGGATGCGCCGCAAGCCGCGCCGGGATGTGCGGCTTTGGCTGGACAGCGGCACCTACAGCACGCCCGGCCACGGCAACGATGGACAGCGCGAAACAGCCAGCGCCCGGCGCGCGCTGCTGGAGGCGGGCTATCAGGAAGGGGTGGATTTTCACATCTATCTGGATGAGGGGGCGACCCACAGCGAGGCCTCCTGGGCGGCGCGGCTGCCGCTGATCTTTCAGTTCTTGTTTCCAAGCTGAACTTGCTCAGGCATGGCTTCTGGGTACAATGCCTGAATGCGTTCGACTGAGGGCGTCCGGCCCGACTCGCTGACGGCCGGAGCTACGGTTGGTGTTATTCTGGACGGTTGTTCCCCCTATGCATCGCCGCTACGAGTGCCTGCACAGTCCCGCGCTGGGACGCACCATGGAGTTGCTGATCTTCGGCCACTACGGGCCGCCGCTGTTGGCGTTCCCATCGGCCGGCGGTCGGTTTTACGATTGGGAGAACCAGGGGATGATCGACGCGGCCGGCCCCTGGCTGGAGGCGGGCAAGCTGCGGCTGTACTGCGTGGACAGCGTCGACCAGGAGGCGTGGCTCAACGTCGACGCCGACATGGCCACGCGCGCCCGGCGGCATCGGGAGTATGAGGCGCACATTCTGCATGAGGTGTTGCCCCTGGTGCGCGGCGAATGCGCGCTGGAGCAGGGAGGCGTGGCGGTCGCCGGCTGCAGCCTGGGCGGCTACCATGCCGCCAACTTCGCGCTGAAACATGCGCCGGAGATCAACTATGCGCTGTGCATGAGCGGCCGGTACGATCTGGAGGCGCTGATCGGCCCCAGCCCGTCGCTCGACGTGTACTACAACAACCCGGTGGCCTATGCCGCCCATCTGCACGGCGATGCGCTGGCCGCGGTGCGCGCCAATACCCATCTGGCGCTGGTCTGCGGCCAGGGCGCATGGGAAGAGAAGTGCCTGGCGGAGACCCACCGCCTGGCCAACATCCTGGCAGAAAAGGGGATCAGCCACGAACGGGACCTGTGGGGCCACGATGTGGAACACCACTGGTACTGGTGGAAGCGGCAACTGGCGCATTATCTGAGCAAGGCGCTGGATTGAGCGACCGCGGCTGCGGGCTCGGTCGGAGACCGGCCCGAGCGGCGTTGTAGATGCGGCGGGCTCGGTCGGAGACCGGCCCGAGCGGCGTTGTGGACGCAGCGGGCTCGGTCGGAGACCGGCCCGAGCGGCGTTGTGGATGCGGCGGGCTCGGTCGGAGACCGGCCCGAGCGGTGTGCGGTTTTCAGGTTTATCTTGGTTGCGACGTCACAAGAAAGGTTACGGAGGCTACCTGCCATGCCCAGCAAGAAACTCGGTCTGTTGATCGGTGCAGAGGAAGAAGACTGGCCCAGCGCGCTGGAGGCCATGTATCGGCGTCATGATCCGGTGGCCGCTGTGAACGGCGAGCCGCTGCACATCGCAGTCGAACGGGTGCGCGTTCACCCCTTCAACCTGCGTGCAGATACCAGCTACGATGTGGTGGTGGACCGGCTGGGCCACTGGCAGCTCAACCCGCGCGAGTGGCTGAAGAAGGCCGCGCTGTTCAACGGCGTCTACCTGCTCAACAACCCCTTCACCTTCCAGAGCATGGAAAAGCACTCAGCCTACGTCGCCATGATGCGCCTGGGGCTGCACGTGCCCAAGACCTGGCTGATCCCGCTCAAAACCTATCCAGACCGGCCAGGCTATCAGGAAACCGCCAGCCGCTACTACGACTGGTTCGACCTGCCCGGGCTGGCGGCCCATGAGTTCGGCTATCCCCTCTACATGAAACCTTTCGACGGCGGCGGCTGGCGCGGGGTCAGCCGCATCGACAGCGAATGGGAGCTGATGCGGGCCTACGACGCCTCGGGCCAGACCATGATGCACCTGCAGGCCGCGCTGGAGGGCTTCGATGTCTTCGTGCGCGCCCTGGGCATCGGCCCGCAGATCCGCCCCATGCATTATGACCCCAGCCAGCCGCTGCACATGCGCTACGTCATCGACCAGGACTTCCTCAGCCCGGAGAAGCAGCAGGAGATCATCCGCATCACCAAGGTGATCAATGCCTTCTTCCGCTGGGAGATCAACTCCTGCGAGGCGATTCTGAAAGATGGCCTGTTGCAGCCCATCGACTACGCCAACGCCTGCCCGGACATGCACCTGTTCAGCCTGAACGTCAACTTCCCTTGGGCGGTCAAGTCGCTGCTGGCCTGGACCAGCTTCTGCCTGGCCACTGATCGGCGCATGCGGCTGGACATGAACACCCACGACTACTTCGCCATCGCCGACTCCGAGCGCAGCTACGACGAGAAGCTGATCGCCTACGAGGAGCTGGCCGACGCCTACTTCGAGACCGAGCGCTTCCAGGAATTCCGCACCCAGCAGCTCGGCTGGCTGGACGAGGCCATGTGGGAATTCGTGCAGACGCCGGAGTTCGACGGCATCCTGCAAGGGATCGTGCGCGCCAAATTCCCGCCGCACGAGCACGAGCAGTTCTTCGCACACTACCGCGGGATCATGCGCTACTGGGTTGAGAACAACAAGAGCTAACACGTAACTCGTAACCCGGAAAGGGTTCGTCTGGGAGAGGCGTTTCCGGTTACGTGTTACGAGTTACGAGTTACGTGTCACCTCCGCAAGGATAGCCTCCCATGAACACCAAAAAGATCGGCCTTTTGCTCAGCGACGAAGACGACTGGCCCGTGGCGTTCGAGCAGTTGCACCGCCGGCTGGCGCCGCGGCTGAACCTGCGCGGCGGCGCGCTGACGACCGAGGTAGAGCGGGTGCGCATCCATCCGTTCAACCTGCGCGCCCCCACCTCCTACGACCTGGTAATCGATCGCCTGGCCTACTGGCATTTCCACCCGCGCGAATGGCTGAAAAAGGCCGCGTTGGTCAACGGGGTCTACCTGCTGAACAACCCCTTCACCTTCCAGAGCATGGAAAAGCACTCGGCCTATTGTGCGATGATCCGGCTGGGGCTGCCCATCCCTGACACCTGGCTGATCCCCACCAAGCAAGGCCCCGACACGGAGAAGTTCCGCCGCACCGCCAGCCGCTACCATGACTGGTTCGATCTGCCCGGCATCGCCCATCAGATCGGCTATCCGCTCTACATGAAGCCCTTCGACGGCGGCGGCTGGCGCGGGGTCAGCCGCGTGGGCAACGACTGGGAGCTGATGGCGGCCTATGACGCCTCCAGCCAGACCATGATGCACCTGCAGCGCGGGCTGGAGAACTTCGACATCTTCGTGCGCGCCCTGGCCATCGGCCCCCAGGTCAACATCTTCCACTACGACCCGATCCGGCCGATGCACGACCGCTACCAGGTGGACAGCAATTTCCTCACGCCGGAGCATGCGGCCGAGGCCACCGCCGTGGTCAAGACCATCAACGCCTTCTTCCGCTGGGAATTCAACTCCTGCGAGTCGATCCTGAAAGATGGCATCTTGCAGCCCATCGACTTCGCCAATGCCTGCCCGGACGTGGCCATCATCAGCCTGCACTACTACTTCCCCTGGGCCATCAAGTCGCTGCTGGCCTGGAGCCTCTTCTGCGTGGCCAACGACCGGCCCATGCGGCTGGACATGAACACCCACGACTTCCTGGCCGTCGCCGATTCGGAGCGCAGCTACCCGGAAAAGCTGGCCGCCTACGAGGCGCTGGCCGACGCCTACTTCGACACCGAGCGCTTCACCGAGTTCCGCGCCGCCGAGCTCAGCCACCTGGACCAGGTGATGTGGGAGCTGGCCCAGGCGCAGGAATTCGACGACATGTTGGTACACAACGTGCGCCTGATCTTCCCGCCGCACGAACATGAGCAGTTCATCGCCCATTTCCGCGGCCTGATCGCGGCCTGGGTCCAGGCCGAAGCGCGCTGAGCCCATCCAGCAATTCCAAACATGGCGAGGAGTCGAGACTTTAGCCGGGTCTGGCCGACGTGAGTCGAGCGTGCCGACCCGCCTGAAGGCTCGACTCCAGCTTAGCAGGCATCATATTTGGAACTGCTGGAGCTCACCGACCACTCGCTCTGCCCACCGCGCTCTGGCCGGTCTCCGACCGAGCCAGCCCGGCCGCGCTCTGGCCGGTCTCCGACCGAGCCAGCCCAAGCCAGACATGGAACACCGCCGCCCCGCGCCACGTTACCTACGTGATGTGACAGCATGAACACCAACCACCCGCAACCCCAGCAAACAACCCGCGCTCGCCGCCGACCGCCGGCCCTGCGCCGCGAGGCGCTGCTGCTGGCCGGCCTGGCCGCCATCGCCCTGGTCATCGCCTGGATGCTGACCGCCGGCGGCGCGGCCCAGGCGGGGCCGTTGGCGCAAGACTCGCCGCTGACGCCTCCTCAGGAGCAACTGTCGCCGCTGGCCACCGCTGCGCCCTCCTTGGAGCCAGCCCAGCCAACGCCGGCAGCCACAGCCACGCCACAGCCGCCGGCTGCCCCACCCACGCCCGCCGGACAGCCTCCCATTCCCATCGGGGTGTTGGCCGGCGTCATGGTCGTCCTAGGCATCGCGGCCCTCGTCATCGGGCTGCGAAGGCGATAAAGGAAACGATTCAGTGCCAGAACGTATCAGGTCCGCACGCAAACCTCGGCTCACCCGCGAGTCGCTGGTGCTGATCGCGCTGCTGTTGATCGCCATTGCCGCCGGCCTGGCGCTGGTTCCGCGCGGCGGAATTGCCCTGGCCGACCCGCTCTTCCAATCGCCGGCCACCAACACCCCTGACCCCAACACACCGCAGCAGACGCCCACCCCCACCGGGACGCCAGCCTTCACTGACACCCCGACGCTGACGCCGACGCCCAGCGAGACCCCTTCCGACACGCCCAGTGCGACGCCGACCAGCCTGGTCTTGCCCACCGACACCGCCACCCCGCCGCCCACCGACACCCCCTTCACGCCGCCCACCGAGCCGCCGGTCCTGCCATCTACCGACACGCCGGCCCCCGCGCGGCAAGATCCCCTGTTGATTTCGCCGGTGGACACCCCCACGACCACGCCTCCCCTGGCGGCGCCGGCGCTGGAGCTGAGCCAGCCCATCACCCTCCCGCTGGCGGCCGACGCCGCGCCCGAACAGAGAGCCGCCGTTCAGGAGGAGGCCGCACGCCGCCGCCTGGACCTGGCCCTCTTCATCGACAACATGGTGATCGCCTTCGGCTACGTCTGGATGTGCTTCGGCCTGTTGACGCTGATCGGCGCGGCGCTGGGCGGTTTCTTGTTCTGGCAGCGACGGCGACGGCCGCCCGCCCAACCTGCGCCCGACCCCGGCGCGGGCTCTGCCCCCAGGTCGGCCGCGCCCGCAGCGCCTCCGCCCCCCGCGCCCCCTCCACTCCCACCGCCCACCCGCGTGGCGGCGCGCCGCACCCCCCCGCCGCCCAAGGACCTTGACTAGCCGGGCCGCAGGGGCAGGGCGCCCGGAGCGCTGGACGCTGGCCCTGCTCAGCCTGCTGGCCTTTGGCTGGAGGGTGGCCGGCCTTGGCAGCCAGAGCCTGTGGCGGGACGAGGTTGACGCCATCCTCTTTGCCAGCCGGCCGCTGCCGGAGCTGCTGGCCACCTTCAGCCGTCCCGGGGAGAACGGCCCCCTCTTCTTCGCCCTGCTCAGCCCCTGGCTGGCGGTTCTGGGGAGCAGCGAGTTTGCCCTGCGCTTTCAGGCCGCGCTGGCCGGCGTGCTGGCCGTGCCGCTGACCTATGCCCTGGCCCGGCGGCTGCTGGCAACGGCCGGCCAGGGCGAGCTGCGCTATGCCGCCGGGCTTACCCTGGGCAATGTCCCCCTGCTGGCCGCGCTGCTGGTCACGGTCAACCCCTACCTGGTCTGGTACAGCCAGGAGGGCAAGATGTACGCCTGGCTGGTCGTCCTGGCGTTGGCGCTGTTGCTGGCCTTTCTGGCCGCCTTGCAGCGGGGAGGCTGGCTGCGCTGGCTGCTCTACCTGGCGCTGCTGGCCGTGGCCGCGCTGCTCCACGTCTGGGCGGTCCTGCTGATCCCCATCTGCGCGGCCTGGCTGGCGCTGCTGTGGCCCGACTATCGACGGCGCTGGCTGCCCTTTCTGCTCACCCTGGCCATCCCCGCCCTGCCCTATTTTGCGCTGGTGGGCTGGTGGCAGTTGCGCCTGTTCACCACGGAGGAGTTCCAGACCGGGCACCCGTTCGTGACGCTGCCTGCCATGATCGCCAACCTGGCCACCGCCTTCAGCCGCGGCGTGGCCGTCAACCCTGACCGCTGGATCGTGGCCGGGCTGGTTTTCCTGCTGTTGACCGGCAGCGTGTTGGGAGGAAAAGCTATGGCCGGCGCCGGATCGCCCTATGCCTGGCGCCGCCTGCGCGTGAATGCCATGCTGCTGGCCTGGCTGGCGCTGCCTCCCCTGCTGCTCTACCTGATCTCGCTGAGCAAGCCGCTCTACACCGATCGTTATGTCATCTGGATCGCGCCCGCCCTGCTGCTCCTGCTGGCCCAGGGGGTGGCCGCGCTGCGCCTCATGGCGCGGCCGCTGGGCTGGATCGCGCTGAGCGCCCTGCTGGCGGCCGGCCTGCTGGCCGGCTGGCGTCAGATGCAGACCCCCATCAAGTCCGATTTTCGCGCGGCCGCGGCCTATGTCGAGTCACGCCGCCAGCCCGGCGATCTGCTCCTGTTCCAGATGCCCTACAACCGCATCGTCTACGAGTATTACGCCGGCCCGCAGACGGCTGGCATAGAGGGTCGCTACACGAACAGCGGCAACCCAAAGACGCAGGTGGACGAAGAAATGCGCCGCGCCGTGGGCGCCACGCCGGCCATCTGGCTGATCGCATCCGAGGAAGAGACGTGGGATAGCCGCCGGCTGGTGCGCCAATGGCTGGAAGCACGCGGCCAGGCGACCGATCAGGCGGATTTCGCGCGGGTGGAGGTGGTTCGCTATGCGATACCGTGAGGGACCGGCGTTCAACCAGTCCGCTGAGGTCACAGTTGCGCCGCGCGCAGGGCGCGTAGGGTGCGCTCCAGCGCCTCCGGCCAGCCCTCGCCGATGGGCAGCCAGATCGCACGGCGGGCAACGCGCGCGTCGTCGCCGATGCGCGCCTGCAGGCGCTGGCGGTCCACCTGCTCCAGATCGTCGCTTTTCAACACCAACTGCCCGCTGTCGTGGCCGATGGCCGTGACGCCGGCCGTCAAGGCCAACAGCTTGATGCGCACCTGGTAGAACAGGTTCTGCACCTCCTCAGGCAGCGGGCCAAAGCGATCGACCAGCTCCTCGGCCAGCGCCTCCAGAGCGGCCGTGTCGGTGACGCCGGCGATGCGCCGGTAGAGCCGCAGCCGCAGCGCCCGTTCAGCCACATATTCCTCCGGAAGCAGCGCCCGCAGCGGCAGGTCCAGCGTCACGGCCGGCGCCAGCGGATCCTCGAAGCTGACCGCGTCGGAACGCGCCGCGGCGGACGTCGACCGGCGAACGGTCGAGACTCGCTCATCGGCCTCCCCGTCGTTCTCCATCTCCGCATCTCCCCATCTCCCTCTCTCCCCTGCCTTCCTCCGCCCCTCGCCCCGCTTCATCTCCTCCACTGACTTGGCCAGCAGCCGGCAGTAGAGGTCAAAGCCCACCGCGGCGATGTGGCCATGCTGTTGGCGGCCCAGCAGCTCGCCCGCGCCGCGGATCTCCAGATCGCGCATGGCGATGCGGAAGCCCGCGCCCAGCTCGCTGGCCTCTTGCAGCGCGGTCAGCCGCTCGCGCGCGATGGGGGTCAGCGTCTGGTGGCGCTCATAGAGCAGATAGGCATAGGCGCGCACCGCAGCCCGGCCGACGCGGCCGCGCAGTTGATAGAGCTGGGCCAGACCGAACTTGTCGGCGCGGTTGATGATGATGGTGTTGGCGTTGGGGATGTCCAGGCCGCTCTCGATGATGGTGGTGCAGACCAGCACGTTGAACTGCCCCTCGGCGAAGGCCAGCATCACCCGCTCCAGCTCCCGCTCCGGCATCTGGCCATGCGCGATGCCATAGGTGGCCTCGGGGATGAGCCGCTCCAGCCGATGGGCGACCTGGCTGATGCCGCGCACCCGGTTGTGGACGAAGAAGACCTGGCCGCCGCGGTCGATCTCGCGCAGGATGGCCTGGCGGATCAGCGTCTCGTCATACTCGCCGATGGTGGTCTGGATCGGCAGGCGCTCCTCAGGCGGCGTCTCGATGGTGCTCAGATCGCGCACGCCGGTCATGCTCATGTGCAGGGTGCGCGGGATGGGGGTGGCGGTCAGGGTCAGCACATCCACGGTCTGACGCATCTGCTTGATGCGCTCCTTGTGGGTCACGCCGAAACGCTGCTCCTCGTCCACGACCAACAGGCCCAGGTCCTTGAACACCACATCCTTGGAGAGCAGGCGGTGGGTGCCGATGACGATGTCCACGCCGCCCTTGGCCAGGCGGTCGACCACCTGGGTCTGCTGGGCGGCGGTGCGGAAGCGGCTGAGCATCTCCACGGTGACCGGAAAAGCGGCCAGCCGGCGGCTGAAGGTCTGGAAATGTTGCTGGGCCAGCACGGTGGTGGGGGTCAGCACGGCCACCTGCTTGCCATCCATCACCGCCTTGAAGGCCGAACGCAGCGCCACCTCGGTCTTGCCATAGCCCACATCGCCGCAGATCAGCCGGTCCATGGGCTGGCTGGACTCCATGTCGTGCTTGACCGCCTCGATGGCCACCAGTTGATCTGGGGTCTCCTCGTAGGGGAAGGCCGCCTCCATCTCGAGCTGCCAGGCGCCGTCGGCTGAAAAAGCGTGGCCCTCGGCCGCCTCGCGCGCCGCGTAGAGCTGCAACAGGTCGCCGGCGATGTCGTCCACCGCCTTCTTGGTCTGCTTCTTGACCCGTTCCCAGTCGGCGGCGCCCAGGCGGTGCAGAATGGGCGTCGCCTGCTCGCCGGCCCCCACATAGCGGCTGAGCCGGTCGGCCTGATGCACCGGCACGAAAAGCCGGTCGCCCATGGCGTAGTCGATCTGCAAATACTCCCGCGGGCCGCCTCCCTCCTGATCGAGGCTGACCAGGCCGGCGAACTGGCCGATGCCATGCTCCATGTGTACCACGTAGTCACCGGGGCTGACATCGGCGAAAAAGGCCTCCGGCGCCATGGCGCGCGGCCGCTGCACCCGCCGCTGGCTGGGCTTGGTCCAGCCGAAGAGCTCCGCGTCGCTGTAAAGCAAGAAAGAGTGGAAAGAGGACTGACGGTCCTGGTCAACCGCGCGTTCAGGACCGTCAGTCCTGTCCGCCAGCCCGCGCAGCACCCAACCCTCGTTCAGCACCCCTTTGACCAGATGCACGGCGTGCGGGGCAGGGACGGCGAGGATGCTCTCCTCCACGGTCAGCGGCCGGTCAGCCTCCTCCTGGAAGATCTCGCTCAAGCGCGGGGCCTGGCGGGTGATCATTGCCACCCGCTGGCCTTGCTGAAGCTGCTTCTCCACCTCGGCCACGATCTGCTTGACCTGGCCGCCGAAGCGGGGGCCGGGGACGAAATGGCGCGCCAGGGGCGATCCGGCCGGCGCGTTGCGCCCCTCCAGGTCGCCGTAGCCCAGCAGCAGCGGCCCGCGCGCCAGCAGCGGCGCCTTGAGCTCCTGCCAGACAAAGTGCGGCGCCAGCGGGTTAGTCGGCAGATCGCCGCCGGTGATCAGGTCACGCTGGGTCTGACCGGCCTGCGCCTCCAGCTCCATGGCCAACACCATCAGATCCGCGCCGTCGTCCACCAGAACCAGCGCGTCGGGGGGCAGATAGTCCAGCAGGCTGGCCGGCTGGGAGTAGAGATAGGGGATGTACCACTCCTGGCCGCGGAAGCCGGTCCCATCCAGCAGTTGGCGGCGCTGTTCATCCAGCTCGAAGCGGGCCGGCGGATGCAGCGACGACCGGTCCAGGGCCTCCAGCAGCTCCTGGCTGGCCGCGCCGTAGCGGGGCATGGCCTCGCTGGCCGGCCCTACCAGCACCTCGCGCAGGCCGCGCGTGTCGGGCAGGGTGCGTTGGGTGGCGGGGTCGAAGTGGCGCAGGCTGTCGATCTCGTCGCCAAAGAGCTCGATGCGCACCGGCCAGGGCAGGTTGGGCGGCCAGATATCGACGATGCCGCCCCGCCGCGAGAGCTGGCCCACCTCTTCCACCACGGCGTCGCTGCGGTAGCCCAGCCCCAGCCAGCGCAGGATCTGCTGTTGCAGATCGACCATCTGGCCGACGCGCAGGGTCTTCAAGGCCAGGCGCAGCTCGCGCGGCGGCAGGGTTTTCTGCATCAGACTGCGCGCCGAGGCGACCACCAGCAAGGGGCCGCTGCCGGCGCCCAACTGCGCCAGTGCGGTCAAGGCGCCGAGCCGCGCCTGCCGCGTCTCGCGCGACCAGGGCACCCGCTCATAGGGCAACGAATCGGGATCGGCGAAATAGTGCAGCGGCGTCCGTTCAGCGCTCCCCACCTGGCCCGCTGCTGCCGCGGCCGGGTTCGATGCCTCCCCCGACGGCAGCCAAACCTGCAGCTCATCGCAAACCTGGCGCGCGTGCTCGCTGCGCGCCACCAGATAGAGCATGGGCCGCTCCAGGCTCAGCGCCAGGCTGGCCGCGACAAAGGCCCGCGCCGCGCCATAGAGCGCCAACGGCGCGCGGTCATGCTGCCCGGCCCGCGCTTCATCCAGAAAGCGACGCCAGGCCGGCAGCTCGACGAGAAGTTGGGTCAGTCCAGAGAGATTCAAGGGGCCTCAGCATTGAACGCATTCATGGCCGACGTGATGCCGTGCGCCAGCCAGTGCTGACAGGCGTCGGCGGCGCGCTCACGGCTGTGGGCCATGAGCTCTTCCTGCGAGGGGGAGAAATTCTGCAAGACGTAGTCGGCCGGATCCATGCGGCCCGGCGGCCGGTCGATGCCGACGCGCAGGCGGGCAAAATCGCCGCCCCCCAGCGCGCCGATCAACGACTTCATGCCGTTGTGGCCGCCCGAACCGCCCGAGGCCCGCAGCCGCAAGATGCCCAACGGCAGGTCCAGATCGTCGTAGATCACCAGCAGATCGGCCGGCGCGACCTTGTAGTAGCTCAAGAGCGCCTGCACGCTGGGCCCCACCAGGTTCATGAAGGTTTGCGGCTTGGCCAGGAGGACGCGCTGCGGCCGAAAGACCGGCCGATCGAGGAGGGGCGCGTCCGGCGCGGCCGATAGCGCCGCCTGCTCCACGCCCACCTGCACGTTGATGAAGCCCAGCGCGACCTTGGCCTTGCCCTGCTTGGCGTCGAAACGCAGGCCATGGCGCGCGGCCAGCAGATCGACGATCTGAAAGCCGACGTTATGTCGATTATGTTGATACTGCGTGCCCGGATTGCCCAGGCCGGCAATCACTTTCACGGCGCGATCAGATACCAGAGCCAGGTCAGCAGCCGGCGCACACCGAAGAACGCGCCCACGGCCAGGAAGATCGCCCCAGCAAACGAGGCGCCGCGCACGAAGGATGACCGAAGGGTGCTGGTCTCCACGGCGTCGCTCAACGAGGGGCTGCCCGTGCTGGCGCTGGGCGTGTCGCTGCTGCTGTCCACGGCCGCTGTCTGCGCCTCCGGCGTCACGGTGGGAGAAGGCCGCGGCGTGGGGGTGGGGATATCCGGCTGCTCCACGGCCGCCGGGGTGGCTGTGGGCGGCGGCGTGGGGGTCACGACTCCTTCGATGGGCGGGGGCAGGGTGGCCTCCACGTCGAAGGCCGGCGTGTCGGTGGGCGTGGGGGTGGGGGGCGTGGTGTTGGCCACGACGACATTGCGCGCAAAGCCCTCGTCGTAGTTGCCATCCTGGCGCACCACGCGCAGGCGCAGGCTGTAGTTGCCATCGGGCAGGCCGCCGGTTTCCCACGTGCCAAGGAAGCCATTGTTGACCTGCGAAGTTCCCGCCTGTCCTATGAACTGCCAGTTCTCACCCGGTTCAACCGTATACCAAAGCTCGTAGCGATCAAAGGCAGGATGCAGGGCCGAGCCGGTGACCTGCACTGAGCCGCGCACCGACTGCCCACTCTGGGGCGAGGTGATCACCGCGGCCGAATCCTGCAGCAGCGGGCGGGCCGGTCCCACTGCCCCAACGGGCGCGGCCACAGCCAGCACGGCAACTATCGTCACGACAAGGAAAAGCCAGCCAGCCAGCCGGGCTGACCGCTGAAAAAACAAGCTATGCGCCATCAAGCGACTCCCGTCGAATGCATATGTGTAGGTTGCTGCGTCCTGCGCAACAAAGGGGCAGGCTGTCCGGTGGACGGCCTGCCCGCGTCACGCAGCTAGTTTATCACAGGAAAGGGGTGATGACAAGAAGTGACTCGTAACTCGTAACTCGTAACTCGTAACCCGGAGTGTGTGGGGGGTGGGGGACTCGTAATGCGTAATGCGTAATGCGTAACCCGGAGTGTGTGGGGGGTGGGGGTTGTCTCTGAGTTGCGCGGAGGTGTGCGCGGCGATTCCATAGTTGGATGGAGTCGAGGCTTCAGCCGGGTCTGGACAGGAGATGGCGGAGGTGTGCGCGGCGATTCCATAGTTGGATGGAGTCGAGGCTTCAGCCGGGTCTGGACAGCAGATGGCGGAGGTGTACGCGGCGATTCCATAGTTGGATAGAGTCGAGGCTTCAGCCGGGTCTGGACAGGGGATGGCGGAGGTGTACGCGGCGATTCCATAGTTGGATGGAGTCGAGGCTTCAGCCGGGTCTGGACAGGAGATGGCGGAGGTGTGCGCGGCGATTCCATAGTTGGATAGAGTCGAGGCTTCAGCCGGGTCTGGACAGCAGATGGCGGAGGTGTACGCGGCGATTCCATAGTTGGATGGAGTCGAGGCTTCAGCCGGGTCTGGACAGCAGATGGCGGAGGTGTGCGCGGCGATTCCATAGTTGGATGGAGTCGAGGCTTCAGCCGGGTCTGGACGATGCGAGTTGAACGTGCCACTCCGGCTGAAGCCTCGACTCCAGTTTGAACGCCCCGCCTGAAGGCTCGACTCCAATTTGACCGCCATAACGCACGCCACATACCCAAAGCCACCTCCCGCAGACTCCGGGTTACGCATTACGCATTACGCATCACTCGTCACATGCCACCCCGCCTGAAGGCTCGACTCCAATTTGAACGCCATGACGCACGCCACATACCCAAAGCCACCTCCCGCAGACTCCGGGTTACGCATTACGCATTACGCATCACGAATCACATCCAACACCGCCGGCATCACGTGCGTCAGGTCGGTGATCGCGTCGGCGGCGCGCTGGCGGCCGGCGCCGATCAGCATCGTGGGCACCAGGTTCTCGGTGTGCCCTTTGGCGCGCAGGTCCTCGATGTTGCCGTGATCGCTGATGATGGCCACCAGCGTGTTCTCCAGGTCGACGGCGGCCAGCAGCCCGCCCAGGAAGGCGTCGATCTCCTCCAGCACACGCACGCTCTCGGCCAGCTTGCCGCCGTGGCCCGCCACGTCGGTGGCCCAGTTGTCAAAGAAGACCAGATCGTGGACGGCTGAGAGCCGCGCCAGCACCTGACCGGCCTCCCACGGCGTCCAAAGGGGCATGTCAGGGTAGCCCATGGCGCTGCGCCAGGCCGCGTTGGTCAGGTCCACGCTGAGCGCCTGGCCCGCGGCCAGGTCCCCGGCTGTGCGCAGCCGCAGGCCGGCCGCCTGCGCGGCCTGGGGGATGGCGCCGTGCAGCCGCTTGCCACGCGCCACCGCATCGAAGTAGCCCTGGGGATAGGCGTTGACAAAGGCCACGGTGCGCCCTTCCGCCACCAGCCGGGTGAAGAGCGTCGGCCCCTCCAGCATGGCGCGCAGCGCGGCGTTGGGCCGCGGCCCGAAATGCTCGCCCAGGATCAGCGGCGCGTTCCGGCCGGTCAACAGCGCGGTCTGGCCGGTGGCGCTCTGCGGCCGGCCCTTCACCCCCAGCCCGGCGTCGGTGGGGACCATGGACGCCCGGGGCGCGTCGATCCGTCCGCTGCCCGCGACCAGACGGCGCCCCCCCAGCGCGCCGGTCAAGACCGGCAAACGCGCCGCTGCCACTGGGTTGACCAGCGGATCATCCTCGCCCAGTCCAACGCCGTCCAGAAATACTATGGCTACTTTTGTCATGGTGGGGGCCTATGGTGGGGCGTGATTCGTAACGAGTAACGAGTAACTCGTAACCCGGAATCGCGGGAGGAGTTTCCGTGGGGCGTGATTCGTAACGAGTAACGAGTAACTCGTAACCCGGAATCGCGGGAGGAGTTTCCGTGGGACGTGATTCGGTATGAGTAACGAGTAACTCGTAACCCGGAAACACTTCACACAAACTCCGGGTTACTCGTTACTCGTCACTCGTTACTCGTCACTCGTCACGCTCAAAAACCTGCCCGATGAAGTTCTGCAGCACCTGGGCGAAGGCCGCGGGACGTTCGAGCATGGGGCTGTGGCCGCAGCCGCGCAGTACTTCCAGATGGTTGGCGCCGGGAATCGAAAGCAGCAGCTCGGTCTGCCCCGCCCGTGCGACGATCTGATCGCGGTCGCCCCAGATCAGCAGTGTGGGCAGGCGGAGCTGTTGCAGATCGGCCCGCTCGACGCGCCATTGCTCCAGCGCCCAGGCCGGCGCGGTGAACGCGGTCGCGGCCTGGCCCTGCGCGTCCTCCACCAGGCTCTGGAAGAAGGCATCGGGGGCGTGGGCCGGCATGATGCTGGCCAGGGCCTGCGCCAACAGGCCGCGGTCGGTGCGCATCTGTTTCAGCAGGGCATAGCCCTCTGGCGGCGTCGGCGTGCCCTGAGGCGATGGCGTGCTGACCAGCGTCAGCGAGCGCAGCCGGCCGGGATGGGCCAACAGATAGGAGAGGGCCACGGCCGCACCCAGGGAATGCCCCACCAGATGGAGATTCCACAGGTCCAGGCCGTCGATCAGCTCGGCGATGACGCCGGCCAGCGCTTCCACGGCGTAGCTGGCCGGCGCCTCGGTGCGATCCGAGCGGCCGCAGCCGGGCAGATCGGGCGCGTAGGCGGTGAACTGTTCCGACGGCAACAGCGCCAGGGTTGGCTGCCACCACCGGCTGGTGGCAAAAGCGCCGTGCAGCAGCAGCACCGGCTGCGGGCCGGCGCTGCTGCGCTCGTAGTAGAGGCGATGTTGCGAGGTGTCCAGGTAGGGCATGTTATGACAAACTCATCAGGAAGCTGTGCATCAGCGGCGCAAACTGCTCCGGCGCCTCGATGTGCGGAGAATGGCCCAGGCCGGGCAAGACGATCAGCTCGCCGCGGGTGCGCTGGGCGATCATGGCCGAATGCGCCACGGAGAAATAGGGATCGTCCGCGCCGTGTACCACCAGCACCGGGCAGCGCACCTGCGCCAGCTCGGCCGAAACATCCCAGCTCCAGAAAAGGGGGTCGCGCCAACGGTCATGCCAACGCTGCACCACCTGCCGGCCGCGGCCGGCATGGTTGCGCTCCAGCGCGGCCAACAGCGGCGGCGACTGTTCCAGCTCCGCCACGAAGGCGGCGACCGCGTCAGGGCAGCGGGGAACCTCGACCGCGACATGCGGCGACTCGGCCAGGACGCCGGCGACCCGCTGCGGATGGCGCGCGGCCGCCAGCAGGGCAATAGCCGCGCCGTCGCTGTGGCCCACCAGCGCCGCGCGGCCGATCTCCAGCGCGTCCAGCAGGGCGATCAGATCCGCCACATCCTGATCGAGATAGTCCAACGGCCAGGCCTCCAGCCACTGCGACTGGCCAAAGCCGGGCCGGTCATAGGCGGTCACGCGGTGCGTGGCGGCCAGGAGGGGGCTTTGCCGGCGCCAGTTGCGCGCGCTGCCGGTGGCGTGGTGCAACAGAACCACCTCCCGGCCCGCGCCGGCCTGCTGATAGTGGATGGCCGTGGGGCCCAGTTGACAGATCGCCACGGTGTGCTCAGTACTCCGCCCCATCGGCTTGCAGGAAGGTCACGCAAAAGGTGGAGCCCTGGCCCTCCTGACTCTCGAACCAGAAGCGGCCGCCGTGCAGTTGAACCAGCGATTTGGTGATGTACAGGCCCAGGCCGACGCCGCGGGTGTCCACCTGGTTGGCGGTGCGAGCGCGGAAGAAGAGCGTGCCCAACTGAGCCTGCTGATCGGCAGGAATGCCGACGCCGCTGTCGCGCACGGTGATCTGCAGCTCGCCGGGCTCCGCGGCCAGGCCCACCGCCAGCTCAATGGCGCCGCCGACGGGCGTATACTTGGACGCGTTGCCCAACAGATTGCTCAGAATCTGGAACACCCGCGTCTCGTCGCACAGCGCGGCGGGCAGGTTGGGGGCCATCGTGACCGTCAGGCTTTGGCGTCGAGTCTCCAGCAGAGTACGAAATTCCTTGGCGACAGCTCGCACCAAATCCCCCAGATCCAGCGCTTGCAGAACTAACTCCATGCGGCTGGCCTCCAGGCGCGTCAGGTCCAGCAGGTTGTTGACGATTTCCAGCAGCCGATCGCCGCCCTGTCGCAGCGTTTCCAGGCTCTCGCGCTGGGCGTCGTTCAGCTCGCCCAGGGTTTCCGCCAACAAAAGATCGGCGTAGCCGCGCATCACGGTCAGCGGCGTGCGCAGCTCGTGGGCCGCCATGGAGACGAATGTGCTCCTGACATCGGCCAGCTTGCTCAGCTCCTGATTGGCAGCCGCCAGATCCCGGTTGGCTTTGTCCAGTGCGCTGGCCTTCAACTGCAGCTCGTTGCGGCTCTGCATCAGCCGCTGATGCAGCTCGCCGACGGAAGTGATGTCCTCCAGGAAAATGAGAAGACCGGCCGGCGCGCCGGCGTCTGGCAGCGATGGGCCGGGGGTTAGCCCGCTGGCGCGGCCAGCGACTGCGTCAGGCATCGCCGCGGGCCTGCGACGCGCCAACAGGCGGTAATAGCGGGTGGCGCCATCCTCCGCCGAGCGGCTGAAAAGCTGGAGCTGCAGCCGGTCCTGCCGCCCGGCCAGCAGATCGTCCAGCTCAGCCTCGTAGCCGATCAGCTCAGGCATGATCTCCAAGAGACCCTGGCCCGCGGCGGGCGCGACGTAGACGCCGATGAGGGCCGCGGGATCGTGGAACTGCTCGACCCGCAGTTGGCCGTCGGTCACGGCATAGGCCAGGGTGCGCTCCTCCAGGATCGCCGTCAAAATCGGCAGGCTGCTGGTCAACCGGTCAGGCGTCATGCTCCACCATGATTCGTCCCAGGTGACGAAACGCGTTTTCGACCTCCTGGCCGCTCAGCGCGCTGGTCAGATAGAGGGGGGCAGCCAGCGCCTCGGCCAGCGCCTGGATCTGCTGCACGAGCACCTGATCCTCGTCGCTGTCGCCCAGCAGATCGGCCTTGTTGGCCGCCAACAGCAACGGCGGGCGCGGCCCTACCCGATCAAGGTCGCTCACATAGCGGGAGAGCGCGTCGAAAGTTTCCGGCCGGGTCAGATCGCCCACCAGCATCACCGCTGAGGCGCCGCGCAGATAGCTGGCCCACATGTGGGTGAACTCCTCGCTGCCGGCCAGATCCCACAGCATGATGGTCAATTCGACCAGATCCTGCTCGCGCGCGACGGTGATAATCTTGCGGCTGACCTTGACGCCGATGGTGCTCAGATATTTGTCGTCGAACAGGTCATAGACGAATCTGCGCACCAGGCTGGTCTTGCCGACTGCAAAATCCCCCAACAGACAGATCTTCTTGCTCAGCGTAAGCACTGATCACCCTTTCTCTGGCCCGCAACGACCGGCGCGGGCACGCGAATTGAGTAGGCCGCCGTATCGAAATCCGCGAATTGAGTAGGCCGCCGTATCGAAATCCGTGGATTGAGTAGGCCGCCGTATCGAAATCCGTGGATTGAGTAGGCCGCCGTATCGAAATCCGTGGGCCTCGGCCAAGGCCCGGAGCGCCGAAGCCGGCTCAGGGCGCGGCCTCGGCCGGCAGGAGATAGGCGGCCGCGATCCAGCCGCTGCTGCCGTCGGAGAAGCAACAGACCTGCGCCCAGGCCTGGTCTCGGGTGCGCGCCACCAGGTCAAAGAATGTGCCTGGCTCTGCCACCGATTTGACGGGATACTCCAGGCCCGGCCCGGCGCGCACATTGACGCGCACGTCGCTGACGGCAACCCGGGCGATCGGCGTGGGCGTCGGGATGGCGGCGACGGTGGCCGTGGCGCCGACGGTGGGGGTGGCGGTCGCCAAAGGCGTGGGCAGCGTGGTTGCGGTTGCTGTGGGTGTGGGGGTGGCGCTGGGACGGATGGCCTCGGTGGGGATGGCCGTCGGCGCCGGGGTAGACGCGGCCGTCACATAGATCACCAACGGCGTTGGCTGGGGACGGCTCACCGCCCGCACCAGCCACCAGCCGCCCAGGCAAGCCGCCAACACGCAACTGCCCAACAGCACGGCCACGCCGGCCAGCGCGCCCTTCTGGCCGCGGGTGAGTTCGACGGCTGGCTGGCGCTGCGCATCGGCCGCGCCCAGGCTGGTCAGCGATGCGTCCAGCACGGCAAAGGGGGCGGCGTCCCCCTGATACCGGTGCAGCAGATGGCGATAGCGGCTCTGGATGTCGATGGCCAGGCCGCGCAGTTGAGCCCTGAAGCCAGGCGGCTCCACGCCTTCGACCACGGCAGCCAAGTAGACCAGCTCAGCCGCCTCGATCAGGATGCGCTGCTGGCCGTAGTCAATGGCTGCCAGCTCGCCGCTCTGGCCGTGGCCAAAGGCGTCGGAGGCGAAGTCGCGAATGGCGGTCAACATGCCGCTGACCAGGTCACGATCGTCGGCCGCCGGGCCGCTCAGCGTGACATGGCGCAGCAGCAGGCCGCTGGCGCGATGGATCGCGAAGACCTCGAGCACCTCGAAGGGCAGTGCATCGCGCAGCGCCAGCTCGGCGTCAGAAACGCCTGTGACACGGGCTTTGATCCGCCGAACTATGCTTCTGGGGGCGATGGTGGAACGGATGCGGGCGTCCACCGCGGCCGCCAGCTCCTGCATCGCCTCGCGCACCGACCGCACCACCGTCTGACCGATGATGGGGTAGAGCACCTCGATCATCTCCTCCCGGCGCTGCTGGATCTCGTCGCGCAGCGCTCCTTCCAACGAGGGGGCGATGATGGCGGCCAGGGCGTCCTTGTCGGCCAGAAGCTGTTGCAGGTCGCCAACGGTGGCATCCAGCTCAGCCAGGCGTCCCTGTTCCTCGCCCAGCAGGATGCAGCGCAGTTCCTCCAACTCCAGAGGCTGCGCCGCGGGGGAGGGAGACGCGTCAACAGCGGCCGACGGGCCGTCCGGCCCCGGCGGTAAATACTCCGGGCTCACCGCTCGGACTCTATTCGACCGCCGCCGGCAGGCTGGTCAGCAGCTCGTCCAGGCTGACAGCGCTGCCGCCGCCGATCAGTTGGTCGCCGATCTCAATCAGCATCTGGCCCAGGGATTGGCGATCAGCCTTGTCGTGGGTCAGCTTTTCGACCATCTCGCGCAGCTCACGGCGCAGGTCATCATCGCGCTCGCGCGTTTCGCGCTGCAGCGTCTGGAGCTTCTTGGCCAGGGCGGCATCCAACGCGGCCAACTGCTTGTCATGCCGGTCGGTCTCCTGGCTGAGCTTGAGCGCCTGGGCCGCGCCCTGTTGCTCCAGCCGCCCGGCCACTTCTTCGAGGCGGCCATGAAGCCTGCCGCTCTCCTCAGCCGCCTTGCCAGCCAGGCGTTGATCCTGCTCGGCCAACAGCCTGCTGAAACGCTCCACCTGGCTGTCCAGGCTGCTCGTCTGACTGTCGGCCTGCTCGTGCAACTGCTCGGTCAGTTGGTCGATCGACTTTTGCAGGCGTTCGACATCGCGCTGCAAGAGCTGAAAACGCTGATCGTATTCGCGCATTTGGGGGCCAAGCAGGATATCGCGCACCCGCGTGATGTCCTGTGCGCCGGCTGCTGGCTGAGAGGATGAGGACTTCGTGGCCATGGACAGACTCCTTGTGTGACGATGTGAGCGACCAGAGGAAAAAGAAACGGGCGCATCTCCCGGTGATTGTACCAGATGATGCGCCCGTTGGCAATGCGGGAAGTCGCAAAGGTCAATCCAGCATCTCTACGCTCAGCGCGACGCCCTCGCCGCCGCCCAGGCAGAGGGTGGCCAGGCCGGTCTTGAGCTGATGGTGCTGCAACGCGTACAGCAGCGTGACCAGAACGCGCGCGCCGGAGCAGCCGATGGGATGGCCCAGCGCCACCGCGCCGCCGTTGACGTTGACCTTGTCCCAGTCCATGCCCAGAGTGCGGCCATCGGCGATGGTCTGGGCGGCGAAGGCCTCGTTGACCTCGATCAGGTCGAAGTGGTCGATGCCGACGCCCAGCCGGTCCATCAAACGCCGCACGGCGAAGATCGGCGCGGCGAAGATTTCCAACGGCTTGACCGCGGCCTGGGCATAGGCTGTGACGCGCGCCAGCGGTTTGAGCCCCAGCTCGGCCGCCTTCTGGCCGCTCATGACCACCAGCGCGGCCGCGCCGTCGCTGATGGGGGGAGCGTTGCCGGCCGTCACCGTGCCGCCGGCCTCGAAGGCGGGCTTGAGCTTGGCCAGCGCCTCCAGACTGCTGTCGCGGCGGGGGGTCTCGTCGGCGTCGAAGAGCAGGGGCGGCCCCTTGCGCTGCGCGATGGGCACCGGCGCGATCTCGGCCTTGAAACGGCCGGCGTCGATGGCGGCCACGGCGCGCTGATGGCTGCGCAGCGCCAGCTCATCCTGATCCTGGCGGGAAACGCCGTACTCGCGCGCAATCCACTCGGCCGAGCTGCCCATGTGATGATGCTCGAAGGCGCACCACAGGCCGTCGTGGATCATGCCGTCGATCATCTCGGCGTTGCCCATGCGATAGCCGGTGCGCGCCTTGGTGAGATAGTAGGGGGCCAGGTTCATGTTCTCCATGCCGCCGGCCACGAACACGTCGCCATCGCCAGAGCGGATCGCCTGGGCGGCCATCATCACCGCCTTGAGGCCGGAGCCGCAGATCTTGTTGATGGTGGTGGCGCCGACGCTGACCGGCAGGCCGCCGGCGATGCCGGCCTGGCGGGCTGGAGCCTGACCTTCGCCCGCCTGCACCACATTGCCCATCAAGACCTCCTCCACCAGCGCGCCGTCGATGCCGGCCCGCTCGATGGCGGCCTTGATGGCCACACCTCCCAGCTCGACAGCCGGGATGGCGCTCAATGCCCCTTGAAAACGGCCAATGGGCGTGCGTGCGCCGCTTACGATGACAACTTCGGGATAGCTCATAGCGTCCTCCTTGACGTGGAAAAGCAGCCGGAGCAGCGGCTGTGGCAGGATCGTTCGATCATGTGCAATTTAGCACGCTTGACGCGATGTGTCAAACGCACGATCTGCTGCGCAGCCATGCCGCCGTCTGAGGAAGGGCGACGCGGGTTCGCGGCGCCGGCAGCCCCTGCCAGGACGCGGAGGCGAGGCTTATGCCGGGCTTGATCGGTGCGAATCGCGCGCCCGACCGGCCGAAAGGCTCGACTCCGTGTTGTCAGCCATCACCTCTGGAACTCCTGGCGCAGCTCTGTTGGACTTGCTCCACGCGATGCAGGGTGCTATAATGTCGCCAACTCTGAAGAAAGGCTATCGATCAGCGTGGCATTGGACACACAGCAGCCCGACATGCCAGCGGCAAGCGCTTCACCTCCCCCCTACAACGCCTCATGGGAATCGGGTGAACCGGGGCCAGCCGCGCCCTGGTCGGGCGAACCTGCCCCGGAAAAGGCGAACCCCAGCCCCGGCTGGCGGCCGGTGCTGCGCGAGATCGTCGAAACCGTCGTACTGACGCTGGTGATCTTCCTGCTGGTGCGCACGGTGATCCAGAATTTCCGCGTGGAGGGGATGAGCATGGAGCCCAACTTCCACGACGGGCAGTTCCTGCTGATCAACAAGCTGGCCTATCGCCTGGGCGAGCCGGCGCGCGGCGATGTGATCGTCTTCCGCTACCCGTTGGATCCCAGCCGCGATTTCATCAAGCGCGTCATCGGACTGCCGGGCGAGACGGTGGAGATTCGCAACGGCCAGGTGTTGATCAACAACCAACCCATCTCCGACCCAGCCACGGTCAACAACGCCAACTACAACATGGCGCCGGTCACCCTGGGCCCGGAGGAGATGTTCGTCCTGGGCGACAACCGTCCCAACTCCAGCGATTCCCATAGCTGGGGCACCCTGCCGACCGACCATGTGATCGGCAAGGTGGTGCTCTCCTACTGGCCCCCGTCCGACTGGGGTCTGATCCGCCATGGCATGGCCGACCCCGGCTTTCACCCTGCCGGCGACTGACCAACAACCGCTCGGGCCGGTCTCCGACCGTGCCCGCAGTCTCTTACCGACGGTTTGCGCAACGCACGACGACTGACCAACAACCGCTCGGGCCGGTCTCCGACCGTGCCCGCAGTCTCTTACCGACGGTCTGCGCAACGCACACAGATATCTGACATGGCGACGACTCCCAACGAAACCCAGGTGCGTGAGCTGGTTCGCTCGACCCTGGTGCGCCTGCTGCCTGAGCTGGCCGCGCCGGCGAGCGGCCAGAGCGGCGGTTCACCGGCCGCCTCCCAGCCGGCGCGCCCAGTGATCGACGCCGGCGCCGTGGCCCAGGCCGCACCCGGCTCGACGCTGGACATCCCCCCCGGCGCGCTGGTGACGCCGCTGGCCCGCGAGCTGGCGCTGGAGCGCAAGATCACCCTGGGTGCTGCCCTGCCGCTGCCGCCGGCGAAGAGCGCCGGGCAGCAGACCATCGCCCTGGGCGCGGATCATGGCGGCTATGGATTGAAGGAGCAGCTCAAGCCGTTGTTGACCAAATTGGGCTGGCAGGTGGCCGACTGCGGCTGTCACAGCGCGGAGAGCGTGGATTATCCCGACTACGCCTTCATTGTAGCGCGCATGGTGGCCGAGGGCCGCGCCCGCTGGGGGATCATGATCGACGGCGCAGGCATCGGCTCCTGCATGACCGCCAACAAGGTGCCCGGCGTGCGAGCGGCCATGTGCTACGATCAGGCCACGGCCGTCAACAGCCGCGCCCACAACCACGCCAACGTCCTGACCCTCGGCGCCGGCCTGATCGGTCCCGCCCTGGCCCAACAGATCGTCGAAACCTGGCTGGCCACCCCCTTCGGCCCCGACCGCCACGCGAAACGGGTCGAGAAGATCATGCAGATTGAGAGAAGGTTCGTGCGTAACTCGTAACCCGGAATGACGGAGAGAGTCTCTGGGCTGCGTAACTCGTGACACGCAACCCGAATTTGCGGAGAAAATCTCCGGGTTACGAGTTACGAGTTACGAGTTACCGACCGCAAACCACACATCCCACATCACACACGCATTACGCATCACGCATTACGCATCACGAATCACTATGCCCTCAACCAACTACTCTCTGGACCAACTGGTCGATATCATTACCCGCGAGGTGCTGAAGGTTTATCCTGGCGGCGGGCAGTCTTGCTCCGGCTGCGGGCAGGGCTGCGAGGGCAACTGCGCGGTCAACTGCCCTGACCGCTGCCGGGATGTGGTGCAGGCCGGCGCGGACCGGCTGAGCGCCCGCCTGGGCGCCGGCCAGGTGCCGGCCGACCTGGCGCGCATGATCGATCACACGCTGCTCAAGCCGGACGCCAGCCGCGCCGAGATCGTCAAGCTGTGCGACGAAGCGCGCGCCAACAGCTTCGCCACCGTCTGTGTCAACCCGGCCTGGGTGCCGCTCTGCGCCGACCTGCTGCGGGGCAGCCCGGTCAAGGTCTGCACCGTGGTGGGCTTTCCCCTGGGCGCGACCCTGCCCGAGGTCAAGGCCTTCGAGACGGAGCGAGCCATCGCCGGCGGCGCCAGCGAGATCGACATGGTGCAGAACATCGGCGCGCTCAAGTCGCACGATTACAAGCTGGTGGCCGACGATGTGGCCGCGGTGGTGCGCGCGGCCCACGCCCGCCAGGCCAGCGTCAAGGTGATCATCGAAGCGGCGCTGCTGAGCGACGAGGAGAAGGTCGAGAGCTGCACCATCGCCCTGGCCGCCGGCGCAGATTATGTCAAAACATCCACCGGCTTCGCCTCCGGCGGCGCCACCGCGGCCGATGTGGCGTTGATGCGCCAGGTGGTAGGGCCGGGCGTCGGCGTCAAGGCGGCCGGCGGCATCCGCTCCGGCAAGGACGCCCAAGCCATGATCGCGGCTGGCGCCACCCGTTTGGGCGCCAGCGCGGGCATCAAGATCATCAAAGAGGTCGCAGGAGGCCCGGCATGACCTTCCCTTCCACCGGCGCCGCCGCCAACCCCGACCGTGTCGGCGATCTGGCCATCCTGCTGGGGCACGCCATGCAGTGCGAGCCCTGCCGCGAGCGCCTGCTGGCCGCGCCGGAGCGGGCCACGGTGGGTCGCAAGCTCAGCGCGGAGCAGCGGCAGCGTTTGCTGGCGCTGACCAACGAGGATTTCGAGAACATGGAGCTGCTGGCGCAGGCCTCGGGTCTTGACCAGCAAGAGCTACGCGAGGGCATCGACCACCCGCGCGCCCGCCTGCGCCATCTGTAATGACAGGACTGACCGTCCTCCGAGAAAGGATCCCCCTGTGAGCGTCGATCTGCGTTCCTACGTTTTTCTGGATAGCCTGCAGCCGCAGCATGCGGCGTTTCTGGGCACCGTGGCGCGCGGCTTCTTGCCCCTGCCCTACGACGCCTCGCTTTGGATCGAGATCTCCCCCGGCATCGAGATCAACCGCATCACCGACATCGCGCTCAAGGCCACGCGCGTGCGGCCGGGCATGCAGATCGTCGAGCGGCGCTACGGCCTGCTGGAGGTCCACTCCGAGTCGCAGGCTGAGACGCGCGCGGCTGGCGCGGCCATTCTGGAGGCGCTGGGGCTGGCCGAAGCCAACCGCATGCGGCCGCGCATCCTCTCCAGCCAGATCATCCGCAACATCGACGCCCACCAGGTGCAGTTGATCAACCGCATGCGCCATGGCCACATGCTGCTGGCCGGCCAAACGCTCTACGTGCTGGAGGTGGAACCGGCCGGCTACGCCGCGCTGGCGGCCAACGAGGCTGAAAAGCGGGCCAACATCAACATTCTGGAAGTCATGGCCTTCGGCGCCTTTGGCCGCGTCTACCTGGGCGGCGACGAGCGCGACATCATGGCCGGCTACGGCGCCGCCGTGGCCGCGCTGGAAGGGGTCAGCGGACGCGACCCCGGCGGCGCCAGCGACTGACCGGTGCGTCGTAACACGTAATGCGTAATGCGTAATGCGTAACCCGGAATCTCGGACAGACGGAAGTCGTTTCCGGATTACGCATTACTCGTTACTCGTTACTCATCTCCGGAATCTCGGACAAACAGAAGTCCTTTCCGGATTACGCATTACTCGTTACTCGTTACTCATCCCCGGAATCTCGGACAAACGGAAGTCGTTTCCGGATTACGCATTACTCGTTACTCGTTACTCATCCCCCAGAATTTCGCCCAAACAGAAGTCCTTTCCGGATTACGCATTACTCGTTACTCGTTACTCATCCCCCAGAATCTCGCCCAAACAGAAGTCCTTTCCGGGTTACGAGTTACGAGTTACGCATTACTCATCCCCCATCCCATTTCAAACACAAGGAGTACTCCTCATGGCTGAAGCACTAGGCATGATCGAAACCAAAGGATTTGCCGCCATGGTCGAGGCCTCGGACGCGATGGTCAAGGCGGCCAAGGTCGAGCTGGTTGGCTACGAAAAGATCGGCGGCGGCTATGTGACCGCCATCGTGCGCGGCGACGTGGCGGCTGTCAAGGCCGCGGTGGAAGCTGGCGTGCGCGGGGCCGAAAAGGTCGGCGAGGTGGTCTCGGTCCACGTCATCCCGCGGCCGCACAGCAACGTCGACCAGGTGTTGCCCCTGGGACGCCAGGGCGACGCAGAGGGATAGAGGCCATGCAGAACATCTGGCGCGATCTGCGCACGGGGCCTGACGCCCCGGACACGATCTATGTCATTGTCGAGATCCCCAAGGGCTCGCGCAATAAATACGAATACCAGAAGGCCAACGGCGTGATCTTTCTCGATCGCGTCCTCTACTCCTCCATGGTCTATCCCGGCGACTACGGCCTGATTCCGCGCACCTTCTACGAGGACGGCGACCCGCTGGACATCATCGTGATGGTCAACGAGCCGACCTTCCCCGGCTGTATCATCCAGGCGCGGCCCATCGGCATCTTCCGCATGTTGGACCGCGACCAGGAGGACGCCAAGATCCTGGCCGTGCCGGCCACCGATCCAGGCTTCAATGAATACCATGATCTGAGCGACGTGCCGCAGAGCTTCCTGAATGAGGTCGCGCACTTCTTCGAGGTCTACAAGGACCTGGAGGGTCAGCGCACCAAGCCCATCGGCTGGGAAAACGCCGCCGCGGCCAAGGCCGAGATCATGCGCTCGGTGGCGCTCTATCAGGAACGCTTTGGCCTGAAGGAGCTCTAGCTGTGCAGATCGCACCTGGCCTCCACCTGGTGGACGGCATGGAAAAAGGCATCGTCCACGCGTATGTCTGGGAGCGACCTGACGGCAAGCTAACCTTGATCGACGCCGGAATGCCTGGCGACGCGGCCAAGATCCTGGCCTTCGTGCAGCGACTGGGCCCCGGCCGGCTGGACCGGATCATCGTCACCCACGGCGACATCGACCACATCGGCGGGCTGGCGGCCGTGCAGGCTGCCAGCGGCGCGCGGGTCATCTGTCACGCGGTGGAGAAGGCCGTGGTCGAGGGTCGCCAGCGCCGCGTCATGGGCCAGTCGCTGCTGCGACGCGCCTATGGCTGGGCCTTCGATTCTGTCACACGGCTCTTCCTGAGCTACCGGCCCATGACGCCGGTGGATGAGCTGGTGCTGGACAAGCAGGTGCTGGTCGAGGGCTTTCAGGTAGTACACGTCCCTGGCCACACGGCCGGCCAGATCGCCCTCTTCCAGCCGCAGCGCGGCATTCTGTTGGTCGCGGATGCGCTCAACAACCGCAGCCGCGGCCTGGGCCTGCCGCCAGCCATCGCCACCCCGCGCATGGACATCGCCAAGGACTCCATCCGCAAGCTGGCCGCGCTCAAGGGCGTGCAGATCATCTGCTTCGGCCACGGCGCACCCATCGTGCAGAACGCGGCCGAACGTCTGTCGGCCTTTGCCGCGAGTCTGGATGAAAAGTAATGCGTAATGCGTAATGCGTAACCGGAAAGGTCTGTTGCCGTATGGGAATTGGCTCTGGGTTACGGGTTACGGGTTACGGGCTCCGGGCTCTGAGCTCCGGGTTACGGGTTACGAGTTACGAGTTACGAGTTACGGGTTTCAGGCTCCGAGTTACAGGCCACTCTTCACGTTTCACCAAGAGGCTCCCATGCTAATCGGCAAAGTCGTTGGCGCCGTCGTTTCTACGGCGAAAGATGAAAAGATGCAGAGCCTGCGCCTGATGGTGGTGCGCACCATGACCGTCGACGGCCAGGAGGGAAGCGGCTATGTGGTAGCCGTGGACGCGGTCGGCTCCGGCGTGGGCGAGGTGGTGCTCTACGCCAGCGGCTCCTCCGCGCGCCAGACCATCCTGACCGACAAGCGCCCGGTGGACGCGGTGATCATGGCCATCGTCGACACCTGGGATGTAGATGGGCAGGTGCAGTATCAAAAATCAGGCTGACCAGATGCAGGCTGGTCAGATGAAGGCTGCCTCGGCGCCAGGCGCAGTCAATCGCCGACCAAAGCGTCCCTCGCCAGCAACATCACTCCGCCAACCGCGGGTTGAGTAGCGGGTTGAGGTGCGCTGACTCGCATGAGGAAGGCGGATTCCAGCGTATCGAAACCCCGGAAGGTCTCGATACGCCGCAGACGGCTACTCGACCAACGGGCGAGGGTCTCGATACGCCGCAGACGGCTACTCGACCAGCGGGCGAGGGTCTCGATACGCCGCAGCCGGCTACTCGACCAACGGGCGAGGGTCTCGATACGCCGCAGCCGGCTACTCGACCAACGGGCGAGGGTCTCGATACGCCGCAGCCGGCTACTCGACCAACGGATGGAAGTTGACACCCAGCGCCTCCAGCCGCGCCGCGTGACCGGCCAGGCGGACGCGGTACTCCTTCCACGATCTGCCCGCGGCCGGCGACCAGCCGATCTCGGCGATGCCCAGCAGACGGGGGAAGACCAGGTACTCCAGCTCCTCCAGCGTACGCACGGTCTCCGTCCAGAGCGGCGCCTCGACGCCCAGAATTGCGCTTTCCGCGATGCCGGGCTGGACAGCGGCGGGATCCCAACTGTAGGCCTTTTCGACGCTGACGTTGCCGGCCCAGTTCAGGCCCAGCGCGGTCGTGTCGTCGTATTTCATGTCCAGATAGCTGTGAGCGGCCGGCGACATGATCACCTGCGCGCCCTGGCTGGCCGCGTGGGCGGCCATCTCATCGTGCCAATGCTGCACCGCCGAGCCGGGGGCCAGCTCGATGCGCGCGGCCTCTTCCCAGGCCAGCATCTGTTTGCCGTGGGCCTGGACAATCTGCTGCACCCGGGTCATGAAGCGCACATAGTCGGCCTCGGGCGTGCTGAGCGCTTCGTCGCCGCCGACGTGGATGAATGGCCCCGGTGTCAGCGCGGCCACCTCGCGGATCACGTCGTCCACGAACTGGTAGGTGATCTCCTTGTCGATGCAGAGCGAGCTGAAGCCCACCCCGATGTCGGTGTACAGGTCGGGGGCTGTCCCGTCGCAGTTCAGCTCCGGATATGAGGCCAGCGCGGCGTTGGTGTGGCCCGGCAGGTCGATCTCCGGCACGACATCGATGTAGCGGCTGGCCGCGTAGGCCACCAGCCCGGCGTACTCAGCCTGGGTGAAATAGCCGCCCGGGTCGCCGTCCACGGCCATGCTGCCGCCCACCTCCGCCAGCCGCGGCCACGATTCGATCATCAGACGCCAGCCCTGGTCGTCGGTCAGGTGCAGGTGCAGCCGGTTCAGCTTGTAGAGCGCCATCAGATCGATCAGGCGCTTGACATCTTCCACCCCTCCGGCCGGGAAGTGGCGCGCCACGTCCAGCATCATGCCGCGCCAGCCAAAGCGCGGCGCGTCGCGAATCACGACGGTGGGGATTGTCCAGTCTGCCAGGTTGACATCTTGCGCAGATCTGCCAGCCTGGCCCTCCAACTCAGCCGGCAGAAGCTGGCGCAGGGTCTGCACGCCGTAGAACAGGCCGGCCGGCCGGTTGGCGGCGATGACGACGCCCTCCGGGGTCACGGTGAGCTGGTAGCCCTCGGCGCCCAGGCTGGCATCGGCGCCGCTCAGGGTCAGGGCAATGGCGCCGGCCCGCGGCGCGGCAGCCGTCGTCACGGGCAGCTCCCAGCCGCCGGCCGCGCCCAGCCAGCCGGCCAGATAGCCGCCGATGGCAGCCAGCTCGTCGTTGTTCGCATCGATGGTGATCGTCGTGTTGTCTGTCAGGGTGAACGCGGCGCCGGTTTCAACCGCTGAGACCGGCAGAGGAATGATGGGATTCATGAGAGGTACTTTCATAGCTTCGAAGGGCGGCGGCGGAGGGGCTTGGCAACCTGCTGCCAAAAGGAGGAAGGCCAGCAGCGCTGCTGCGCTGACCGGGAATCGTGGGCGGATCATGGCCCGGTGGAGAGGCCAAAGCCAGCCGGAAAGAGCGGCGCATTGAGGTCGGCGGCCGGGCCCTCAGTCGTCGTCACCCCCGCCGCGCCCGGCAACTGATCGACCGAGGCCGGCCAGGTGTAGGGCAGAACGCCGTCGATGGGGGCATGGCCAAAGAGACCATCGGCCACGCCGGCCCCCTCGCTGCCCGGCAGCCAGGCTACCAGCACGGCATCGGTCAGCGGCAGCAGCTCGACAATGTCCACCGGCCGGCCAGCCAGCACGATCAACACCAGCCGTCGCGAGCTGGCGCGCAGGCGCTGCACCATGGCCAGATCCTCATCGGGCAGCGCCAGGTCGGACGAATCGCCCACCCCCTCGGCGTAGGGACGTTCGGCCACCACCGCGATGCCCACATCGGCAAGAAGCTGGCCCCCTTGGGCGGCGCCAAAGCTATCGAAACGACCGGCCGCATCGTGCACGACGATGGACCCTGGCTTGCTCATCTCCCGGATGCCATCGAGAATGGTCGCGCCGTCGGTGATCTCGCCGACCGCCCCTTGCCACTGCGTCGCCCAGCCGCCGACCTGGATGCCGATATCGTCCGCGGCCACACCGCCGACGAAGATCAACGGGGTATCCTCGATCAGCGGCAGCGTGCGGCCTTCGTTTTTCAGCAGCACCAGCGACTGGCGCACTGCCTGGCGGGCCAACGCGCGGTGCTCCGGCGAGCCGACCACGTCCAGCGGCGCGCCGGGCCGGCTGGGGTCGCCATCGAACAGCCCCAGCTCGGCCTTGACCGTCAGAATACGCCGCACCGCCTCGTCGATGCGCGCCGTCGGCACATCGCCCGCCTCCACGGCCTCCGTCAACGTGTCGATGAACAGCTTGTAGTCGTAGGGGACCATCACCATATCAATGCCGGCGTTGATGGCCGTCGCCACGTCGGAAGGGTAGTCGCCGGGGAGTTGGTCGATGCCCTGCCAGTCGGAGACGACAAAGCCCCCGAAGCCCAGCTCGTCGCGCAGCAGGCCGGTGAGCAACTCGCGGTTGCCGTGCATCTTGACGCCATTGACGCTGCTGAAGGAGGCCATGACGGTGGCCGCGCCGGCGTCGATGGCGGCCTGGTAGGGGGGCAGGTGTACGGCGCGCAGGGTCGCATCGTCGATCTGGGCGTCGCCCTGGTCCAGCAGGTAGTGCACGCCCATGTTCTC
>JAKQCW010000187.1 GCA_029558955.1 Chloroflexota bacterium
TTGCGGTTGACGTCGCCGCACGCGGCGAGGGTGTCGAAGAGCGACTGGTTGATCTCGTAGATCGTCTTTTTCAGATTGCTCTTGATGACGCCGTGAAACTGGAAAGCCTGACGCGTCGTGAGCTTGAGGGCACCGTTGGCATGCTCCCGCGCGATGCGATCCATCTCGAGCCACTGGGCGGGGGTTGAGACGCCACCGGGAACACGCACCCGGATCATGAACGAGTAGGCGGGTTCGAGCTTCTTCTGACGGCGCTCCTTCCGGATATCGCGGTCATCCTGTTGATAAATGCCGTGGAACTTGGTGAGCTGCTGATCATCCTTCGAGAGCGAACCGGTCGCGGCATTCGCCAACCCGTCGAGAATGGTTCCACGCAGATATTGACTCGCGTCCTTGATGCTTTCGTTGGCGGATTTGCCGATACTTTTGGCCATGGTTCCCGGGGGTTGGAGACGTGAGAATTGAATTATTTTAAAGTTGCGTCGTTTACTAAGGTATTGTATCTGCCTTTTCGCAAGTGGTATTTGCAATGCGTCTCCCGTTAAAAACAGAATATGCCTGTCAGGTTCTTGCGCAACTGGCGAGTACTTTTGCCTCGGGTCAGGTGCGCCAGGTGGAGGAGCTGGCGGCGGCGGAGCATCTGTCGCCGAATTACCTCGTCCAGATCCTCACGACCCTGCGCCAGGCGGGGCTCGTCATCAGTCGCCGGGGGAAAAACGGGGGTTACCTCCTCGCCCGGCATCCGGATGACATCACCCTCGCCGAGATTGCCATGGCACTCGAGGGCGGAGCGCTGATCGAAAGCAGCCCCGGGAATGGAGGCAAATCCGCCGAACGGGTCCGCCATGCCTGGGTTCGCGTGAACGAGGCGATGTTGCAAAGCTGCGGAGGCATCACCCTGACTGAATTGATCCCGCCTCTTCAGACTCAGGATGGGGCGGATTGGGTGATTTGAGGTCCCGTTACTTTTTCGCCGTGTAATCAAAAACGTAAACCTTCTCCAGATGCGGTTTGAGGAGCTTCACAAACTCCTCGTGCGCGGGGTGGGGGAGGTAGGCTTCAAGGCCGGCCTTGTTTTTGAAACTCACGAGGAAGGAATGGGTGAAGCCATCGTTGAGCGGCTCGATGTTCTCGGTCCCGCCCCATTCGAGGTCGGTGATGGTATCGATTTTGCTTTTCAGGGCCATGAAGGCGTTCACGATCTCGGTCTTTTTCTCCTCGGTCGTTCCGTCCTTGAATTGAAACGAGACAAAGTGGCGGAAAGGACTGCTCTCTTCCGCGAGGGCCGGAGACCCGGTGAACAAGAGCATGGCAAAAGAGGAGGCGGCGATGAGGAAAAATCGTTTCATGCGGAAACCCTTTGCGAAAGGCGGAGCCCTGTCGATCAAAAAAGTCCGGAACCAGCCGCTTCCGCCTCTCATTCCGGCTCATCCGCGATCATGAGGCGGTAACCGATGCCGGGCTCGTTTTCGATACGGAAGGCAGGGGCGAGTTTTTGACGAAGATGATTGATATGAACCCGCAGGGCCGGTCCCGGATCGTTGTGCTGGGCGGGCCAAACGGCACGATGGATCTGGTTGAGGGTGAGAATACGGCCGAGGTTTTCGCCGAGGTGGCGCAGAAGGGCGAATTCGGTGGGGGTGAGCCGAAGCATTTCCCCACCCATCCGTGCCTCCTGATGCAGGAGGTCGAGACTCAGGGGACCAACTTCGACGACGGGTTCGGATGAGGCTGCCCGACGCCGCTGGATGACTCCGAGACGGGCGATCAACTCGGCAGTACTGAAGGGCTTGGTGACATAGTCGTCGGCGCCCAGGTCGAGGCCCTTGATGCGTTCCTCCTCCTCGCCGCGCACGGTGAGCATGATCACCGGCGCGGAGGAGGTGCTGCGAATCTGGGCCAGGGTCTCGAAGCCGTCCAGGTGAGGCATCTCCACATCCAGCACCACCAGATTGGGAGCTTCCTCGCGCACTTTGCGCACTGCTTCCAGCCCATCGCTGGCCTCGCTGACGTTGAAGCCTTCCAGCTCCAGGTTCATGCGCACGAAGCGTCTCATGCGCGGTTCGTCGTCGACGATCAGAATCGATTTAGTTGAAGCCATCGGCGTATACCGGCAAGGTAAAGAAGAAAGTTGCGCCCTGGCCCTGGCCGCTGCGCACCCAGATGCGGCCGTTGTGGGCCTCCACAATGGCTTTGCACAGGTACAGGCCCAGGCCAGTGCCCTTGGTCTGGCGGCGCAGGCCCGAATCGACGCGGTAGAAGCTGGCGAAGAGCCGGCCCTGCTCGTCCTCCGGGATGCCAATGCCCTGGTCGGCCACGAAGATGGTTACTTCGTGGCCATCCTGCCAGCCGCCGATGCGGATCGGCCCGCCCTGCGGCGAGTATTTGATGGCATTGCTGGTCAGGTTGTCCAACACCTGGCGCAGGCGCGCTTCGTCGGCCAACACCAGGGGCAGGTCAGCAGAGAAATCCAGCTCGAAGGTGTGGCGCTCGGTCTGGCGGCGAAAGCGCTCCACCACCTTGCTGGCCAGCCGGGCCATGTCCACGGCGCCCGGCTCCAGCTTGAAAACGCCGGCCTGGATGCGGCTGGCGTCCAGCAGATTGTCGATCAGGGTGTTGAGGCGGTCGGCCTCCTCCTCGATCACCGCCAGGCTGTCGGCCACGGTGGCCCTGTCCCAAGCTGCGTCCGGCCGGCGCAGCGTGCCGGCATAGCCTTTGATCAGCGCCACCGGGGTTTTCAACTCGTGCGAGATGACGCTGATGAAGGTGGATTTCATCTGCTCGGCCTCGCGGAAGCGGGTGATGTCCACCACGTTGCCGATGATGTTGAGCAGGCGGCCTTCGCTGTCGTAAAGCGGGGTATAAGTGACGCCCAGGGTCAGGCGTGAGCCGCCGGGGCGCAGCAGGTCGCCCTCGACGTAGTAGGAGGTTTGGGCCTGCTCCGGCCGGGCGGGATCGATCTCGTGCGGCAGAGGGGGTGCATCGTGGGCGGCGCACAGGTTCTGCCCGGCGACGCCTTCGGCGCTGCCCAGGCTGGAGTTTTCCAGAGGCAGGATCTTCCAACAGGGTTCGCCGCGGGCCTCCTCGGCTGACCAGCCGGTCATCGCGGCCAACGCCCGGTTCATCACCTGCACGCGGCGGTCGGGGGAAAGGATGAGCACGCCGCTGGCGCTGTTTTCGATGATCGCGTCCAGGCGCCGCTTTTCGGCCGACACCTGCTCGTAGAGGCGGGCGTTGCGCACGGCGATGGCTGCCTGGTCGGCAAAGCTCTGCAAGACCTGGCGCTCGTTGACGCCGAAGGCGGCGCCGCCGCTGCGGAAGGCATAGATCGCGCCGATCAGCTCGTCGTCGCTGCGCAGCGGCATCTGCACCACCTGGCGCAGGGGGATGCCCGCGGCCGCGGAGAGCAGCGACAGCGGCAGTTCCGGCGAAGTGCGTCCCCCCTCGCCCGCGCCGGCCAGATCGCGGCCCTCCCGCAGCAGGGCGGCTACCTGAACAGCCCTGGCCGGCGGCAGGCCATAGATCGCCTGCGGCGCCAGCCGGCCGTCAGCCTGGCGCAGCACCAGCAGCCCTACCTCGGCGCCGACCATCTCCACGGCGCTGTTGAGAATCAGGCGCAAGAGAGAGGGCAGGTCAAGCCGGGCGGTCATAGCCCGGCTGATGCGCAGCAGGTAATCGCGCTGGCGAAGTTGAAGAGATTGCATGAAGGGTGATCTTAGCCTGTTCGCAGAAATTTGTCAACGCTTGGGGAACCTTTTGCTGGAACCCTGCGTCTGAGGGGTGTCTTGCGTTGTATTTCCTTCCCCTCCTCTCCCCATGTGCGCTCCGGACGGGCTGACCGGAGCGCACATACTTTTTTCCAACACCGTCGCGGTCTGATGCATCACGCAATCAAACCAAAAGCCTTCCCCACCTGCTCATAGATCGCCAACGCCTGGTCCATGTGGTCTTTGGTGTGGGTGGCCATGTAGCTGGTGCGCAGCAGGGCGCGGCCCACCGGCACGCCGGGGCTGATCACCGGGTTGACGAAGAGGCCCGCGTCGAACAGATGTCGCCAGACCACGAAGCAGAGCTGGTCGTCGCCGATGATGATGGGAACCACGGGGGTGCAACTGTTGCCGGTGTCGAAACCCAGACGTCGCAGCTCGCCGCGCATGTAGTCGGCGTTGGCGTTGACCTGCGCCACCCGCTCTGGCTCGGTGCGCATCACATCCAGCGCGGCCAGGGCTGCGGCCGCGTTGCTGGGGGGAATGCTGGCGCTGAAGATCATGGAGCGGCCGTTGTGTTTGATGTAGCTGATCACGTCGGCGTCGCCGGCGATGAAGCCGCCCAGGCTGGCAAAGGACTTGCTGAAGGTGGACATGATCAGGTCCACATCGTCGGTGACGTCGAAGTGGGCCGCCGTGCCGCGGCCGCCGCCCAGCACACCCATGGCGTGGGCGTCGTCCACCATCAGCCGCGCGCCGTGCTGCTTGATCACCGGGATCATCTCTGGCAGCGGGGCGATGTCCCCCTCCATGCTGAAGAGGCCATCGACGATCACCAGCTTGCCCGCATCCTCGGGCAGCCGGGCCAGCACACGGCCCAGATCCTTGACGTCGTTGTGGCGGAAGCGTTTCATCTCCCCGTAGGAGAGCCGTGCGCCGTCCACGATGCAGGCGTGGTCATCCTTGTCCAGCACGGCGTAATCGCGCCGGCCCACCAGGGCGCTGATGGCGCCCAGGTTGGTCTGGTAGCCGGTGCTGAAGACCAACGCGGCCGGCTTGCCGACCCACTCGGCCAGCTCATGCTCCAACTGTTCGTGCATCAGCAGGGTGCCGTTGAGGAAGCGGGAGCCGGTGCAACTGGTGCCGTAGGTTTCGATGGCCTTGATGGCTGCCGCGCGCACCTTCGGGTGAGTGGTCAACCCCAGGTAGTTGTTGGAGCCGAACATGAGCAGGCGACGGCCACGGTAGACCGCTTCGGCGCCCTCGTGGCCATCCAAGGCAATGAAATAGGGATAATAGCCGGTAGCTTTGATCTCTTTGACCGTGGTGTAGCTAAAAGCCTTCTCGAAAATGTCGGCCATCGAATGAATCCTCCAGAATGATGGTGTGCAACTGCCGGGGCCCACAGCGGCTGACCCGGTGCGCTAACGCTTGCCATTATAGGTCGGCTTGGGGGAATCTGCAAGCATGGCGGGCTGATCCAGCAACGTCCGCTGGCAGGCCGCGGCCAGCGCCAGGGTGAGCTGGCGTGCGTCGATGTCGGCGGGCTGCTCCTCCCCCACCGGGCCGATGCAGGCGGGACAGCCCGAGGCGCAGGCGCAGCCGCTCACCAGCTCGCCGACCCCGGCCAGCAGCGCCGCGCTGAGCTGATAGAGCCGCTGGCTGAAGCCGATGCCGGCCGGCGCCTTTTCGTAGATGGTGATGGTGGGCAGGCCGCTCTTGGGCGCCTTGGCCTCGGCCACCACCCCCAGATCGCCCGGATCGCACATCAGGTGCAGCGGGGCCAGGCTGCCCAGGGCATAGGCCAGCCCGCCCAGCCCGGTGCGCAGGCGCTGGCCCTGCTCGGCCCGCTGATGGCAGGAGCGGCAGAGGGTGGCCAGGTTTTCCAGCCGGTTGGCCTGGCGAAAGGCCTCGTTCTGGCCCGGCGCATAGCCAAAGGTGCGGAAGGGCTGGATGTGATGCACATCGTGCTGGCGGCTGGGCTGCTCGGCCGCGCCGCAGACGGCGCAGCGGTAGCCATCGCGGGCGCGGGCCGCGTCGCGCTGCTGCTGCCAGTTGGGGCCGTAGTCGTTGGGGTCGCTGCGCCACTGGCCGGCCGCGCGCAGCGGCGCCAGCAGCTCCTCGTGCAGCGCCAGCCAGAAGGCGTCGGTCTCCAGCACCTGCTCAGGCAGGGCCGGCTGGATCTCGCCGTAGCCCAGCGTCTCGTGGGTGTGACGTTTAATCTGACGAAAGCCGCTGACCTGGCTGCGCACCTGCACCGGACCATGGGCCAGGCCCAGCCCGCCGGCGACGCGCGCTTCCTCTTCGGCCAGCACCAGCACCTGCTGGCTGCCGCTGGCCACGGTGTAATAATCGACCTGGCCCGGCCGCACCCAGGCGTGGCCCTCCTCCCAGTCCAGTCGCTCCACCAGGTAGGTCTCGCCCTGGTGCAGGTAGACCGCGCCCGGATGCAGCAGGGCCTGCGCGGCCGCCCGTTCCAACTGACCGATCACGTTGGCGGCCACGGTCGGGGGATGGGAAGCCCCCGTCCCCCCTTCCTGGCCGCGGCGATCACCCAGCGTGTGGATGATCACGCTGTCGGGGGAGGCGGTGCGCAGGCTGATGGCCTGGGCCGGATAGCCCTCCCCCAGCCAAAACCAATCGCCGCCATGCTGTTGAACATCGCCCGTCTCAGCCAGCACGGCCAGCAGCTCATCGGTGAAGGGGACGCGGCCAAAACGCTCGCCGGCGCGAAAGGGGAGCTCGAAGGTCGCGCAGGCCAGGTGGCTGGCCAGAATTGCCAGGTTGTCGGGGTTGATCAGGCCATGCTCCGGGCTCCGCTCCAGCACGTATTCCGGGTGGGTGACGATGTACTGGTCCAGCGCGCCGGGGGAGGCGATGAGCAGCGCCAGCGAGAGGCCGGCCTGGCGGCCGGCGCGGCCGGCCTGCTGCCAGGCGCTGGCGATGGCGCCGGGATAGCCGACCAGCACGGCCGCGTCCAGCCCGCCGATGTCGATGCCCAGCTCCAGCGCGTTGGTGCTGACCACGGCCCGCAGCGCGCCGCTGCGCAGCCCCTGCTCTATCGCCCGCCGCTCCGCCGGCAGGTAGCCGCCGCGGTAGCCGGCCGCGGCGAACGGGACATGGCGCGCGGTCGATCCCCCTTCCTCCTTCCGCGTTGCCATGCGCTCACGCAGGTAGGTCAGCAGCAGCTCGACCGACAGCCGCGAGCGGGCGAAGATCACCGTCTGCACGTGGTGATCCAACAGCGTGCTGACAATCGTTTCGGCCTCCAACAGGCTGGAGCGGCGCAGGCCCAGGCCAGGATCGACCACGGGCGGGTTGTAGAAGAGGAAGTGCCGCTCGCCGCGCGGCGAGCCGTCGTCGTCGACCAGGGCGACGGGCGCCTCGATCAGCCGCTCGGCCAGCTCCTGGGGATTGGCCAGGGTGGCGGAGGTGCAGAGGAAGCGCGGCTCGCTGCCGTAGAAGCGGCAGATGCGCTGCAAGCGGCGCAAGACGTTGGCCACATGGCTGCCGAAGACGCCACGGTAGATGTGCAGCTCGTCCAGCACCACATAGCGCAGCCCGGCCAGCAGCTCGGCCCACTGCGGGTGGTGCGGCAGGATGCCGGTGTGCAGCATGTCCGGGTTGGTGAGCAACGTGCGCGCCGCGCGGCGAATGTGGCCCCGCTGGCGTTGGGGGGTGTCGCCGTCGTAGGCGGCGGGCAGCAGGGAGCTGCCGGTGGCTGATGAACCGCGGTCGATTGCCCCCTGAAGCTCGACCAGCTCGGCCAGTTGGTCGTGGGCCAGCGCCTTGGTGGGGAAGAGATAAAGTGCGCGGGCGGCGCTGTCGGTCAGCAGCGCCTGGGCCACAGGCAGGTTGTAGCACAGGGTCTTGCCGCTGGCGGTGGAGGTGGCGACCACCAGGTTCTGGCCGGCCTGGGCCGCCTGCCAGGCTGCGGCCTGATGGCTGTAGAGCGCGTCGATGCCGCGGACGCGCAGCGCGGCGGCCAGCCGCGCGTCCATATCGGCCGGCAGCGGGGCCGTGCGAGCCGGTCGGGCCGGCATCTGCTGCCACGCCGTGACATGGCGCATGAAGGCAGGGTCGCTGCGCAAGGTGTGGACGGCGGTCTCGATAGGCATGGGGGAGTGATGCGTAACCAGGAATGGTGGGAGGAGTCTTTGGTGGCGTGATACGTAATGCGTAATGCGTAACTCGTAACCCGGATTGGTGGGAGGAGTCTTTGGTGGCGTGATGCGTAATGCGTAACTCGTAACCCGGAATGGTGGGAGGAGTCTTTGGTGGCGTGATGCGTGAAGGGATTATAGCAGCGTTATCTCATCCTGTCATCCTCAATGTGGTGGCATGCATATCGTACACGGTGGCCCGAACAGGTCTTCACTGGCAGCTCTAGCCGGTTCCGTGAACCGGCTAGAGCGAATACGCTGGAGCAAATACGCTGGGGCAGCAGCTCTAGCCGGTTCACGGAACCGGCTAGAGCGAATACGCTGGAGCACTGAAGGCCCGACTGTGCTGGCCATTTTCCGCAGTGCGCATATAATCACATTACTACCGCGTTTCACGCATCACATTTCACGTTTCACGTTTCACTCCCATGTCTATTACCCGACGCGTTGCCCTGCTGTCTGTCAGCGCCGCCATCGTCACCTTGCTGCTCAAGTTCGGCGCCTACGCCCTGACCGGCTCGGTCGGCCTGCTCTCCGATGCCATCGAGTCCTTCGTCAACCTGGCCGCGGCCTTGATCGCGTTCACGGCCATCAGCATCGCCCACCGTCCGCCCGATGACAACCACGCCTACGGGCATGACAAGGCGGAGTACTTCTCCAGCGGCGCCGAGGGCGCCTTGATTCTGATTGCAGCCGGCGTCATCATCGTCTCGGCGGCGAACCGGCTGCTGCATCCAGCCCCGTTGGACAACCTGGGCATCGGCTCGGTCATCGCGCTGGCGGCCTCGGCCATCAACTTCGGCGTCTCGCGCATTCTGCTGCGCGTTGCCCATCAGGAGGACAGCATCGCCCTGGAGGCCGACGCCCAGCACCTGATGACCGACGTCTGGACCTCCATCGGCGTGGTGGCCGGCATCCTGGTGGCGGGCGTCACCGGCTGGCAGATGCTCGACCCGCTGATCGCCATCGCGGTGGGACTGAACATCGTCTGGATGGGGGTGCAGTTGCTGCGCCGCTCCACGGCCGGCCTGATGGACGTCGCCCTGCCCGGCGCCGAGGTGGCGGTGATCCAGGCGGCCATCAGCGGCGTGGTTGGCCCGGACGTCCCCTACCACGCCCTGCGCACCCGCAAGTCGGGCTCGCGGCGTTTTATCGACTTCCACCTTCTGCTGCCTGGCAAGACCACCGTTCAAACCTCCCACGACCTGATCAGCCAGATCGAGGCGGCCATCGAGCAGGAGCTGCCCAAGACCTATGTGACGATCCATGTGGAGCCGAGCGAAGACGCCGCGTCCTGGGATGGACACATCGTTGGCGGCCTCGCCAGCGCCGGCCCAGCGCCGGCCCCCCCAGAATCGACAGCGCCATGACCGAACGGCCATGGCGCTGTTGATTTTTCAGCCTCTGTTGCGTCAATCAGACGCTGCGTCGATTACCCGGCGCTCATGCCGATTGTGCGGCCCCGTTGACCGGCGCGGGCTGCACCGCCTCGGTATACAGATGGCACGCGACCCAATGATCGGGGTGCTTTTGCTCGAACGGCGGGTCGATCTCCTTGCACACGTCCATCACCCTGGGACAGCGGGGATGGAAGCGGCAGCCGCTGGGTGGGTTCAACGGCGATGGCACGTCGCCCGTCAGAACGATGCGCTCCTTCTGGTAGTCGGGGTCAGGCATAGGGATGGCCGAGAGCAGCGCCTGGGTGTAGGGGTGCATGGGGTTGCGGAAGAGCGTCTCCCGGCTGGCCACCTCCACCATCTTGCCCAGGTACATCACTCCCACCCGGTCGCTGATGTGTTCCACCACGCTCAGGTTGTGGGCGATGAACAGATAGGTCAGGCCGAACTGGCTCTGCAAGGAGCGCAGCAGGTTCAGCACCGCCGACTGCACCGACACGTCCAGGGCCGACACCGGCTCATCGCAGACGATGAAGCGGGGGCGCAGCGCCAGGGCGCGGGCGATGCCGATGCGCTGGCGCTGACCGCCGGAGAACTCATGGGGATAGCGCCGGGCGTGGTAGGGGTTCATGCCCACCGTCTTGAGCAGCTCGCTGACCGTCGCGGCGCGCTCCGCCGAGGTGCCGATGCCGTGGATCATCATCCCCTCGGAGATGATCTCGCCCACCGGCATGCGGGGATCCAGCGACGAATAGGGGTCCTGGAAGACGATCTGCATGTTGCGCCGCATGCCCTTGAACTCGCGCTTGCCCATGGCAAAGACATCTTCGCCGTCGAAGAAGACGCTGCCGCCGTTGGAGGGCACCAGGCGCAGAATGGTGCGCCCGACGGTGGTCTTGCCGCAGCCCGACTCGCCCACCAGGCCGAAGGTCTCGCCCTCGCGAATGGTGAAGCTGACGCCATCCACCGCCTTGACCCAGGCTGACACCCGCTGTAGGAGGCCCGAACGCACCGGGAAGTACTTCTTCAGATTGTCGACCACCAGCATGTCCTTGCTGGTAGCGCCCAGATTACTATTTGTCATCGGGTCCTCCTGCGGCGGCGGGAGCAGCCTGAACGAAGACTTCTTCACCGCTGAAGCGCCAGTCAGTCTTGGTGTAGCCTGCCCACTGGGCGCTGGTCTCCGGGTGGTGGATGAAGCAGCGCACCTTGTGTCCCGGTTGGGGTTCAGCCAACGGCGGATCCTGCTGCGTGCAGATCTCCTTGACGTAGGGGCAGCGCGGCGAAAACTTGCAGCCAGGAGGCAGGTTGATCAGGTCAGGCACCGTGCCTGGGATCACCGCTAGCGAGTCGCGCACGTCGCCCAACACCGGGATGGCCGCCATCAGCCCCTCGGTGTAGGGATGGAGCGGGTCATCGAACAGCGTGCGCACATCGGTGTATTCGACGATCAGACCGGCGTACATCACCGCCACATGGTCGCACATCTCGGCGATCACCCCCAGGTCGTGGGTGATCAGCAGAATGGTGGTACCCATCTCGGTCTGCATGCGCCGCATCAGGTCCAGAATCTGCGCCTGGATAGTCACATCCAGGGCGGTGGTTGGCTCGTCGGCGATCAGCAGGTCAGGCAGGCAGGAGAGGGCCATGGCGATCATCACGCGCTGCGCCTGGCCGCCAGAGATCTCGTGGGGGAAGGACTTGGCGCGGCGGGCGGCGTCGGGAATGCCCACCTTGCTCAGCATCTCCACCGCCTGCTCCCAGGCCTTTTCCTTGCCCACATCCTGGTGCTGGATCAAGACCTCAGCCACCTGGTCGCCGACGCGGAAGATGGGGTTCAGGCAACTGGTGGGCTGCTGGAAGATCATGGAGAGCTCGCCGCCGCGCAGCTTGACCATCTCATCCTCCGGCAGGGTGACCAGATTTCTGTCGCGCAGCCAGACTTCGCCCTCGACGATCTTGCCGGAGCCGCCCAACAGGCGCATGATGGAGAGCGAGGTCACGCTCTTGCCGCAGCCCGACTCGCCCACCAGGCCCATGACCCGGCCCTCGGGAATGGCAAAGTCCACGCCGTTGACGGCCTGCACCACGCCATCTTCGGTGAAGAAGTAGGTTTTCAACCCCTTGACATCCAAGAGGATCTTCGGCTGGGAGCCGTTGGTTGTCGTTTCGCTCATAGTCACCCTACCGTTTCAGCCGCGGATCGAGGGCATCGCGCAGGCCATCGCCGATGAAGTTGAAGCCGATGGAGACAATCACCAGGAAAACGCCGGGCACCAGCGGCAGCCAGGGGTTCTGGAACATGTAGCTCTGAGAGGTGGAGAGCATGTTGCCCCAGGTCGGCGTCGGGTCCTGCACGCCCAAGCCCAGGAAGCTCAATGCCGACTCGGCCACGATCACGCCGCCCAACGCCAGGCTGGCGTTGACCAGGATCGGCGCGATGCCGTTGGGGATGATGTGGCGGAAGATGATGCGGGCATCGGAAGCGCCCGTCGCGCGCAGCGCCTCGACGAAGTCCTGTTTGCTCAACGAAAGGGCCATGCCGCGCATCAGACGGGCTGCGCCCAGCCAGCCGAAGAGCACCAGGATGAAGACCAGCATCACCACCTTCTGCGCCTCCCGCTCAGGGGCCAACAACATGGCGCTGAGGAAGCGATTGACGAAGCCTGGCAGCGGTATCACCACATCGCGCCGCAGCAGAATAGCCGAAAGGATCAACAAGATCGGCAGGGTAGGAATGGTCAGCATGAACTCGATCACGCGTGAGATCAGCGTGTCGGTGATGCCGCCGTAGTAACCGGCGAGTGCGCCCAGGAACGCGCCGAAGGTCTCCGAGATCAACACCACCAGAATGGCGATACTCATGGAGACGCGCGCCGCATAGAGCACGCGGGTGAACAGGTCACGTCCCAGATGATCGATCCCCAGATAGTGGACGCGTCCCTGACTGTCAACGGTGCCAGGAGGGGCCGGGCGGATGCTGGAGGAGAGATCGATCGCATCGCGCTCGAAGGGGGCAATGACCGGCGCCAGCAAAGAAGACACAAAGATGATGGTGATCAGGATCAGCGAGATCACCGCCATCTTGTGTTTACGAAAGCGGCGAAAGATCACACGGATCTGACTCTCCTGCTTCTCATCCTTAGCGGCATCATTCAAAATCACGGGTTGAGCAACTGATGTCATAGGTTATGCTCCCGGAAGTGTGACATACGTTGGATCATGGCCGATAATCCGCAACTCGTAACTCGTAACTCGTAACTCGTAACCGGAGAAGCTTCCCGCATTCAAAGGGTTCCGGGTTACGCATTACGCATTACGCACTACGTGTACTTGATGCGCGGATCCACCACCGTATACAGAATATCGCCCAACAGCGTGGCGATCACCGTCAACACTGCTGTGATAAAGATAAAAGCCAGGGCGATGTTCCAGTCGCTGCGGGTCAGGGCCTCGAAGTAGAGGCGCCCCATGCCCGGCCAGGCAAAGACCGTTTCGGTGATGATCGCGCCGGCGAAGAAGCCGGGGATGGTCAACACCGCGATGGTGACGAAGGGGATCAACGCGTTGCGCAGCGCGTGCTTGATGATCACTGTCCTCTCCACCAGGCCCTTGGCGCGGGCGGTGCGCACGTAGTCCTGACGCATCACCTCCAGCATCGAAGAGCGCACGAACCGGCTCCAGGTAGCCATGTTGAAGAAGGTCAGCACGGCGACGGGCATGATCAGATGCAGGAAACGGTCCAAGGGAGTGCCCGGCGTAACGCGCGGCAGCCAACTGGCCACGGCGTAAGGGCGCACCGCCACGCGTGTGCCCGGCGGCAGCTTGGGCAGCCAGGGAAACTGCTCTTGCAGCATGTTGGGCAGCACCGTGAAGGCCAGAATCATCATCAGCCCGAAGAAAAAGGTGGGCATGGCCGCGCCGATGAAGGAGACGGTGGTAAATGTGTAGTCGAACTTGGAGTACTGCTTGATCGCGCTGTAGATGCCGATGGGAATGCCAAACAGGAAAGAGAGCAACACCGACGTGATCATCAGCTCCAGCGTGGCTGGCAGGCGCGTCATCATCTCACCCCACACCGGTCGTCCGGCGCGAATCACCGTCGACTGCCCGAAATCGCCCCGAAAGATCCCCTTGCTGGACCTGACTTCCGGGTGGAGGGTGGGAATATCGGACAAAAAGACGAACTGATCGCAACCGGCCGGGATCACCACCATCTGACCATCCTGCTCCACCACCTGCTCGTCGCGCCTCAGATAGCAACCAACGGCCAGGTTGGTGAAGCGTTCCTGTCCGGCGATGACAATGGGGCCATTGGGCAGCCCAATCAGCCAGCGCGAGAAGCGAAATGGCCAGTAGAAGTCCAGCTCATACTGCGCGCGCAGCCGCGCCAGGTCCTCGCGCGTGATACGTCGCTGTTGCTGCTGGATGCCGGCCAGTGGCCCGCCGGGAGAGATGTTGAAGAGGAAATAGGTGAAGAGTGCGGCCAGGAACACGACAAAGAACATCTGGATGATGCGGCGAATCAGATAATTCGTCATTAGCTGCCTCCTGACTGATACAGATTGACGGACGATCCCCCAACTACGTGGCCGCTATGTCGGCGACCTCAGGGCGGGCGCTGAGCGGATCAGCCACACGACACGCGCTGTGGCGCACGATCAGCGAAGGCTCCCGGCCCAGTGACAACAAACGGGCGGTCCCATCCAGCGGACGGGGCCGCCCGTTGTTTGCGGTCACCAAGTGTGAGTCCAGGCTATACAGGGAGCCCCTGCACAGCCTGAGGCCCAATGCTTACTTGGTGTAGAGGTTCATGTCGATGTGCTCCCAGGTGGAGGAAGCGCCGATGTCGTACTTGACTGCGCCGGTGGCGTTGGCCGCGTCGATCACAGTCTGCACCTCAGCGCCCGCGCCCAGGGTGGAGTCATCCAGGTAGTCCACGTCGCCGTTCAGCAACTGCGCCACGGCCTGGTTGGTGTCGGCCACGAAGACAAAGATCACGTTGGGGGTCGCCACTTCGCCGCCCCAGTAATAGGGGTTGGCGGCCAGGGTCAGGGACTGGCCCTTGATCCACTCGGTGACGTAGTAGGCGCCGAAGGAGAGCGGGGTCTCGGCGATCTCGGGCAGCGTCTGCCACTCAGCCGCGGGCACGTCCTTCAGGTTGCGGCCATCGGCGAGCACCTGGTGGCTGGGATAGAGGTTGAAGGGGAAGAGGTGGTAGGTGGGATCCTGGTAGCCGGGCGCGTAGGTCACGGTGACTTCCAGGCCGTCGCCAAACTGCACATCGGTGATGGCATCGCACAGGATGAAGGTGGTGGCGCCAGACTCGCGATCGCAGTCGAACTGATGGCCCAGTTTGATGTCCTCCACCGAGCCGGCAGTGCCGTCGCTCCAGGTGTAGGGCTGCAGCTTGTAGGTGACCACCAACTGCTTCATGGGCACGGTGCCATCGGCGTAGTCGACCACGTTGCCGTCAGCGTCGAAGACGGAGACGCCAGCCGCCAGCTCCACCGTGTCGCCAGCCGTGTTGTAGACCTTGTCGCCCGCAGCCGCGTCGACCGTCTCGTTGGTGGCCAGGCCGCTCTCGATGGTCGAGAGGCCGTCCTGCAGCACCGGCTGGAAGTCGTAGCTGTACTGGGAGACGATCACGCCCTTGGCGGGGCGGTCCACCAGGCGCTGGGCGGCCATGGAGGAGACCAGGGCCAACATGCTGTCGGGCTCCTGGGTCATGCCGATGACGATGGTGTCGCCGCCGTCAGCCAGGGTCCACTCATGCAGGTTGGTGGTGGCATACTCGGTAGGATCGGGGATCGTGCCCTCCAGGTTGGCGCTCCAGGCCTCGGCCTCGGCGCGGTTGAAGACCGGGATCGACACCACGTCCTTGGCGAATTCCTTCTGCACGATGTCGTAGGCGGCGATGCGGTCAGCCGTGAGCAGGGTGTTGGTGGCCTTCACCACCGCGTCGCTGGCGGTCTGGTTGCACCAGCCCATGTAGTTCTGGCCTTCCCAGTTGTTGCTGGGCAGGGGGATCTGGTTGCAGGCGTAGAGCGTGCGGCCCGCGGGCTCGGTCTGACCGACCCAGGCGAAGGCGCCCAGTTCGAAGTCGCGGCGGGCCAGGCCCGTCGTGTCGCCGAACCACCAGGAGCCAGGGGTGTAGTTGGGCAGGATCTGGATGCCGCAGGCAGCCATGTTCTGCACGAAGACGGCCGACCAGGTCTGGCGGAACTGAGCGCTGGTGGTGGTGAACTTCAGCGCCAGCGCCTCGCCCTTGTCGTTGGTGCGGACAGCCGCGCCATCGGCCAGGGTCCAACCAGCCTCGTCCAGCAGCGCCATGCCGGCCTCAGGGTCATACTGCGGCATGTCGGTGTAGGGGCCGCTGTACACCCAGTGGCTCGTGGGCCACGGGGAGTCCATCAGCAGGGCGTCGGGATCTTCCACGTAGGGGTAGACCGAGGCGATCAGGGCCGCGCGGTCCGTGCAGTAGGCGATAGCCTGGCGGACCTTGGGATCGCTCAGGATCGGGTGCGGGGTGGTGTAGTCTTCTACATTCACCTGAACCTCTTCCTTGACGACGACCGTCTGCTCGACGACCTTCTCGACTTCGGTCACCACGGTCTGCTCGACGACCTTCTCGACGACCTGGGTCACGACCTTTTCCACAGTCTGAGGCGCAGGCTGCGGGCAGGCGGCGAGGACAAGCGAGGCGATGACCAGGACGGCCACCAGAGAGAACAGCTTGAACTTCTTCATCTTTCTCCTCCGAAACAGAATAGAGACTGTTGCACGCCGCTGAGGGTGCTGTCAGTCAATGGGGCGCGCATGCCATTGGCGACAGGTGCGAGTTGGTACCAGATGCCTGGACCCACATGTGGAGCTTGGAAGCGGGACTGATGCGGCGAAACGGCGTTCGTCAAGAGCGATGCCTGCCTTGAGTGGAGTCGTCCATGCTACCAGCGCCGCCAGCTCGGAACGCGTGCGGGCCACTCACTCTGGACGCTTGTATTATAGCGAGACCGGGGAATCTGACAAATCACACGCGGCTACGTGACTACGCGCCTTGCGACGGCGGCAAGGATACCACAGCCGCCGTCGATTCGACAAATCGGGTTCTCCGCCGGGCGCTCGTACACGTCGGCCTAAATCGGTCTTCACTCACTGCTCAAGCCGGTTCCGTGAACCGGCGGCGTTGGGGGCGCAAACCCAGCGGATCACGGATCCGCCGGGAGCAGGTGCTCAAGCCGGTTCCGTGAACCGGCGGCGTTGTAGGCGCAAACCCGGCGGATCACGGATCCGCCGGGAGCAGGTGCTCAAGCCGGTTCCGTGAACCGGCGGCGTTGGGGGCGCAAACCCAGCGGATCACGGATCCGCCGGGAGCAGGTGCTCAAGCCGGTTCCGTGAACCGGCGGCGTTGGG
>JAKQCW010000191.1 GCA_029558955.1 Chloroflexota bacterium
CGTTTGCCGATGCAGCACCAGGGGCAGGTGGTGTCGAAAAAGAGATCGATCTGCATGGGAACCTCAAGAGGGGTTGTTCAGGCAAGAGATTTGGCCGGAATGGCCGAGTATGGCGAGCTGCCAGCGGAATGGAGCAATCGCTATTCCAACACACGGGTTATCGGATGATTCTTGACTCCGTAGCCTGGGAGTTGAATTGCACCAATCTCACCCAATCAATCTTGCCGTCGACACAGAAGTCGGTCTCAAAGTCTCTGGCAAAACGGGTGATCATAGCCCAGTAGGACTCGATGAACTCGTCGTTCCTCTCCCTGGCCCTGTGTCCCACCGGCTCGATGATGTCGGTAAAGAGTTCGTTACGGCCTGAAATGAACGCCCAAAACCGTTGACCACAGAACTTAAAGTAGTATCCTTTGTCAGGCTTGTCATCTTTGCCATAGCAGCAGCCGTTGACAGCTACTACATGCAGTTGCGAGTTGCTGGTTCGAAGGATGCGTTGAGCGGCCTTGAAATCCAAGATCATCTTCGCAATCTGTGAACTGTTGCCCCAATTTGGGCCTGACTTAATGGCTACGATGTTTCGCCTCCCGTCAGCATCGAACTCGAGATCGATACCGGTGATACCAGATTTCCACCCATCATGGACTTGGACGCTGATGAAGATTGCGAGTTGTTCAAGCCAATCGCCAAAAATTGTCTCCTCGTTCGAGGAGATATGTGCATCCACCAAGCTCTTGACAAACTGCTCAGGCGTAAACAGGTTTTTTGCTTTGAACAAATACGGATTCTTGCGCTTAAGTACCTGTGTCAATCTCAGGCTATCGAGGCTTTGTATCCGCTTCTGATGAAAGACGCCGATATTTTGTTCGACATACTGCACGACGTCATCAAGATCTAGCTGATTCATGTGTCATCCTTCCTGAATGGGTATCATTGGCGCCTCTGCTCGCGGCGCAACATCGGCCGCGACCTGATACTCTGCCCGCTCATCAGCAATTATCAACGGTAAAGCAATTTGTATCTCTGAAACCCGATCTTTCGCAGTGGCCACATTCTCCGGACTCAACTCAATGCCTACGAAGTTACGACTCAATTGTAACGCGGCAACTGCCGTGGTACCAGAACCAACAAATGGGTCCAGCACCACATCCCCTGGTTCTGTGAACAGCTTGATAAACCATTTGGGCAGGTCGAGGGGAAAGGCTGCGCTGTGATTTCTGTTATAGCACTCAGTAGCCATGTGAATGACATTGTTGGGATACACCATCTCGCGTCCCACCCAATTGGAAACATTCTTGCCAAAGCCGCTACCCACTCTCGATTCATCCCGCATCAAGTCGGTCTGGCTCAGCTTGGCCAGTCTGTCTTTGGCCCAGTCACCCACCGGAATCATGACAGCTTCCTGATACATTTTGAAGGCCCTGGACGTGTTAAACTGGATCAGCCGTTCCCAGTTATCCCGAAATCGATTGGGCCACTTACCAGGATGTGAGTTTTTTTTGTGCCACATGTACTCCTCAGTCCATAGCCAACCCTGCCTGCGCATTTCCAAAATCAATTCAATGACGTAGGTGTGCCTCTCGCCATCAACCACTCGTTCTTTGATGTTGAGAATAAAGGTGCCGGATGGCTTCAACACGCGCCGAAATTGCTCTGCGCGTGGCATGAACCATGCCACATATTTGTCCGGACTGATGCCGCCATAGGTGTTCTTGCGTTGATCCGCGTAAGGTGGTGACGTAAAAATCAGATCCACTGAGTTATCTGGCAGATCCCTTAGCACTTCTCCACAATCACCTAGCAATATCTGATTCAGGTACTCCATCATCTTCTCCGCATAACACGATCTTTGACGATTGCAACTGCTCAGCCGGCGGACCAGAAATCCGGTCTCTGGTACGATGTCTGAGCAGCACTACCCCGATTTGGGGTTAACGCCAAGGCAAAGTTTCAGGTTCTATCGGATTCTGTGGATAAGTGAGAATTGAGGCAAGATCGACCGAAAAGTATCAGGTGAACGGTCAACATGCCTCAACGGAATTATAATCGAGAACACACGAAAGTTGCCAAGCCAAGCAAGCGAGTCATTCTGCCGATCGGACTGGAAGAATATCAGGAGTTGAGTAGCGATAGCGTTCGCTTTCGGCGCATCAAACTGAAGACCGATGAAAAGCACGTCCATTTCAACGGCGAGAAAGGCTACATTGCGACGACGGTGGGCGACGATTGTGTGCTGGGTGCTTCCTTGGCGTTGAACGCCGACGAAGCAGCGCTCACCCAGGCGTATAGCCGTTTTCAGGAAGAAGCTCGTCACCTGCAATCCGAATATACACCCAAGACAGTCAATACAGATGGCTGGCAGGCTACCCAGAATGCCTGGCGAGCGCTCTTTGCCACCGTCGTGGTCATCGAATGCTTCTTGCACGCCTTCATCAGGATCCGTGATCGCTGCAAGAAACGGCTCAAGACCCTCTTTCCAGCCATCCAGCAGCAAGTCTGGGATATCTATCATGCCAAGACACCCACTGATTTCTGCCAACAGATCGCTGCCTTTCTCGCTTGGTCCAAACAATCTGTCAACGGCACAGCTCTTGAAGCCATCGAAAAGCTCTGCGCCAAGCAGGATGCCTTTCTCTTGGCCTTTGACTTCCCGGACGCCTACCGCTCCAGCAACATGATCGATCGCCATATGGACCCGATGGATCGCTGGCTCGTGAGCGCCCACTTCTTTCATGGACACGCGTCTTCCGCCGAACTCCAAATCCGTTCCTGGGCCATCTTGCACAACTTCTGGCCTTATTGCCCTCGGGCCCGGGTTCGGCAACACTTCATGTCGCCAGCTCACAAGCTAAACGGCTTTGTCTACCATGACAACTGGCTTCATAATCTGCTCGTTTCGTCATCCTGTGCCGGCCTCAAGACCGCCCACAGAATCCATTAGAACCAGCCAAATTCAAACCACGAATCATCCAAGAGAGGTCAAGAGATGGCGCCAAGGCGTTCAGGTCTCGCTGATTATAAGCGCGATTTGAACAATCGCCAATCGCTCCAACGTGCTACGCCTCATCGCAAGCACAGAACAGCTTCGCATCTCCAATCTGAAAGCCTGGATGCATCCTCTGGGTATCCAGTTGGGCATCGTGGTTCACTTCTGGTCAACTTGTTTCGAGCCGGTGATTCTGCGGCCCTCCCATCCATCCCACCCGCCGAGCCGCGCCCTCCGCTCATCCGCGGTTCTCCACCATTCCCATCCATCGCATCATCGCCTCGTCCAGCTCCCCTTCCGCCGCGGCCAACTGTTCCGCCAGCCTTTGCAGGTGCAGGTAGTCCCCGCTGCTGGCATCGATGTCCTCGTGCAGCGCGGCCACCTGCTGCTCCAGCTCGGCGATGCGCGTCTCCAGCTCCTCCAGCGCGCGCTGCTCTTTCCACGTCAACTTGCGCGCCGCCGGCGGCTCCGCCTCCTGGCCCTTGCCCGTTCTGGTTCCCTTGCTCCCCCTCTCCTCTTTCTTCTCCAACGCTTCCTTGGCCTCCCCCTCCCGCAGGCTCTGATAGACGCTGAAAGGCGCGGGGTAGCGCCCGCTGACCGCGCCGCCCGGCTCGAAACTGACCAGGAAATCCACCGTGCGGTCGAGGAAATAGCGGTCGTGGCTGGCCACCACCAGGCAGCCCTTGAAGTGGTCGAGGAATTCCTCCAACACCGCCAGCGTCTGGATGTCCAGGTCGTTGGTTGGCTCGTCCAGCAGCAGCACGTTGGGCTGGTGCATCAGCGTGCGCAGCAGATAGAGGCGGCGCCGCTCGCCGCCGCTCAAACTGCCGATATAGGCGTATTGCTGCGGCCGCGGGAAGAGGAACCACTCCAGCATCTGCGGCGCGTCGATCAACTGGATGTCGGCCGCGGTGCGGTTCCAGGCCGGCGTGGCCCGCTCCTGCACGCGGATCAGCTCCGCCTCCCCCTTGACGAAGTCGATCACCCTTTGATTCTCGTTCAAATCGACATTACGTTGATCGTAATAGCCCAGGTGTACGGTCTCGCCCCACTCCACCAGGCCGCTGTCAGGGGGCAGCTTGCCGGCCAGGATGTCGAGCAGGGTGCTCTTGCCCGCGCCGTTGGGGCCGATGATGCCCACCCGGTCGCCGGGGGCCAGCTCGAAATCGACCTTCTCAAAGACCGGCATGCCGTCGTAGGCCTTGGCCAGGCCGCGGGCGGTGAGCACCTTCTTGCCCAGGCGACGGCTGGCCAGGGTCATGGCCACCCGCTCCTGCTGCGTGTCATAGCGCAGTCGCTCCATTTCCTCGGCCCGCTGGCGGCGCGCCTTTTGTTTCGTGCCGCGGGCCATGGGTGAGCGACGCAGCCATTCCAGCTCGCGCCTGAGCAGCCGCTGGCGATCCTCCTCGGCCTTGACCATGCGGGCGTGGCGTTCGGCCGACTGCTCCAGATAGCGGCTGTAGTTGCCCGGATAGCTGACCAACTGGCGGCGGTCCAGCTCGACGATGCGGTTGGCCACCCGGTCCAGAAAGTAGCGGTCGTGGGTGACCAGCAGCAGCGCGCCGGGCAGGCCCAGCAGGAACTGCTCCAGCCAGTCGATGGTCTCGGCGTCCACGTGGTTGGTGGGCTCGTCCAGGATCAGCAGGTCGCCAGGGTCCAGCAGGGCGCGGGCCAGGGCGACGCGTTTGCGCTGCCCGCCGCTCAGCTCTCCCACCCGCGTCGTGGTGGAGGGTTCGATGCCCAGGCGGGAGAGGATCGCCCGGGCCGCGGCCTCGGCCGTCCAGCCGCCGGCGCGCTCCATCTCGCCGGTCAGGCTGGCAAAGCGTGCCTGCGCCTGCGGGTCGGCCGGGCTGTGCTGCAAGGCCAGGCTGGCCGACTCGTAGGCGGCCAGCAGGCGCATCTGGGGAGCGTCGCTTTGGAAGAGCGTGTCCAGCACCGACAGGCTGTCATCCAGCGCCGGCTCCTGGGAGAGATAGCGCACCCGCACGCCGCCCCACACCGTCACCCGGCCGGCGTCAGGCGTCTCCTGACCGGCGATGAGGCGCAACAAGGTGGTCTTGCCGCTGCCGTTGATGCCGATCAGCCCGATGCGCTCGCCGCGGTTGATCAACAGGCTGACGCCGTCCAGCAGCAGCCGCTCGCTGTATTGTTTGCTGACGTTTTCGACCGTTACCAGATTCACGAGGCAAAGGATAGCATGGGCGGGGACAAATCACAAAAGTTGCGCCTTGTCCCCGCCGACCGCCTCTAGATGGGATAGAAGAACGGCATGGGGGCCGGCGGCTCGTACTCCGGCTGGGGCACCGGCTGCATCTGCTGAGCGGCCAGAGCGATCACCTGCGCGGCGCTTTCCAGATCCAGCAGGCCGGTGTTGATCAGCAGGTGGTAGTGCTCAGGATCCTGCCAATCCAGGTCGTAATAGCGCCGGACGTAGTCGCGCGCGGCCCGGTCATAGTCTTCTATCAACAGTTGCGCCTCGGTGGGTGGGAGATCGTTCCGATCCATCAGCCGCTGGATGCGGTGCTCCGCGGGGGCTGTGATGCGCACGTGCAGCACGCCGGGCTTGTTTTGCAGAATGGCCTGGCCGCCGCGGCCGACGATGATCACATTGCCGCGCTTGTAGGCGACATCAACGACGCCCCGCACCATGGCGATGGCCTTGTTGTCGCTGATCTTGATGGTGGCTGGCCGGCGCACGCCGCTGATATCCTCCTGCCAGGTGCTCACCTCAGCCACGGTCAAGGTGCGCCCCAGCAGGCGGTCGAGAAAGCCGAGGGAACGCTGGTCGGTCTCCCGAAAGTCGACGATCTCATTCTCGGTCAGGCCCAGGTCGCTGGCCACTTGAGCCATCATCGTCTTGTCGAAGATGGTGTAGCCCAGAATCTGCGCCACGCGGGCGGCAATCTCCTCGCCTCCACTGGCATATTGACGGGAAATGGTGATGGTAGCCATGGGAACCTCCTTGGCGAACACAGACAACGACGCTTCCCTGTCTCTATTGTAGCACGGTCTGGGGGTCTGTCAATAGGGTTTGGGCAACTCAACGAAAAGAGCTCAGCCGGCAAGGCTGAGCTCCAATGACAGGCGGGCAAGGCGCGCGGCGTCAGCGCCGGTTCAGCAGCCGCAGCAACGCCAGGAAGAGGTTGTAGAAGTCCAGATAGAGGCTCAGCGCCCCGGTGATGGGGGAGATCTGGCCGGCATGGCGCAGGATGCGGCTGGTGTCGTAGAGAATGAAGCCGCTGAAGACCACGGCCGCCAGGCTGGCGAAGGCCAGTCCCAGCACGTCGGTGTAGAAGAAGATGTTGACCACACCCAGGCCCAACAGCGTGAAGAGTGCGATCATCAGACCGCCGCCCAGGAAGCTGAAATCCTTGCGGCTGACCAGCACGAAGATGCTCAGGCCGACGAAGATGCTGGCAGTCAGAACAAAGGCCTGGATCACCACGCCGAAGCTGCCGCTTTCATAGGTGACGGCCAACAGGATCGGCGCCAGGATCAGCCCGGTGAGAAAGGTGAAGCCGAAATAGATCAGCGTGTTCCAGGGAGACCGGTCGCGCAGCACGCCTGCGCCGATCACCATGACAAATTGAAGGATGAGCGCAATCCAGATGTAGTTGAGCACCGTCATCAGGATCGCCTCGACGCTCAGCGCCACCACAGCGCCGACGCCGGTGACCATCAGGCCCAGCAGGAACAGGGCGTAGGTGCGACGCAGAAAGCTCAACCGGATGCGCCCCATCTCGGCCTCGGTCAGAGGTATGGGTTCAGGCAGTGGGATCGCCTGCGGCGGGTAGGAAGGATCTTGAAAACTCATGGCTGGCTCCTCTGGGACAGTCCCTCTGAAAACAGGTGATGTGTTGCCGCCCCTGACTGGCCCTCGATGGCGGTTCACATCTGCCACCCGAATCGTCTGTGACAGCCATTTTACCTGTGCGTTGCACAAGATGCAAAAACCCTCTGACCTCTGTTCAGGCCACCCGCCAAAATTGCCCCCTGCGCCATCACAGGTATACTGGCCTACAAACCCACCCATTCACCATTCACCAATTCATCATTTCCCATTCACCTATCTACCACCATGGAACTCGGCATCATCGGACTACCCAACAGCAGCAAGACCACCATCTTCAATGCGCTGACCCGCGGCGATCAGCCCACATCGGCCACCTCCAGCGGCAAACTGGAATTCCACACGGCCGTGGTCGATGTGCCTGACCCGCGCGTCGATGCGCTGAGCGCGCTTTTCAAGCCGCGCAAGACCACCTACGCCAAGGTCACCTACACCGACATCGCCGGCCTGGATCAGGGCATGGCGCAGAAGGGGCTCAGCGGCCAGTTGCGCCACCGTCTCAGCCAGATGGACGCGTTCATCCACGTCCTGCGCGCCTTTGAAGATCCCAGCGTCAGCCATCCGCTGGGTTCGATCAACGCCCAGCGCGATCTGGAGATCCTGGACCAGGAGATGATCCTGCTGGACCTGCTGGCGGTGCAGAGCCGGCTGGAGCGCATCGCCGAGAGCATCAAGCGGGCCAAGAAAGGTGAGGAGCGCCAACTGCTGGAGCTGGAGCAGGCGCTGTTCGAGCGCCTGCAGACGGCGTTGGAGGCCGAGATCCCGCTGCGCGACATCGAGATCAGCGACGAGGAGATGATCGGCCTGCGGGGCTTTGGCTTTTTGACCCTCAAACCGGTGCTGGTGGTGCTCAACACAGGCGAAGAGCGCCTGCCCCCCGAGCGTTTCGTCGTCTACAGCCACCGCCACACGGTGATCATGTCGCTGCAAGGCAAGCTGGAGATGGAGATTGCCCAGCTCGACCCGGAGGAGGCCGCGGTGTTCATGGAGGAGTTCGACATCGCCGAACCGGCGCTGGATCGCATGATCCGCACCAGCTATGATCTGGTTGGGTTGCAGAGTTTCTTCACCGTGGGAGAGGACGAGGTGCGGGCCTGGACGGTGCGCAAGGGCGCCGCGGCCGTCGAGGCGGCCGGCGCGATTCACAGCGACCTGGCGCGCGGCTTCATCCGCGCTGAGGTGGTGGCCTATGCCGACTTGATGGCGGCCGGCAGCATGGCCGAGGCCAAGAAGGCCGCCGCGCTGCGGTTGGAGGGCAAGGAATACCCGGTCAAAGACGGCGACATCCTGCACGTGCGCTTCTCGCCCTGACCTGGCCGTCGGGTAGTCGCGTTGGTCGTGTAGGCGTCTGCGGCGTATCGAGACCTCCGGAAGGGTTTCGACACTTGCGCCTGCGCGCAGTGCAGGTGTACGCTGGAATCGTGCTCTTCGCGTGAATAGCAACAAGGGCGCAGAGGTGCAAGCAAAACGCCTCTGCGCCCTTGTTGTTATGATGGCGTCAGTCGGTCACCCGACCTGACTCGACGGATGGCCGAAACCTACTGGCCCAACAGGGCTTCCATCCCCTGCTGCCCGCCCAGCATGTCGACTACCGCGCTGATGCTGCGCGCGGCCGTCTGCTGATCCAGGCCGGTCTGCTGGCTGAGGTCCTGCACCAACTGGTTGTTGCGCAGCGCCTTGCTGTCCATCTCTCCGCTGTCGATCATGCCCAGCACCTGGTTCAGGTCGGCGCCGCCGCCGGAGCGGTTGCCAGCCTTGCCGGCCAGCAGCGCGTTGGCCAGGAACATCACCACCGCGCTGGCAATCTGCGGCGAGATGCCCAGCTTCTCGGCCAGGGGACGAGCCAGGGCATCGAACGGCCCGCCGCTCATGCCGCCGCCCGAACCACCGCCCAACAGTCCGCCCAGCAGACCAGACAGGGGGTCGCCTCCCTGGCCAGACTGGCTGCCGCCGCCGCCTAGCATGCCCAACAGGCTGCCCAGATCAGGCTGGCCGCCGCTCTGCTGGCCGCCGCCGCCCAGCATGCCCATCAGATCGCCAAGATCGGGCTGGCTGCCGGTTGACTGGCCGCCGCCCTTGGCTTTCGGCGCGGCGTTGGATTTGTTCAGCGCGTTGGCCAGATCGTCCATATTCATGATATCGGTTGCTCCTTGTGATGAGTGTTCTGTGCGTTGTGTGACAGTATAGCACAAACGCCCGCGGATGGCGGTGTTTCAGTCACCATTCACCGCAATCGCGTGTGGGTTGAGTAGCGTGGGTTGAGTAGGCGTCTGCGCCGTATCGAAACCCGTCTGCCATCCGTTGGTCGAGTAGCCGGCTGCCGGCGTATCGAAACCTTCCGCCATCCGTTGGTCGAGTAGCCGGCTGCCGGCGTATCGAGACCCTCCGGAGGGGTTTCGGTACGCTGGAATCGGGCGTCCTTATGCGGGTTGTGTGCCCTCAACCCGCTACTCAACCCACGGGAACGCATGCTCCGCCGGTCGAGTAGCCGGCTGCCGGCGTATCGAAACCTTCCGGCTTCCGTTGGTCGAGTAGCCGGCTGCCGGCGTATCGAGACCCTCCGGAGGGGTTTCGGTACGCTGGAATCGTGCGTCCTCATGCGAGTAGTGTGCCCTCAACCCGCTACTCAACCCACGGAAACGCACGCTCCGCCGGTCGAGTAGCTGGCTGCCGGCGTATCGAGACCCTTCGGAGGGGTTTCGATACGCTGGAATCGTGCGCCCTCATGCGAGTTGTGCGCCCTCAACCCGCTACTCAACCCACGGAAGCGCACGCTCCGTTGGTCGAGTAGCCGGCAGCCGTCGTATCGAAACCTTCCGCCATCCGTTGGTCGAGTAGCCGGCTGCCGGCGTATCGAGACCCTCCGGAGGGGTTTCGGTACGCTGGAATCGTGCGTCCTCATGCGAGTTGTGCGCCCTCAACCCGCTACTCAACCCACGGAAGCCTGCGCGCTGTTGGTTGAGTAGGGGTCTGCGCCGTATCGAAACCTTCCGGCTTCCGTTGGTCGAGTAGCCGGCTGCCGGCGTATCGAGACCCTTCGGAGGGGTTTCGATACGCTGGAATCGTGCGCCCTCATGCGAGTGGTGTGCCCTCAACCCGCTACTCAACCCACGGAAGCCTGCGCGCTGTTGGTTGAGTAGGCGCAGGTTGAGTAGGCGTCTGCGCCGTATCGAAACCCGTCTGCCTTCCGCCGGTCGAGTAGCCGGCTGCCGGCGTATCGAGACCCTCTGGAGGGGTTTCGGTACGCTGGGATCGTGCGTTCTTGACCTGCTGCTTATTCCACGAACAGCGGGGTGACCTCGAATCGATCTACGTCTACCAGCCCCACATCGGTCAGCTTCAGGTGCGGGATGACCTCCAGCGCCATGAAGCTCATGGCCATGAAGGGGTCGTGCAGCTCACTGCCCAGGGCATGGGCCGCGGCCAGCACCTGGTCGAAGTCGCGCCGAATCTGTTCGATGGGCTGGTCCGACATCAGGCCGGCGATGGGCAGCGCCAGTTGGGCCAGCACCTGCTCGCCGTCGGCCGCAGCCAGCCCGCCGCCCATGGCCGCCACGGCGCGGGCCGCGGTCAACATGCTGACATCATCCGCACCCACTACCACCAGGTTGTGATGATCGTGCGCCACCGATGAGGCCAGCGCACCCCGCTGCAGGCCGATGTTCCTGATGAAGCCCTTGCCCACGTTGCCGTTGACGCCGTGGCGCTCGATGACGGCCATCTTCAGCAGGTCGCGGCTGACGTCGGCCACGGCCAGACCCTCTCGAATCGAGGCGTCCAACGTCAAATGCTCGGTGACCAGTTGATTCTCGATCGCGCCGATCACCCGCACCCGGCAGCCCGCGGCCGGGATGCTCAGGTCGATTCGATCCCACGCCACGTGGATGCTGTCGGGCAGCGGCGAGGGGGATGCGGCCGGCGGCGGCGTCAGCATGGTCCCCTCCCGGGCCACCAGATTGCCGCCGACATAGACCAGGCGCGGCCGCAGGTCATCCAGCCGGTCGAAGACGATCAGATCAGCCCGCCGGCCGGGCGCGATGGCGCCGCGGTCATGCAGGCCGAACCACTCGGCCGTGTTGAGCGTCGCCATCTGGATCGCCGTCGCCGGCTCGATGCCATAGGCGATGGCGCTGCGCACCATGAAGTCGATGCCGCCCTGGTCCAGCAGATCGGCCGGCTGGCGGTCGTCGGTGCAAAAGCAGCAGCGGCGGCTGTTGGCCGGCGTCACCAGCGGCAACAGCGTCTCCAGGTTGTGGGCATTGGTGGCCTCGCGGATGAGAATGTAGAGCCCGCGGGCCAGCTTTTCGGCCGCCTCGGCCACGCTGGTGCATTCATGGTCGGAGCCGATGCCCGCGGCCACATAGGCGTTCAGCGCGGGGCCGGCCAGGCCGGGCGCGTGGCCATCCAACGGCCGGCCCTGAAAGGCCCGAAGCTTGGCCAACACCGCGGGCGCGGCCGCGACGACGCCGGGATAGTTCATCATCTCGGCCAGCCCCAGCACGCCAGGATCATCCAGCAGGCTCAGCAGGTCGCCCGCCTCCAGCGTCGCGCCGGCGGTCTCCATCTGGGTGGCCGGCACGCAGGAGGGCAGGTTGACCCAGATGCTCAGCGGCGTCTCCCTGGCGGCATCAAGCATGAAACGGATGCCAGCCAGGCCGTGGACGTTGGCGATCTCGTGGGGGTCGGTGACCACGGTGGTGACGCCGGTGGGCAGCACCGCGCGCGCAAACTGCGGCGGGGTGGCCATGGAGCTCTCGATGTGAACGTGGGCGTCGATCAAGCCGGGGGCCACAAAGGCGCCGGCCAGGTCGATGCTTTGACGGCCCTGATAGCCTGCGCCGATGCCGGCGATCTGTGTCCCGGCGATGGCGATGTCTGTATGTTCGATCTGGCCGGAGAAAACGTTGACCAGGCGGGCATGGCGCAGCACCAGATCGGCCGGCTGCTCCCCGCGGGCGATGCGAATCAATTCTGCCACCTGCATGAACAGACCTCCTTGTCGGTTCTCGGACGAGTCGTGGAGTCGATTTGGCGGGATTGTACCATCAATTGGCCGCCGCGCCTATCGCACGCGGCGTGCTGCGGCGGCTGTGGGCGCGGAGTTCGAGTGAAAAAAGGTACGGGATATGACACGCGTCATGGTTTCGCCCCTTATCCTGTGGTAAAGTGTTGGCTGAGACTGGGCGCACAACGAAGCCAGCGCTTGTGGCGTCCAGTCTGAGCACGGCGCGAACCAGAGTAAACTCCGGTCGCCGAAGGACACCCGGTCTGCCGCCATGCGCGGCGTCGATTTGGGATTGACAGCCAGCGGCGCTTACTGTATAGTGCAATGGCATCGCTGCGTTTGTTCGATCCTTTCGTTGCAGGTCCCTTGAAACCCGGCTTCGGTCGGGCGATTCTGCCAAGGCGCTCAAAGGAGGAGCTCCATGCGACACCCTACCCGTTGGTTTGTCTTGCTTGCCCTGTTGGTCATGGTGGCCCTGGTGGCCGCCGCCTGCCCGGCTCCGGCGCCCACAGCCGCGCCCGCGTCAGAGCAACCGGCCGC